>JBAXPF010000216.1:0-7446 GCA_037132955.1 Verrucomicrobiota bacterium | reverse complement strand
GCTCGAGCCGGATGTGTAGTCCAAGGTCTTGCCGGTGGCCACCTCGATGGTGCCGCCAGAGCTGGCCCCACCGGTGCCGCCCAGCGTGGTGACCCGTGAGTTGCTGAAGGAATTGGCCGCCTTGAGGGTGGCACCGGCGCTGATGGTTAGAACATTGGATTCAAGGCCCAACGCGGAGGATGCCGTCACGCTCAAGGTGCCGGCGCTGATGGTGGTGCCACCGGTGTAGGTGTTGCTGCCGGTGAGGGTCATGGTCCCGGCTCCTTGTTTGACAAGCACGCCGCCGCTGCCGCTGATCACGCCGCCAAAGCTGCTGTCACTGGCATCGCCGGTGGTGAGGGTGGTGGCGCCGATGACCACATTGCCGCCGCTGGTGCCGCCGCCCGCGAGCGAGCCGATGGTTTCACTGGCGTTGAGTTGCAAGGTGGCGCCGGCCACATCGTCAAGGATGATCGCGCCGCTGTTAGAAACGGCCGCGCCATTGAACAGGCTCAGTGTGCCACCCTGGATATGGGTGGTGCCGGTGTAGGTGTTGGTGCCCCTTAACTCGATGGTGCCGGAGCCGGTCTTGGCCACCCCGTAGGCACCGCCACTCTCGCCAATTCCGTTGGTGATGCTCAGCGTGCCGGCATCGGCATCGAGTGTGGAATGGTTTGTCAGGGTCAGGGTTCCGCTATAGGTATTGGTTCCCGCACAGTTGCAGAGCGAACCGCCATTGAGGGTGAGCGCCTCGCTCAGCGTGAGACCGTTGCCGTTGAGTTCGAGTTCGCCGCCCGCGTTGATGGTGGTGCCCGCGCCGCTGGTCCCCAGCGCGGCGGCGTTGTTGATCTGCAGGATGCCATTGTTGATAATGGTCGCGCCGGTGTAGCTGTTGGCGGTGTTGAGCGCCACGGTGCCGCTGCCGATCTTGGTCAGGGTGCCGCTGCCGCTGATCACGCCGCTTAGGGTGACGCCGCTGCCGTTGGAGTCGAGGGTGGCGCCGCCGCTGTTGAGAGTTAGATTGCGGGCGCTGCTGAAGCCGGCCGAGAACGCGAGCGTGCCGCCGTCAAAGGTAATCGCACCGGTGCCGCCCAAATTGTTGTCTGCGCCAACCTGCAAGGTGCCGCCAGTGATGGCCGTGCCGCCGGTGTAGCTGCTGGCACCACTGAGCGTGAGGGTGCCGGTGCCGGCCTTGGCGAGGCTTCCCGCGCCACTGATGCTGCCGAAGAAGGTCGAATCCGTGTCACCGCTGACAGTTAGCACGCTGCTGCCGCCGAGGGTCACCGCGCCGCGGCCGTCCAAGCCGGCAATCGTTTCGGAATAGACGCCAAGGGCGAGCGTGCCATTGACCGTCACGCCTGCGGCGTCCGCGATTTGGTTGGATGCCAGCCACGTCACGGTCGCGCCGGAGTTGATTTGCAAGCCGCCGGAGCTGATGGCATCGATACCGGCAGTTTTATTGAGATTGAGGGTGCCGGCGGCCACTTCGGTCAAGCCGGTGTAGGTGTTGGCGGCGGTCCCGCTCAAGGTCAGCGGACCGGCGCCGGTTTTGGTTACGGTTTGGTCGCCGCTGATCACGCCGCTGAGGTTCAAGCCGTAGCTGCCGGCGGCAATATCGGCCGTCACGTCATCGAGCAGGATGATGGGGGCGCTGATCCCATGGTTGGCCGTGGTCGGCGCGCTGAAGACCTGGATGCTGGCATTCACGCCATTATTGTCGAGGGTCAAGGTCTGGCCGGTCGAGGCGCTGAGCGTGAAAGCAGTGCCGCTGTTTTGAAAGGCGAGGGTGCCCACGGTCTTGCTGGTATCGATGGTGACCGCTTCGGTGGCGGCGAACGCCGCGCCGCCGCCCGCCGGATTGTTATTGATGAACGCGGCCGCCGCGCCGGCGGCATTGGGCCCGCCTCCGGTGACCCACCAGTTGCCATCCGTGCTCCAGTTGGTATTGGAGCCGCCTTTTTTCCACTGCTGCAAAATGGCGGAGACACTGAGATCGATCGAGGTGTTGGCCGTGTTGTTGACCAGGCTCAGATTGAACAAGCCGCTTTGCAGGTTGGCCAGGGCCAGGGTGGAAATGTCGGAGAAAGCCGTGCCGCTGTAGTTGAAGAGGCTATAGGTGCCGATGCCCATCGCGCCGGTGTTGACGATGTTGATGGTCGAGGTGCCGGAGCCCGGCAACGTGAACAAGTTGCTGCCCGTGACATTGACCAGACTGGTGGCGGTCAGCGTCCCTAACTGGAAAGTATTGAGCGATCCCGCATCCAGCGTCAGCCCCCCCAGCGTCAGGGTGCCGCCGCTGAGCGTCAACAACTTGCCGCCGTTTTGGATGGCGACGCTTCCGGCAATGGAGCCGGTGGTTCCAGTGCTCGCGCCTTGAGCCGTGAGGCCGCTGAGGGTGCCGCCGCTCATGACGGTGACCGCGCCGGTGCCGGTGGCGCTGCCGCCGCTGTTGTTGATCTGCAAAATGCCGTTGGCAATGATCGTGCCGCCGGTATAAGTGTTGGGGTTGCTGCCGTTGTTGTTGATGATCAAGGTGCCCGCGCCCATTGAATTCATCGCGCCGCTGCCATAGATCGCGCCATTGCGCACGATGCTGACGCCACTGGTGACGTCCACATTGGCCGTGCCGCTGATCAACTCGAGCTGCCGGTCGGTGGACCAGGAATTGGTCGCCAGCTGGATGGTCGCCCCGGCGGAGATGTGGACGGCATAGTTGCTGTTGCCCAGGGTCGGGAGGGGTCCGAGCGCATAGCCACTGTTGACCACCAGGGTGCCGGCCTGAATGTATGTGCCCCCAGTATAGCTGTCCACTCCGCCGATGGCCAGTGAGCCGGCGCCCGTCTTGATCAAACTGCCGCTGCCGCCGATGACCGAGCCGGAGGTGTAGGTCAGAACCTTGCCAGCCGCCACCTCGAAGGTGCCGCCGGCCCCTCCACCCGCCCCACCCAGGGTGGTGGCGCGAGACGTGCTGAAGGAATCGCTCAGCTTGAGGGTGGCGCCACTGCTGATGGTTAGATTGTTAGCCTCCAGGCCCAGCGCGGAGGACGCGGCCACGCTCAAGGCACCGGCGCTGATGGTGGTGCCGCCGGTGTAGGAGTTGCTGCCGGAGAGGGTCAGCGTGCCGGAGCCGGCTTTGACCAGGAAACCGCTGCCGCTGATGCTGCCGGCGAAAATCGTGTCACTGGCATTGCCGGTGGTCAGGGTGCAGGAGCCGAGGTTGACGTCGCCGCCGCTGGAGCCGCCGCCGGCGAGTGAGCCGATGGTTTCACTGGTGTGGAGTTCCAGGGTCACTCCCGCGGTGTTGGCCAGGCTTAGCGCGGCGGTGTCGACGATGGCCGCGCCATTGAACAAACTCAAGGTGCCTGCCAACACCTGGGTCTCACCGGTGTAGGTGTTAGTTCCCTTCAACTCGACGGTGCCGGGACCATCCTTGACCAGTCCGTAGGTGCCGCCACTCTGGCTGATGCCGCTGGTGATGATGAGTTTGGTTGCATCGGTATCCAGCATGGAATTGGCCGTCAGGGTCAGGGTCCCGCTAAAAGTGTTGGTGCCGGTCGAATTACACAAAGAGCCGCCATGGAGGGTGATGGCCTCGTTGAGCACAATGCCATCGCCGTTGATTTTGAGCTCACCGCCCGCGTTGATGGTGGTGCCCGCGCCAGTGATGCCCAGGGCGGCGGCGTTGCTGATTTGCAGGATGCCATTGTTGATGGTGGTGGCACCGGTGTAACTGTTGGTGCCGGTGAGCTGCACGGTGCCAATGCCGGTCTTGGTCAGGGCCCCGCTGCCGCTGATCACCCCGGTCAAGGTGGCCGTGCTGCCACTGTTGTCGAGGGTGCCGCCGCCGCTGTTGAGTGTTAGGTTGCGGCTGCTGCTGAAGCCCGCCGAAAACGCCAGCGTGCCGCCGCCAAAGGTGATCGCACCGGTGCCGCCCAAATTGTGATCCGCCCCGACCTGCAAGGTGCCCGCATTGATGGCCGTGCCGCCGGTGTAGGTGTTGCTGCCATTGAGTGTCAGGGTGCCGCTGCCGGCCTTGGCGAGACCACCCGCCCCATTGATGGTGCCGAGGAACGTGGAATCCGTGGCGCTGTTGAGGGTGAGCACGCTGCCGCTGCTGGTGGTCACCGCGCCGCCGCCCGCCAAGATGGCGAGGGTTTCCGAAAATGTGCCAAGCGCCAAGGTGCCATTGACCGTCACCGTTGCGCTATCCGCAATCTGGTTGGATGCCAGCAGCACGACCGTCGCGTTAGAGTCGATTTGCAAGCCGCCCGATCCGATCGCATTGACGCCGGCGGTCTTGTTCAGATTGAGGGTGCCGGCGGCCACTTGTGTCAGGCCGCTGTAGGTGTTGGCCGCCGCGCCGCTCAAGGTGAGCGGGCCTGCACCGGTTTTGGTCAGGGTTTTGCCACTGCCGCTGATGGCTCCGCTGAGGTCCAGGCCAAAGTTGCCGGCCGCAATATTGACCGTCAAATTGTCGGTTAGAACCAGCGCCACGCTCATCACGTGATTCGCCGAGGTTGGGGCGCTGAGCACGCTGATGGTGGCCATGGATCCGGTTTCGTCCATGGTCAGGGATTGTCCGGTGGCGGTGCCGATGGTGAAGGCAGTGGCCGCGTTTTGAAAAATGACTGAGCCGACGGTTTTGTTGCCGTCGAGGGTGATCGCCTCGGTCGTGCCGAAGCCTGCGGTGCCGCTGTTATCGAGGAATGCCGCCGCCGCGCCAACCCCATCCGGCACCCCGCTGGCCCACCAGTTGCCCGTGGTGCTCCAGTTGGTGTTAGTGCCGCCTTTTTTCCACTGCTGGGTAATGCTGGTGACGGCGAGGTCGATGGAGGTGTTGGCGGTGTTGTTGACCAGGCTCAAGTTGAACAAGCCGCTATGGGAGTTGGCCAACACCACGTTGGAGATGTTGGAGAGAGCGGTGCCGGTGTAGTCAAACAGGTGATAGGTGCCAACCCCCATCGCACCAGTGTTGACGATGTCGAGGGTCGAGGTGCCGGAACTCGGAAGGGTGAACAGGTTGCTGCCGCTGATGTTGACCAGACTCGTGGAGGTCAGCGAGCCGATCTGCAGGGACTCCAGCGCCCCCCCGCTCAGTGCCAGTCCGCCCAGTGTCAGAGTGGTGCCGCTGCTGGCTAACAGCCTGCCTCCGCTCAGCAACGTCACCGTGCCCGCAACCGATCCGGTGATCCCCGGATACCCGGGTGCGCTCGGCAAGCCGCTCAGGGTGCCGCCACTGGCCACGCTCACCGCGCCGCTGCCGGTGGCGCTGCCGCTGCTGTTGTTGACCTGCAACACGCCGTTCTCAATGAGCGTGCCGCCGCTGTAGGTGTTGGCCGCCGTTAGAATCAGCGTGCCGGTGCCGACCAGATCCAGTTTGCCGGCCCCGGTGACCAGGCCGTTGCGCTGATGGGTGAAACTGCCGGTGACATCGACTTTGTCCACCCCGCCCGAGCCGACTAAGTTGCCCACCAACTCCAATTGCCGATAGGTCGCCCACGAGCCCACCTGAATCTGGAAAGTGGCACCATCGTACAGGTGCAGGCCGTAGTTGCTGCTGCCCGCGCTGGGTACCGCGCCGAGGGCCTCCTGGCTGTTGGCAGCGAGCGTGCCGGCCTGGATGTAAAGTCCGCCGGTGAAGGCATTGGTGCCTTCGAGAAACAACGTGCCCGCACCCGTCTTGATCAAACTGCCGCTGCCGCCGATGCTCGAGCCGGACGTGTAGTCCAAGGTCTTGCCAGTGGCCACCTCGATGCTGCCGCCCACGCCGGTGCCCGCTCCACCCAGCGTGGTGGCCCGCGACGTGCTGAATGAATCGCTCGCCTTGAGGGTGGCCCCGCTGCCGATTGTTAGAACGTTGGTCTCCAGGCCCAGCGCGGCAGAACCGGGCACGCTCAGCGCGCCGGCGCTGATGGTGGTGCCGCCGGTGTGGGTGTTGCTGCCGCTGAGGGTGAGCGTGCCGGCCCCAACTTTGGTTAGGACCCCGCCCGTGCCGCTGAGCACCCCGCCAAAGCTGGTGCTGGTGGCATCGCCAGTGGTTAGATTTTTCGCCCCCAATACGACCGAGGAACCACTGACGCCGGTCAGCGAGGCGATGGTTTCCCCGCTGGCGGTGATGGCGGAAATATTCAGGATGGCCGCGGCCGCAATGTTCACGGCGGAAGTATCCGCGATGGCACCCGCCCCGCTGAGCGCCAGCGTGCCCGCGCTGACGGTCGTCGTCCCGGTGTAAAGCTGGCTGGCTGTGAGGGTGAGCGTGCCCGCTCCGGTCTTGGTCAGGCCACCGTTGCTCGCCGGGCTCGTGCCGGACAGGGTCAGGTTGTTGGCGCTTACCTCGAAGCTGGCCAGCATGCCGGAAGTGATCGTGAAGTTGCGGTCGGAGCTGGCGCTCGCCCCGGTGTAGCGCAGCGTCCCGCCATCGAACACGAGATTGGCCGCGGCGTTGGTCGCCGTGCCGAGATTGCCGGCCACTCCGCCATTGCCGATGGTGGCCACCGATAAAGTGCCGTCGCTGAGGGTGGTCACCCCGGTGTAGGTGTTGACGCCGCCCAGTGTGAGGATGCCGGCCCCGTCCTTGGTCAGGGGGCTGCTGCTGATGCCGATGATGCCGTTGATGGTGGTGTTGCCCGCCCCGCCCACCGCAAGGGCGAAGGTGCCGGCGATGGTGCCGGTGTTGCTCAACGTCAGCGTGCCGGCGTCCGAGTTGATGCGGGTGGCCGCCCCCAGCGTGACCAAGCCGCCGTAGATGTTGGTGCCGCTGATGTTGCGCAACGCGCCAGCGGTGCCGATGCCCGTGCCGCGGAGGGTGAGTGCTTCCGCTCCCACCGTGATGCCGCCTTGTATCTCCAAGGCCGCTCCCGCAGTCACCGAAGTGGCTCCGGCGGTGGTCCCCAGCGCAGTGGCATGTTGAATGTTGACAACGCCCGCACTGATGGTCAATGCACGGCTATAGGTATTGGCACCGCTCAAGGTGAGTTTGCCGGTGCCCACTTTGCTCCAGGCCGTGGTGCTGGTGCCACTGCTGGCAATGACCCCACTCAGCGTGAGATCGCCGGTGCCACCCATGGTGGTGGAGTTCCGCAATCCGCTGATCCTGCCGCTCAGACTGGCGGCGGTTCCACTGTTGTTGACCAGCGCGGAAGTGCCGCTTAGAGTGATCGTCTCCGCCCCGATGCTCTGGCCGTTGAGGTCCAAGGTCCCGCCGCTCAGCGTCGTGCCTCCCGTGGTGGTTCCCAATGCGTTGGCATTTCCCAATTTGAGGATGCCGGCGCTGATGGTGGTCACGCCGGTGTAGGTGTTGGCTCCGGAGAGGAGCCAGGTGCCCGCTCCCGACTTGGCCAGGCTCATCACCCCCGCGCCGTTGTTGGCGATGATGCCACTGACGCTGTTGGCGGCTGTGCTGGTGCCGCTGAGGGTGAGCGTGCGGGCCGTGGCGGTGCTGGCTGCCACCCCGTTGAGGATGTTGAT
>JBAXPF010000215.1:0-7459 GCA_037132955.1 Verrucomicrobiota bacterium | reverse complement strand
AGGCGCTCCCCATCAGAGAGCAGGCGCTCCCCATCAGAGAGCAGGCGCTCCCCATCAGAGAGCAGGCGCTCCCCATACTTTTTCCCCCAGCGCAGGATGCGGATGGACGCCCACGGGGTGACGATGAAGGCGACTAACAATGACCAGAACATGGCGGCACTCGCACCGATCGGGATCGGCCGCATATAGGGGCCCATCAGACCGCCGACAAAGGCCATCGGCAACACCGCGGCAATCACCGCGAAGGTGGCGAGGATGGTCGGATTGCCGACCTCGTTGACGGCTTCGACGGCGATGGCCGACCAGTTTCTATCTTTGTTAGCCGGGAGGTGGAAATGGCGGACGATGTTTTCGACCACGACGATGGCGTCATCGACGAGGATGCCGATGCTGAAGATCAGCGCGAACAGGGTGATGCGGTTGAGCGTGAAGCCATACAGGTAAAACACCAACAAAGTGAGAGCGAGCGTGGCGGGTATGGCCACCGCCACGATGCCCGATTCACGCCAACCCAGCGTCAGCCAGATCAGCAGCGAAACGCCGAAAATGGCGATGCCCATGTGCAATAACAACTCGTTGGACTTTTCCGCAGCCGTCTCGCCGTAGTTGCGGGTGACATCCACTGCCACATCGGCGGGAATGAGGGTGCCTTTGAGCAACTCGACCTTGCGCAGCACCTCGCCGGTGACGGCAATGGCATTGGCACCCGGGCGCTTGGCGATGCTGAGGGTGACGGCAGGTTCCTCAATGGGGGAAAGTAAACGGGCGGGCCGCCCGTTCCCCTGTTGGGATCCCGAGCCAAACAGCACGTATTGGCCGGGCTCCTCGCTGCCATCGACGACGTCGGCCACCTCGCGCAGATAGACCGGGCGCGCGCCGAACACGCCGACGACCACGTTGCCCACCTCTTCGGCGGATTTCAGGAAGGCGCCGGTTTCCACCAACACCTCGCGGTTGGCGGTGGTGAGGCCGCCGGCGCGGAACTGGCGGTTGGCCTGTTGCAACATCGGAATGATGCCTGCCGGACTGAGACTGCGGGACGCCAATCTAACTGGATCGAGGATCACGCGCACCGTTTTGCGGGCGCCGCCGATGAGGGTGGTCTCGGCCACCAGCGGCACTTGCTTGATCGATTCCTCGACCTGTGCGGCGAGCCGCCGCAAGGTGAGGTGGTCGTAGCGGGTGCTGTGAAATGTGAGGCCGAGGATCGGCACGTCATCGATGCTCTTGGGTTTGACCAGCGGCGCGCCCACGCCGGGCGGGATGCGGTCGAAGTTCGAGCGCAGTTTCTCGGTGAGTTTCACCAGGCTGGCTTGCGGGTCCTCGCCGACCTTGAACCGTACAATGAGCAGACTCTCACTGTCCCGCGAAGTGGAATAGATGTATTCCACACCGGACAACTCCCATAACAATTTCTCCATCGGGCGGGTTGCACGTTCCTCGACCTCCTTGGCGCTGGAGCCAGGCATGGCGACCATCACATCCACCATCGGCACCTTGATCTGCGGTTCCTCCTCGCGCGGCAACAACACGATGGCCGCCGCGCCTAACAAAACGGCCGCGATGATGATCAGCGGGGTGAGCTTGGAATCGATGAAGGCGGCCGCAATCCGGCCCGCGATGCCAGGCCCATGGGAAGCGGTGGGTGAGTGGCTCATGGCTGTGCGGGCGTCACGGGTTGGCCGTCGGTGAGCAGGGCGGCATCGCCGGTCACCACCGGATCGCCGGGCTCGAGGCCGGAGAGAATCTCGAGCTTCTCACCCAACAATTTTCCGGTCTTCACCAGGCGCAACGTGGCGCGGCTGTTCCTCACCACAAACACCGCCTCGATCTGGCCGCGCCGGAGCACCGCCTGGCGCGGGACTAACAACAACTTGGCTTCCGCCACGGGCACGGCGACGCGGCCGAACTGGCCGGGGCGCAGGCCGGCGGCATCCGGCAGGTCGAGCTTGACGAGAAACGTGCGGCTGAGGGCATCGGCCACCGGGGAGATTTCGGAGACGGTGGCGGCCAGCGGCTTGGGCAGCGAGGGGATGGTGATGGCGAGGGATGCACCGGCCTGGATGCGGTTGAGCAGGCTTTCCGGCAGGTCGGTTTCGAAGCGCAGCACGGTGGGCGCCTCGATTTCCAACAGCGGCTTGCCGGGCATCGCCAGATCCCCGACATCGGCAAGCTTGCGGGTGACCACCCCGTCGAAGGGGGCGGTGACGCGGGCATAACCTAACATGGTCTCAGCCTCGCTGAGTCCGGCGATGGCCACCTTGGAGCGGGCGGCGGCGGCATCGAGTTCCTGCTGGCTGGTGGCCTTGTTGGCGATCAGTTGTTCCTGGCGGGCCAAATCGCGCTGCGCTTGGTCTAACAAGGCTTTGGCCTGCTCGCGCCGGGCGCGGATTTCCTGCACATCCAACTCGGCCAGCAGCTCGCCGGATTTCACCAATTGGCCGGGGGCGGCGAGGTATTGGACGAGGCGGCCGCTGACTTTCGCCTCGATGACGGCACGTTGTTTCGAGCGCACGGTACCGACGACGTCCTCGGTCGCCTGATGGGCTTCGAGGGTGGCGAGTGTGAGGTGAACCGCCACGGGCTGGGCGGTGTCCGACGGCGGCATGGGGACGGTCTTCTTGTGACAAGCGGAGGCGAGCAGGATGACAAGCAAGCATGCGGGCAATGATTTCATAACAGGTTAGATTGAGATGTTGCAGGTCGGGAGTTGGCGGCATTTCGCCGGGCCGGTCGATTTCCGGTCACTCCCATCTGACGGTGGTGCAGTCAGCTCCCCACGCCGAGTTTGCGGAGGATGATTTCCAGCGGGCAAAAGTTTGTGAACGATGACTGGAGCAGGTTGAAGCCCACGAATGCGGTCACCCACAGCCAATGGGGACTGTGGTAATGGGCGAGCACAAGGCTGACGAGGATGAATGTACCGGCGAAGCGGCGGATGATGCGTTCCATGCTGTTGGCTTGGTGGGTAGTTAGTGAGATTAGACAATCCGATTGAATTGATCCGTCTGTTTTTGACTGAGCCGCGAGCGGTCTGGAAGTTACAGGTTTTATTCGATCCGGGATATTCCCAGGCGGTTTCCCGTGCGGTGCGAGAGTTGTCCCCATGGAATCAAGCCAAGGCGATGAGCGGACCTGCATTGCTCACCCCAGCTGAATGAGAGGAGATGATGAGTCCTCCGTTCTCCCTGATCACTTCGCGGAGAATTTATCTTTCCACCGTTCGCGTAATGCTTCGTGCAACTGCTCCCGAAACCTAACTGGCAGTTCATAGGGTTGGCCGTTTTTATAGAGCGTGATGGTCTGGCGGATATTGTCCACGACCACTTGGCACGGATTGCAGCCGGCCATGTGTTGCTCAAATTCCGCGCAGATGGACGGATCAATCGTGCCGTCCACGTATTCATTGAGCACTGCCAGCATGTCTTCGCACTTCATAAAGAGACTCCACTCGAACCGGGCCGCGAGCGGCGGGAAAGTTACAATAAAACCGCAAGTATTTTTTGCGGTGCGGCGGGCGACGAGACCGGCGTCTCAGCCATGGTGATGAGGTGCGCGGCTGACGCGCGACTCTGGATCGCCCAGCGTGCGCGTCAGCAGCTCGCGCAATTGCAGCCGGGCGCGCAGCAAGCGCACCTTGACATTGGCTTCGCCCAAGCCGAGTGCCTCGGCAGTTTCCCTCACGGACAGGCCCTCCACATCGCGGAGCAGGAAAACGAGCCGATGCTTTTCGTCCAGGCTGGCAAGTGCCTCATCCAGCAGGCGGCGGGTCTCGTTGCGTTCCACCAATTGTGCCGGCGACTGTCGCCAATCCGCGATATACTCAGGATGCGGGATTGCCTGTTCGTTTTCCGTGTTTTCGGTGGCCGCCTCCAATGAAACCCTCTGCAAACCGCCTTGTTTGCGGAGGGTCTTGAGCGCCGCATGGGTGGCAATGCGCAGCAACCAGGTGGCGAACCCGGCCTCGCCACGAAACCCGGCCAGATGCTCCAGCGCGCTGAGGAACGTTTGCTGGGTCACGTCCTCGGCGTCCTGCTCCTGCCTCAACAGGCGCAACGCCAGTGAGTACACCCGCTTCTCGTGGCGCTGGACCAGGTTCTCGAAGGCAGACAACTCGCCCGCTTTGGCGCGTAACACCAACTCGTCGTCAGAGGGATCTGGAGCCGTTCGGTCAGTCATGGGAATTGCGGGTTCGCCGCACCATGACTCTGACGACTGAAGGTGTCAGTGGTGCCGATGCGTGCGGGACCAATCGCTGGATCCGGCACAACCCAAGGCAGTAAGCGACGATGCGAGGTCACAGGCGGAGACCATGAGTGGCAGAAAACAACAGTGGAGTAAATCCAAATTGTCAGAACGCGTCAACGGGAAAAATAACAAAAATACTGCTTGGCGAAAACCGACAATCTGATACAAAGATATTAATGAATAAATCCGATGGATTCCGGTATTTGTGCAGGCGGTTTATCGGGTATTTCATTGTCAGCAACCCAACCCAACCCAACCATGAACTCATTGAATGATTCAGACCCGCATGCTCCTGTGGCCACCTCATTGACCCTGTGGGACAAGCTTGGAGGCAGAGCTCTAACCATTGCGATCGTCATCCACGTGCTGATCATCGCCCTTGGCGCTTACTGGATATTCCAAACCCTACCTCAACCGGCCCCCGAGACGTATGTCGTCACCATCCCGCCGGGCGGGGGTGGCAGCGCGCGCGATGCGGAGCACCAATTGAAGGAGAGAAAGTTGAAGCAAATTGTTCCGGTAAGCGGCACCCGCCGGGTGGTGGCGGATAATGCGCGTGCCCCGCTCATTCTTCCCGAGCAGACTGAGGTGTTCGGTCCGCTCAACGCGCTGTCCACTCTTGGCAGCGGCGCGACCGGCGGGCTGGGTGGCACCGGCATCGGCGACGGCTTCGGCAAGGGCAAAGGACGCGGGCGCGGTTTTGGCGATGGGGATGGCATAGGCCACCTCATCGGCCCACTCCTTCCACCGATCTATAACAAGCGTTGTGTTAGGGGAAACCGCCTGCAAAGCATCGCCGCCAATGGCGGCAATCCTGCCAGTGAAGATGCGGTGCTCAAGGGCTTGCAGTGGCTCAAGGCCAATCAGAATTCGGACGGATCGTGGAACGGTCAGAGCAAGGTGGCCATGACCGGTTTGGCCCTGCTCGCCTACTTCGGCCACTGCGAAACGCCGGCCTCCCCGGAATTCGGCGAATCCTGCATGAGCGGCATCGTCTATCTCGTCAATCTGGGCATGAAAAACGACGGCCGGATGGCGGATAATCCCTCCGCCAACTCGTGGTCCTACGAGCATGCGATTGCCACTTACGCGTTGGGCGAGGCCACCACCTTCTGCAAGGAGGTGGGGCAACCCGTCGATTATTTGGCAGAGGTCACCCAGAAGGCCGGCCAGTTCATCATCGACAACCAAAACACCAATGGCGGCTGGGCCTATGCCTACGCCAAGGAAGGCGGCCACACCGATGTGTCCGTCACCGGATGGCAGATCCAGGCATTGAGCGCGTGCAGCCACACCGGCATCAGATACCAAGGGATGAACTCATGCATCACGCATGGTCTCAAATACCTGGCGGGCTGTCAGAATCCCGATGGCGGCTACGGCTACACCGGTCCGGCCTCCGGCGTGGGCGATTATTGCACCCTCACGGGAGTGGGCATGCTTTGCAATCAAATGTGGGGCAAGGGCAACAGTGCGCAAGTGCGCAAGGCCACCAAGTATGTGCTCGACAACACCCAGTTCAATTACAACGGCAGCACCTGCGACCTATACGGTCACTACTACGAGTCGCAAGCCATGATGCAAAGCGGCGGCGAGGATTGGAAACGCTACAACGCCATCTTCCGCGATCAACTCCTCGGCAACCAGGAGGCCGACGGCTCATGGAAAGTGCCGGGTGGCGGCCAAAAGATCCGTGCGGCGGCACCCACCTACGTCGGGGACAAGACCTACCGCACTTGTCTCTGCGTCCTGATGTTGGAGGTGTATTATCGTTTCCTCAGCACGGGTGGTGGCAGCAGCGAACATTCCGGGCTCTAGCACGCAATCCGGATGGCATGGCCGGATGAATTCCGCATGCCATCCTTGCGGGAGGCGGGTGGATTGGGTAGGATGCACCCGTGGCGCAGCAAAGTGACGTTCGAGAAGTCCTCCAATACATTCCGCAATTCCGCGGCAAGGTGTTTTTCGTGTTGATTGAAGCCGGGTTGTTGCCGGAGCCCGCGATTGCGGAAACCTTGTTGGATTTGGCCGTGCTGGAGGACTTGGGGGTGAAGTTGGTGCTCGGGGTGCTGGGCGGCGATTTGAAGGACCTCTACGATTGGACGCTGGAGTGTGAGATCATGGCGGCACGGGTGGCCAAACCCATCACCGACCCCGAGGCCGTCCGCGAAACCCTCGAAATTCTCGCCCGCGGGCAATCCGCCATCATCGACGCCACGGCCACCGGGCCGCTGGATCGTCCGGTGGTGGATTTCGCCAAGGGCATCGGCGTCGCGAAAATCATCGCGCTGTTAGAAGAGGCGATCCTGATTGATGGCGAACCGGTCCATGCCATCCGCGCCGCCGACGCCGAGGCGCTGGCCTGCCGCGCGAGTGGTGCCGGGGCGGCCTTGCTGCGGGCCGCGGCTGCCGCCTGCCAGCGCGGGGTGCCCCGCGTGCACGTGCTCAACGGCCGGCGCCAGGGCGTGCTGGTGGATGAGTTGTTCTTCAACGAAGGTGTGGGCACCATGATCCATGCCGACAGCTACCGGGTGATCCGGAACCTGCGCGAGGAGGATATTCCCGAGTTGTTAGGAATGATCGGCCGGGCGGTGCGGCGCACCAAGCTGGTAGCGCGCACTTATGAGGACATCCAATCCCGGATAGAGGATTTCCGGGTCATGGCGATTGACGACAACGTTGTCGGTAGCGTGGCCTTGCACGAGTATGCCGCCGAGGGCTGTGCCGAGGTCGCCTGCCTGCATGTGAAACAATCGCATGCTGGCCGGGGTTATGGCATTGAGTTGGTGCGGCACGCCGAAGCGATGGCGCGCGAGCGGGGCATTGCGCGGGTGTTTGCGCTGACCAACCGCGCGGCGGACTTTTTCAACAAACGGTTAGGTTACAGTCCGGCGACGGTGGAGGATCTGCCCGCGGCCAGGAGGTTGCAATACGAGGCGAGCGGGCGGGACTCGCTGGTGTTTGCGCGGGTGCTTGATGGGGGCATGGGTGCGGCATCCGGCGGCGCTCAATAGGTTTCCTGCTCCGGCGCTCTGTGGGTGTCGATGCGCAAGAGATGCCGCTTGGCATAGGCCAGCGACTTTTCCCGCAGGGGAAAAGTAGTCGCAGACCGCCGCTACAGGGCTGTGGATGTGCCGCAGATGGGCGCGCTACTTGTTGCGGAGGGCTTCTTCGCGGGCCTTGGCGGCGGCGATGACTTCCTCGGCGATGT
>JBAXPF010000214.1:0-7490 GCA_037132955.1 Verrucomicrobiota bacterium | reverse complement strand
TAGACTAAGGATCTAGTAGGGAAACCTGTGGAGGTTCGAGTCCTCTTTCGAGCACTTCTCTTTGAAAATCAACAACTTAGGGAGTCCAAGAGGCTCCCTTTTTTGTGCCCAAAAAGTGACTTCCGGCCATTTTCCGGCCACTTTTTCAGGGTGACCCCCACCGGGGTGTGGAGCGGGATCGAAAAAATCGGCGGCTCCTTTTAAGTCGTCGTCGGAATGAACGGGGCCAGCGCTTCCCATACTTCGGTGACAGGAATGGATTCCTGTTCGAAGGACCCTTTTTCTCCAGATTCGAGAATTTCCGTGAGATGCGGGTGAAGATCCTCGATCAGGTCCATTTTCAGCAGGCGCTCGAGGGTCTGAATGTCGTGTTCGCCCAGAGGCTGGCGTTTGGTGTGGGGAAGGTGTCGATGACGCATCAGCAGTGGGCGGATGGTGCGGCCGGTTTTTTCACGGAGGTCGCGGAGGATGTCGGTGCCCGCGGGGTCGCTGTCGCCGAAGTGATGGAACGGCAGCTCCGCTGGCAGCAGTCTAAGGAGTCGCAATGCCGCAGAGCCGGGAAAGCTGGTTTGGATGATCAGTATCCCTGGATTGCCTGCGGCGAGTTCGAAAAAAACGTCCTCGTTCTCAACAGTTAGACAAAGGGGTGCGGTTGTCGAAATGGCTGAGGATTGCGTGAAGTTGGTTTCCGACAAGGTGACGGGTGCCGGAAACACCGAAAAGTCAATCGTCGTGCCACCGAGTTGGAGGATGAGCGGGCCGTGGAATGTGACCGAGCGCGGTTTGCGGAAGATACCGAAGGATTCGAGGGAGGGATGACCCGTGATTTCGGCGAGCGCAACGCGCAGGCGGGGTTCCAGTATTTGAAGTCGCTTTGAATCGCCGCAGATGCTGGTGCTGGCATAGCGGATAAGCGCTTCGCATTGCCAGTGCAGGATTCCATTCAGCGCTTTGACCAGTTCGGCATTGCCAGCGGGGTCATCCGGTTTGAATGGCTGGATGGTTAGACCGTCACGGGCACGTTGGGAGAGTTCTGAAAACCAGTTCTTCCACGCGAGTTGCCAGGTATTGGGAACAGGACGAGACGAGGCTTCCTCGAAGAATGCGGCAAGGGCGGTTCGCTTGTCGGAAGGTGCCGCAAGAACGGTCTGGGAAAACAGCCATTCTTCCCCGCCAATGCGGGCGAGACGAAGGCGCAGTTTGTTGCCGCTGCGCGGATGGCGGTCGATGACGAATAGTCCGTTAGATTGCCGTTCGGCGACGACCAATTCCTTTTCGGCGATCTCGCGTTCGTCGCCATCGGCCGCCCCGGCAGCGCGTAGGAAAATTTCGTATTGGACGGTATAATCCTTCGTCACGCCACGGCGACCGGCGGCGGACTTTTGATAGATGCGGGCGAATGCGTGAAGGATGTCGGGCACTGCGAGGGTCTGTTCTCAGGGTTCGTCGGGTTGGGGCGATTCGCGTTCCTCAATCCAGCTTCGGCCCTCGGGGGTGTCGCGGAAGAGGACAATCGGGACGTTGCGTATGCCGACGCGGCTGCCGCGGCGTTCTTCCTTGCGGGAGATAATGATGAGTTCGTCACAATGTCTGAAGGCATAGGGAATGTTACCGCTCGACATGGAAAACAGGCCCTGTAGGTCGAGTTCCGAAATGGCTTGGATACAATTTTGAATGCGCTCGCCGGAGAGTTTGGAGAATGCTTCATCGATGGGAACCAAAGCGAGTGAGGGTTCCTTGCGCCGGCGATCATGGCGGTTGTAGGCATGGAGGTAGCTGGCGAGGATGGCGACGAAATACGGGCTTTGGTTCTCGCCGCCACTCATTTTACCGCTTTGCTTGTCCACACTGACAGGTTTGGCATCAGGGTCCCGGATGTCGGTGACCAGCAGGTCGTAGTCGAAATACTGGCGATAATCCAACAATCTCGCGGCTTCCGGACTATTGGCGTTTTTAACGAGGGTGCCGAGGAAGTTTTCCAGCGTGTCGCGCAACTCGCCGCTCATGCTGGAGAAGAACAGCTCGTCCTCGTGGTGGACGGCGTTGAGATCGATGAGTTCCCGATAGATACGGAAGTCCGGATTGCGTTTGCATTCGATTTTATAGCGGTCATGGCCGATGGGCCGTTTCAATTGCTGATTGAGCAGGGTGATGATGTTTTCGACATTTTTGAGCGCCTGCTGCATGCGGCTGAGTACCTGCGTGCGGAAGAGGGCTTCCCAACGCTTACGCTCGGTGGCGGACTTTTTCTCGTATTCGGGAATGTTGGCTTTTTCAATGATGGTCAGGCGCTGCTCATAGGGCGAGGTGTCGGCACAGTCGTCGGGCAGATCGTCAAATTTTGGTTGGAAAGTCTTTTTGAAATCCAGGGTGGCAACCTTGAGATCGCCGGTGGTCTGAAGTGCTGTTTCCTTGGACGCATCCGCCGCGTCGGCAAACTTTTTCGCAAGCACGCCGGGGAACGGGAAGGTTTCTTCCATCTCCGCTTTCCAGGTGCGATAGCGGTCGTGGTAACGGACGATGTCGATGCGCTGCTTGATGCGGGAAAAATCATCCTCCTTGCGGCTGGCCACTTCGCGCAGTCCACTGAGTTGATCTTCCGCATGCTTGATTTCACGGTGCCCTCCTTTCTTGTGAATGGAGATTCTTTCATTCTCCCATGTTAGGATTTGCTGCTTGAGATCGTCGATCTGATTTTCGAGCGATGTAAATTCGTCCGTGGCGATGGAGTTGTATTCATTCATCAGCCTCTCGTGCTCGGCTTGTTTTTTCGGCAATTCCTCGATCCGAACCAGCTCCGTGGTTAGATCCTGGTGTCTGGGAATTTCCTGCTGGCGGCTGGCGATGAGTCGATCAATCTCGCGTTCAATGGGTTCGAGGCGGCGGAGGGATGCGTCGATTTCGCCGAGGCGGGAGCGTTTCAATTCGAGTTGTTTTCTGAGGCCTTCCTCACCGATGAAGGGAATGCCGTCATATGGCTGCGGGCGCGTGATGGTGCCTCCCCGTTTGAGCAGGCCGTCAGGCAGAATCGCGGACGGGTGGCTGGCGAAATCAGCGGGTGAAGAAACCCGGATGACTTCACCGAAGAGGAGGTCAATGCAGGCGCGTCCGGCGGGGTTGTTGCAGCGGAAAATATCTGCTAGGGAATTTTTCAGACGGCGGGGTTTGGCGGCTAACATCTCTCCCGCGTTGATGAGTCGTTGGGTGCCGGCCTTGACGAGGTCTGCGGTGGGAATGAGTCGCAGGATTTCGAGGGATCGTTCAAGATGCTCCGGGGCGACGAGCACTGCATATTTTTCCTCAAAGGCGACTTCGGCGGCGGCACGCCAGGATTCGTCATCAATTTCGCAGAGCTCGCGCAATGCGCTCGGAGGCGATTCCCCTGGAAGCATGGGCAGGTTCTCGCGCAAAGCGGAGAGGAGGGGTTGCGGGCCAGGCGAGACGTTGCGTTTCAGAAGATCGACCTGTGCCTCGAGATCGGATTTTTCGCTGCGCAGGCGGCGGAGTTCCTCGGCGTCTTTGGTGAAACGGCTGCGGAGGTTTTTGCAGAGGTCATCCGCCGCATCTGCTAGAAACGCGAGGGTGTTGGCGGTTTCGGTCCGTTCACAAGAGTCGAGGAAGCGGATCGACTCCTGCATGCGCGAGGTGTCGATAAAGGGATGGACCGGCGCTTTGGCGACTTGCTCCATCCACTCACGGGCTGACTTGATGCGTTTACCCAAACCACCATCGACTTTGCTGGCCAGACCGCGCAGACGATCGATGTCGTCCTCCAGCTTGCGGATGTCATCCGCGAGTTTCTTGAACAGGCGGCCATCGGACGATTCGTTGAGCAGGGCCACCAAATGTTCCCTGCGCTGCGTGGCTTCAGGTATCAGTTTGTCGAGTTCATCAAGCCGGGCTTCATCGTCGGCATGATCTTCGCGAAGCTTTTTGAGACGTTCCTCAACAGTGGTCGATTCCTTGGCGGCGTGGTGCCATGAAAATTCGGTGGCGAGATAGGTGGCTACATCGCGGTCGCGTTCGGCATCGCGGAGCCGGATGGATAGATCGCGAATGCGTTGAAGGCGTTCTAACTGCGACCGCAGGTCGCGCAGTTCCTGTTCGTACGATTGAAAATCGCGGAAACTCGAGATTACGTCGTCCACGGGGACGGCTTCGGCCGGCAGGACGAATTGGCGACAGAAGTCATCGAAGCTTTTTAGATTGGTGAACGACATCGCGCTGGGCAGCAGTCGTTGCAGCACTTCCCTGTTGAAATTGAGGTGGCTCGGATTTGCCATGTCCCGCAGATATTCACGCGGCGAGGCGAAGATCCGACCTCCTTTAGAATCGATGAGCCGCTTGAAGGTGGCCAGCGGGCTCGGCCGGGACTTTCCATCCTCGGAAAGTGATAGGAAGTCGGCGCGTTCGAGCGGAGCGGGGCAGAAAAATGGCGTGGTGGTGCCATCGTGCTCCGAGGTGCTGTGGTATTCAAAGCGCAATCCCCACGTTTCGACACGCGAGCCATCCGGCCAGGTGAACTCGGCGGCAATGTAGGTGGTAACACCTTTGTCGTGGAAATACTGGGGTTGGCCGTTCTCCTCGCGCTTGGTATCTAGCAGGCAGTATCCCTTGATGGTGCGGTCACTCCTGCTGCCGGTTGCGCTTCGATTGAAATGATGGCGGGCGCGTTCGGGACCCACGAGCACCAGCATGAGCAGGTCCATGAGGATTGACTTCCCGGAACCTGTCACGCCGGCAAGCACGAGGTTGCCCTTTACCGGCAGAGAATCCCGATAGCCATACCAGTTCAAGGCATGGATTTTTGAGAGTTGGATGGCGCGGGTCATGGTTCCTCTTCCTCGGTGGTGATGGTTTCTTCATCCGCGTCTGCGATCACGGATTTTCCTTCCCGGTCAAAGGCGGCGGCTGTGGCGGTCCAGGTGGCTAGATCGCGGAAGGGAATGATGCGGCGGATGGCAGGTAAAACCTCAATGCCGGATTCTTCAAATGTCTCGGAAGGTTCGAAGCGGAGGAGGTTGAAGCTGGCCGCCTGGCGTAGAATTTCGCGCAGTCGGCCCCTCGGGATTGGACCCGCCGCATCCGGCAGGAGTTGGTCGTGAATCAAATCATTCAACTCGGCGACGGAAAGGAATGCCTGATCCTGGCCTTCATCCCGCCAACGGACGTCCCCGGCATACCACAAGGCCAGCCAGACGAGGGTGGCGTCCTGACGCAGGCGGAGGCGGAGCGCGGCGGTGCGTGGGATGGCTTGGATGAGGCGCTCCTCATGCAGGATCGCCACGTCCAGTCCGGCGAGCGACACGATTTCCTTGAGCCATTCGAAATACTGCCGGCACCAGTGATAAAGCGCGGAGCGTCCGGCATCGAGACCGTTGATGGAACCGGTCGCGAGCAACACTTGAAGCGCCTCTCCGAGACGGTCGCGTTCGGATTCAGGAAGCGCCAGTAAACGGGCTGGAGGATCGTTAGAATATGGGGGTTCTTCTTGCAAGGGGCGGAGTGTGGGTGTTAGATGCGTTTGGAGTTGTTGCAAAGTGTCGTGGTCATTTCTTGATAATGGCAAACCGTTCGACGGTGCAACCTTCGAGCAGATCCAGCGGTGGAGGTTCGTTTTCCTGGACCACACGCTCCACTTCGAGGGTGAAGCGTGCTTCGGCGGAATCGGCATGCAGCAATACGGATATCAAATCGGTGAAACCGCTCTCGCCGACCACGGGGATTTGCGCGCTTGCGATGCGCTCGCCTTTGCCCCCGGGCAGGGATCTAACGAAAGCATTGGCGCGTTGCACGGATAACGATTCCCGCAACGACTGCTCCATGTCGCGTAAACCGGCCTGGCGGTCGTTGTCGTCCACGGAGTCATCGAATGCTTCCTGTTCGACCGGGGTGCGACGCAGGGGCGGGGTGTTCAACGAGTCCAGCCCGGCCGGGAGTTTCACCACCGGGATCAGCAAGTCCGGCAGGTCGGGCGGCGCTCCAGAAAGATGGGTCAGGCGTTTCCCGGCGACGCGGCGGTTGACTGTTTCGAAAAACGCCTTGAGTTCGGTGCGACGTTCGCCAGTGACATCTTGAAGATACCGGAAACGTGCCAGCGAGCGCCGGGTGAAATCCGCGGTGCGGCGGTCGATCTCGTCGGCCATGGGGAGCACTCTTTCCAGCAGGTCCGCCAATTCGTCTAGGGTTTGCGCTACTTTGGCGCGAGCCGTTTCGGCGCTCATCTCGGGATGCCGCCGCAAGACTTCCGTCTGCATGTCCGCCAGTGCCCCGGCATCGCCCGCGAGACGCTCCCCGATGCGGTGGACCGCCTCAGGCAGTCGCAGCGGCAGGCGGGCCCTAACAAGCGAAGCGTAGCAGGACCGGGACATCTGTTCGGAGTAATCGTCGAAAACCACGGATAGGTTTCCCTGAAGCGTTTCCTCCTCCATCTGGCGGCGCGTGAACCGCTGGACGGATTTTTGCATCGAGCGGAGTTCGTTGATACCCTCGCGCACGGTGGACAGGCAGTTTTCAACGGTTTGCCAGGGGCGTTCCACCAACTCGATCTCATCGGCGAGCATGGCGCAAACCCCCGTGATTTTGTCAGTGAATACGGCCGCATCCGGCCAGGCGATTTTGCGCAGGCTGGCGAGCAAGGTTGCGCCGTGGGCATCGAAATGGATTTTTCTCCGCCAATCGCGTCGCGGGGGTTCGTCGAGCCACCTGCATTTGAGGAGATACTCCAACAAAAGGCGTCCGCGTTCCCGGATGTCTGCGGATTGCTCTGCCGCATCGGCACCTTCCGCGTCGGGATCGAATTCGAAGCCGGGGTGGCGTTCGAGGGTTTCGACGATCAGGACGACAGCTTCCTCGCGGGCCATGCCGTCGGCCCGCTCGGAGGTTTCCCGTTCGAGGGTGTCGAGCACATCGACGTAGAACGGTGCATTGCGACCGGAGAGCACGCGGAAAAATCCCAATCCGCGGGTCTCGCGGAAGAGTGCGGTGGAGAGGTTTTCGACAGGCATGACACGGGGGAATCAGTTGGTGAATCCCGACGCCCAGAGTAAAGCCTTCCAAGGCATCCTAACGGAAGTCCCGAATGTAAATGGGTCGGATATTTCGGGGAACTTCGCCAAAATTCGAAGTCCGATGTTGCTGGTCTACCCGCTCGCCCCCCTGATTCTGTCTGGACACCGCATGCAATTGCGGACGTGCTTGCCCTCAGTGAAGAATATTGTGGACCTTTGGTGATCGCGGCATCCTGCCGTGAATTCATTTTATTCCGCCAAAGTGCTTGACTATATTCGCTATTTGCGTAATTTATATTCGCTTGTGCGCTTAGCCCTACTGTCCCATGAATCCGATTTCCACTGAAACTCTCGATGACACCTTGTCCGCCTTGGCGGCATTTCTTGAGGATGCCGGGGCGGCACCTGAGCATCTCGTGCTGATTGGTGGCGCCGCCTTGCTGGCGCTTGGGTTGGTTTCGAGAACCACTCGGGACGTGG
>JBAXPF010000213.1:0-7499 GCA_037132955.1 Verrucomicrobiota bacterium | reverse complement strand
CCCGCCTGCGGGAACTCTGGACCCTGCCGGCATGAGAGTTTTCCACACCGATCCCATCACCGCGTAGGTGCGGATTTCCACTCCGCAGAATCGGGCCTGCCGCCACATCAGACGACGAAACGCCTCCTTTTCCAAATCGCCGAACAAGCGTTCACCCCCTGCAGTGCGGCTCATGATGTGATACGATGCCCCCTGCTCTTGATTGACCACAATTCTGTGCCGCCGCCCTTTCCAGCCTCGCGAAAACACCCTTCCGATCATGGCTCCGGTGGGCAATTCAATTTTCTCTAGCGGTGAGAGAATCTTGGGTCTTCCCACAGCCTCTGCACCCACCGTGGCAGCACCTGCCTCCTTCACAGGCTTGCCCTCCTTTGTCCCGCCAGGGAACCGGGATTCCGCCATGGGACTCAAGATTTCCAAACTGCCGGGGAGGGTGGTCATGGAGCGATAAAGACAAAATCGGTCAATTGGTCAACAATAAAATGCCTGACATTATGTAAATTATGCTGATCTATTCGCATTGCAACGTGGATACCACCTGCCCCGCCTTCGGGCCCGGGCAATGAATTCATGTGCGCCAGCGCCGGGTCAGATCCCCGTAGGCATCGATGCGGCGGTCGCGGAAAAATGGCCAGATCCGGCGGAAATCCTCGAGTTGTTGGAAATCCAAATCATGATAGAGGATTTCCTCGCGAGCGGGGGAGGCCTTGGCGACGAGTTCGCCGTAGGGATTGGCAATGAAGGATTGTCCCCAAAACTCGGTGTCGCCCTGGTGGCCGGTGCGGTTGACGGCGGCGAGGAAACAGCCATTGGCTACGGCATGGCCGCGCTGAACGGTTTCCCAGGCGCAATGTTGGGCGGTGCCGAGGGTGGGCTTTTCCTCGGCCAGCCAGCCGATGGCGGTGGGATAAACCAGCAGTTGGGCACCGCCGAGGGCCATCAGGCGGGCGGCTTCAGGATACCACTGGTCCCAACAAATCAGGACGCCGATTTTGCCAAACCGGGTGTTCCAGACCGGCCAACCGCTGTCGCCGGGAGTGAAGTAGAACTTTTCCTCAAACGCCGGGTCTTGCGGGATGTGGGCCTTGCGATACATTCCTAACAATTTTCCGTCGGCGTCATGGATGACGGCGGTGTTGTGATAGAGGCCCGGCCCGCGGTGCTCGAAGAGCGAGGAAATCAACACGATGCCCAGTTCGCCGGCGAGAACGCCCAAGCGCTCGGTGACCGGGCCGGGCAGCGGATCGGCGAGATCAAAGCATGCGGTGTCTTCGACGGAGCAAAAATACGGGGTCAGGAATAGCTCCTGAGTGGTGACGATGTTGGCACCGGATGCGGCGGCCTCGCGGATGAGCCTTTCGTGATGATCGAAGGATTCGAGTTTGGAGGCGAAGGTCCGGGATTGGAGCAGGGCGAGGCGCGGCATGCGCCAATGCAACGCCATGGCGGCTTGAATTTCAAGGATTTCAAGGATTTGAAGGAATCTGGGGGCCAGGGGCGGATGGCAGAGGGGCAAAGATGGGATTTTTGGTGATTTTTAGTTGTGCAAGCGCTGGGTTGGTCTTAAACCGCCGCCGTTCGAGTGGCTGTGCCCATCGCAATTGCAATTCCCATTTTGATTCCATGCAAACGTCATTTACCCCCATCACCGCCCACGGTGGCAGAGACTATCCCACGGGTTATTCCCTCATGAACAACGGCCTGCTCAACAAGGGCACCGCCTACACCGACGCGGAGCGCGATGCCCTGGGCTTGCGTGGCTTGCTGCCCGCCCGCATTTTTCCCATCGAACAACAGGTGAAACGCGCGCTCAGAAACCTGCGTGCCAAAAACAGCGACCTCAACAAATACATTTTCCTCAACGCTTTGCAAAACCGCAATGAGACCTTGTATTACCGGGTAGTCCTCGATCATCTTGAGGAGATGATGCCGATTGTCTACACTCCGACGGTGGGGCAGGCGTGTTTGGAATACGGGGCCATTTTCCGCCGTCCGCGCGGGTTGTGGATCACCATGAAGGATCGGGGTCGGGTGGCGGAAGTGCTCGCCAACTGGCCGATTCAGGATGTGCGCCTGATCGTGGTGACGGATGGCGAACGCATCCTCGGCTTGGGGGATCTCGGCGCGCTGGGCATGGGCATTCCCATCGGCAAACTCTCGCTCTACACCGCATGTGCCGGGGTCAATCCCTACTACTGCCTGCCAATCACGCTGGATGTGGGCACCGACAACCAGGAGTTGTTAGCTGATGAGATGTATATTGGTATCGATCAGAAGCGCACGCGCGGCGAGGAGTATCAGGAGTTCATCGAGGAATTCGTGCAGGCGGTGGAGGCAAGGTATCCAAGGTGCCTGCTGCAGTTCGAGGACTTCGGCAACCACAATGCCTTTGATTTGTTAGAGCGCTATCGCAACCGGATTTGCTCGTTCAACGACGACATCCAAGGCACGGCGAGTGTGGCGTTGGCCGGTTTGATTGCGGCCTCGCGTCAGCAGGGGGTCGGGCTGGCCGAGCAGAAGCTGTTGTTCTTTGGTGCGGGAGAGGCGGCGACGGGCATCGGCGAGTTGTTTGTGGCGGCGCTGTGTAGTGAAGGACTCTCGGAAGCCGAGGCACGGGCCAAGTGCTGGTTCTTTGACAGCAAGGGGCTCATCGTCAAATCGCGCAACAACCTGACGTCGCACAAGCGCGCGTTCGCCCAGGACGCGGAACCGTTGGATGATTTCCTGGCAGCGGTGAAATTGATCAAGCCGACGGCGTTGATAGGTGCGGCCGGGGTGGCGGCGGTGTTCACGCAAGAGGTGGTGGAGGCGATGGCAGCGGCCAATCCGAGTCCGGTGGTGTTTGCCTTGTCCAATCCCACCTCCAAGGCGGAATGCACGGCTGAGCAGGCCTACACCTGGAGCAAGGGGACGGCGATTTTTGCCAGTGGCAGTCCGTTCCAGCCGGTGGAATACGCAGGCCGGACGATGGTGCCGGGGCAGGGGAACAATGTGTATATTTTTCCTGGCGTGGGCATGGGCGTGCTGGCAAGCGCCAGTCGCGTGGTGACTGATGACATGTTCTTGGCGGCGGCGCAGGCGCTGGCCGCCATGGTGACGGATGAGGAATTGGCGGTGGGGCGCGTGTTTCCCACTCTAACGAACATTCGCGCGGTTTCCTTGCGGATTGCCACGGCGGTGGCGGAAATCGCGCACGATTCCGGATATGCCCGGGTGCCGCGTCCGCCAGACATTGAGCAAGATATTCAGAGCCGCATGTTTGTACCGGACTATCCCTCATACGTATGAGGCCGTGTGGGCTCAGCGTTTTTTCTTTTTGCGTTTGGTTTTGGTGAACGGGCTGCCCTTGCTTTTGGCGTGCTTGCCGATACGCTGACCGGGTGGTGGTGGTTGTGATGACAGGCCGGGGTGGCTGGTTTTGATAGATTGAGCTGCCCAGTCATCGTCCCATTCCTCGTCGTCCAATTCCGGGGGCAGGATATCGTCAGGAGTATTGGCCGTCTCGCGCGGTTGCTGTTTGGCGAGTTGTTGGTGGTAGTGTTCGAGGGCAAGTTCGTATTCGCGTTGCTCAATCTGCAAGGCGATGGGAGACATGTAGTATTTGACAAAACTTTTGTCGGCAGCGAGGTCCGGCGGCAGTCGGCGGATATCCCGTGGGCCCGGCGGTTCGGGCGGGGCGAGCGGACCATCCGGGCGGCGGACGAGATGGTTGCCCATGCATTCTTTCATGACGCGGACAGCGGGGTCCTTACCGAAGAGTTTGTCCGCCAGGGCGTAGCCGCGTTCCATGGTCCAGAATTTCGGCAGCGCGTGACCGACGAATTCCAGGCCGTGATCTTGCGGCAGGGTCTGATCGAGGGTCTGCTTGAAGGTCGTGATTTCTCCGGCGGAGAGGCGCTTTTTCAGGTCGTATTTCTGCGTATAGCGCTCGGGGTTGGCGGTCCGTTGTTTGAGCAGGGAAATCGCCGCGCGGGTGACGTTGAAGTCCTTGGCAATCGACGCCTGAGTTTCGCCCGTAGCCAGACGCCGCAGAACTTCCTCGCGTTGTTCCTGGGTCAGGATGGTTTTCTGACCGGTTAAACGAAATCCTTCGGGGACAACTTTTCGACAAAGCATGAATAAAGCATGTCCAGCGGAGTCGGGCTTGGCAAGTGCCGTTCCAAGTCAGCGCAGGCCAAGGGTGTCGCGGAGGACTTGGATGGTGTGGAGGTGTTTGATAGGGCGGCCCTGGGTTTGGGCGAGGCCGCTCAGATGCATCAGGCAGGACATATCCACGCCGACGAGGAGGTCGGGGTTGATATCAAGGATGTGGTCGAGCTTGAGGGTGCCCATGCGTCCGGAGATGTGGGGGAAGGTGACGCAAAAGGTGCCGCCGAAGCCACAACATTGTTCGGATTGGCCGAAGGGAGTGACGTCGGCATTTCTGATAGACGAGAGCAGGGCACGGGCGGCGGCACCGGTGGCGGTGCCGCGGCTGTGGCAGGAACGGTGGAAAGCAATGCGGGTGCTTTCCGCAAATTTGCCGGGCCAGGTTTTGATGCCGAGCCCGTTGTAGATGAAATCGATGACCTCCCAGGTGCGGTCACCAAACGATTGGACCGCAGGGTCCGGTTGCTCTTCGAACTGGATGGAATTGCCATGGGCATTCATCGCCGCACACGACCCGGAAGGAACGATGACGGGAAGATCGCCGGCAAAGACCTTGGCACAGTGCCGCGCGACTTTGCGCGACGCATTCCAATCACCTGAGTTGAAGGCGGGTTGACCACAGCATGTCTGGTCCTCGGGGTATTCGACGGTGACGTCGAGATATTCCAGAACCTGGACGGTGGCGCGGGTGACGTCGTCATAGAAGGCATCGCAGAGGCAGGTGCCCATGAGCAAAACACGGTTGCCAACGGGGCGGGGGGTGTTAGATGTCATTGGGAAAGAGGGGTGATCAGTTATTGGGGGAAGAGACAGAAGACAGAAGACAGAAGACAGAAGACAGAAGACCGCCTTGCTCCAAGACAGAAGATTGGAAATTCGTCTCTTCTTTCTCTGGTCTTCTGTCTTCTGTCTCCATGTCTTCGGTCTTTTTCATCGGCCTATTCCGCGCGTGAGAGTTGGGGGATGCCGCGCTTGAGAAGTTGGGAATCGACAGAGGATGAGACGGTTTCATCCAGATAGACGGTGAAGTTTTCCTCATCGAACTCGATTGAGTGAAGTTCATTGAGGGTGGATTTGAAGGCGGCAAGGAGGGACTTCATGTCGCGGATTTCCTTGCCATTGACCTTGCGGACAACGAGGTTGCGCAGGGTATCGTAACCGACGGTGGCAGGCGTGGGGATCACGCCGCTGAGAAAGACGATGCGCTCGGCACGCTCCTGGTATTTTTCCGGATTTTCGTAGGCATCCAGCAGCTTGAGTGGCGCGCGGGATTTCCAGTCCTCGCCAAATGCCTGGAGCATGGGCAGGGAGAGTTCTTGAAAGATGAAGCCACCTTTGACCAGATAGTTGGGGGCTTTGCCGAAGGTATGGTTGGGCACCAGGCGCGAGCTTTCCTCTTCACGGGTGAGGGTGGCTCTGACTTCAAGTGACTTGCCCTCCCGCATCAGCGAGAGCGTGACAACGTCGCTGATCGAGCGCTCGCCGCGGACGAGGTGCCCCCAGCCGAGACTGCCATAGTTGGCGTGTTGATAGTAGCCGCGGCGGTCGATGGCATGGCCGTCGATGGCGAGGATGACGTCGCCTTTTTTGACGCCTGCGCTTTGCGCGGCACTGCGCTTGCGCACCGAGCTGATATAGATGCCGCCTTGGTCGTCGGGCAGTTTGAGCCATTGCCGGAACGAGGGGTCCTCGGTGCGGGCGACGGCAACGCCAAGGCTGGGGAATCCGATATAGGATCCGGCCGTGGCGGCTTTGATAAAACGGGCGACGATGTCCGTGGCCACCACCTCACAGAGTTGATCCTTGGAGTTATAGCTGGCGAGCACGCCGGCGAGCTTGCCATGTTGGAGCACCGGCACCGTGAAACTGCTCGCCGCGCTTTGCATCGAGGCTTTCACCAGATAGGTGAGAAAGTTATGGCCGGGAAGAAAGTTGGAAGCGACATCGATGCTTTGCAGGTTGCCAATGGTGCGAAGTTCGACGCCGTTGTCCTCGAGTTGATAGATATCGAGAGGTTGGCCGAGCGACGGCGGGTTGGCGATTTCGAGCGGTTTGGTGTTTTCAAACATTTTGGCACCTTCCTCGGCGGAGGCCGGACCGAGCAGGGCGAGATTGGCTTCGTAATCCACGGCAATGACCGTGGCCGGGACAAAGCGGGTGCCATCCGCGGATTCCAATTCCAGATTGGTCGCATCCGCCACCATTTCCGCAGTGGTGAGCACTTGTTGCGGGGCAACGATGGCGGTCAGCGCACGCCGGTTAGTGGGCGGCGCTTTTTCCCAGGGTTGGCCGGCACTCCACGACTGCAAGGTCGAGTTGAGACGGACGATGGAGGGCTTGAGGCTTGCCGGGACGGGGGGGTCGGCGGCGGTGGCCGCGTGGCCAATGCCGAGCAGCAGGGTGGAGAGAAGAATGGGGCGCATGGGGGGATTGAGATAATGGTTATTGGTTATCAGTTAGCGGGGAAGATCAGGCATGGTGCGGGGCATATTACAAATAACCTATAACCTATAACTCATAACATTACTGAATTCGGGTCTATTTCAGACCGAGGACGTCCTGCATGTCATAAAGGCCAGGGCCCTTGTCGTTGAGCCAGAGGGCGGCGCGGACGGCACCGGCGGCGAAGGTGAGGCGGGAGGATGCCTTGTGGGTGAGTTCGACGCGTTCGCCATCTGCGGCAAACAGCACGGTATGATCGCCCACGACGTCCCCGCCACGCAGTGAGTGCATGCCGATTTCACGCGGTGGGCGCGGGCCGATGTTGCCGACGCGGCCATGGGTGACATCGGAGGTGTATGAAGTTCCGGTGACTTCGTTGAGAATTTCCAGGAGGGTGCGGGCAGTGCCGGATGGTGAGTCGATTTTGTGCCGGTGGTGCATCTCCGTCACTTCGATGTCGAAGCGGTCCTGCTTTAAGATGCGGGCGGCTTGACGGGTCAGCCAGAACAGGGTGTTGACCCCGATCGAGTAGTTAGATGCATAAACAATCGGTACTTGCGCAGCTGCGCGGTGGATCGCGGCACGCTCGAGGTCGGTGTGGCCGGTGGTGCCGATGACAAGCCGGGTGCCGTGTGTGAGTGCGGACTTGAGCAGTTGGCTGGTGAACGTGTGGATGGTGAAGTCAATGACGCAGCGGGCGCCGGCAATGGCAGCTTCAAGGTCTTCGCCGGCATCATGGGTGGCGGCAAGGGTGACGGCGGGTTCGGTGGCGGCCGCTTGCAAAACGGCTTGGCCCATCCGGCCTGATTTTCCGGTGACGAGGAGTTGGAGCATGGGAGGGAGGTGAGGAAGGGGAGTGGTGGAGTGGTGGAGTGGTGGAGTGGTGGAGTGGTGGAGTGGTGGAGTGG
>JBAXPF010000212.1:0-7530 GCA_037132955.1 Verrucomicrobiota bacterium | reverse complement strand
TCGTACTCTGGCTAGTGCTTAGGAATGGCATCAAGCGGGGGCGATGAGTTGCCGAGCTCTGATATCACTCCCAGACTTCGCTGTCGGTGCCCAAGGATTACGCCTGCTTCAGCAGTTTCTCAACCTTGCTGACGGTTGTGGCTGTGTGCTTGCCGTTGACCAACTTGGCGCCTTTGAGGATGAAGAACCTCCCGCAGGCGGGGAATGGAAGAGAAGATGAAGAACCTCCCGCAGGATGCGGGAGGCAGCACCCTAGAAGGGTGCGCTACCCTCTTCACCAATGACCATTGACCATTGGCCATTGACTCATTGTTTTGCCGAGCGAAACTAGATATTGACAAAAGACCGCCACGATGAAAACGCCTTTTGGCGATGTCTGCCAAGAAACTCCCCGCCACGTCAGCAACGCCTAAGGCCACGCCCGCCCGCGTGAACAAGTCCGCCGAGCGGCTGGTGGCACAGGCGATCGATTTGCTGGCGTCGGGGATGCCGCTCACGCCGGAGAATATCCGGTCCGCGGGGATTCCCTTCACCCGTGGCAAGACAATGCTGGACGCGCAAAAGTTCCGCGTGAATTGGTATGCGTTAGGGCGTCGGCCACTGGGCAAGATCGCGCGGCTTGTGGTGGAACGGAACTGGTTTGCAGCGACGGTCCACCGCATCAACAAGGGCTTGTATGGCAGCGGCTTCCGCTTCGCCGATCCGGCGGCCGGACAGTGGGCCGCCGAGGGGTCGTATCCATTCAAGCAAATCCACGACGACATTCTGGAGGAATGGCTGGTGTCGGATGCAGTGGTGGCGTTCTGGCGCACGGATGCCGAGCCGGGCACCCTGCCGATTATCGAGATCCCGGACGTGGATGAGGTGGAATACTCGGTCGTGGGCGGAGTGCCGCGCATCGAAGTGACGGTCCCGCGTGACCCGAAGATCGCCGGGGAATTGAAACCCGTGCTGGGTGCCAGGATGTGGGATTGCATTTTCAACGGCAAGCGACTGGTCGTGGTCAAGGGCGATGACTCCGGCTATGACTTCGCAGTGATGAAGGCGGGCAAGAGCGGCAAGCCGATCCAAGCTCCGTCGATCACCTCCATTCTGGATGATCTGGACTACATCGAGGCGGTGCGGGTGGGCGATTGGAATGGCGCATGGAGTCGGCGTGAGATCATCCGCCACACCAAGAAGGGCTTCGGGGTTTCCTCCGGGCCCAACGCGGGCACCACTCGTAACAATGCCAAGTATGCTGAGATCCAGTCGATCCTCAAGGCGATGAAAAACATACTCGGCAAGACCGATGTGGCCACCAACTTCGACCAGGAAATCGCCTGGCTCACGTTTCCCAAGGAGTTCTTCGCGCAGGAAATGTTGGATGCCGCGCTGCAACGGCTCATCTTCTGGGGCGGGCTGGCCGCCATCCTGCTGCTCAAGACGGATAGCCAGATCACCGGGCTGTCCGGATTTCTCACCGACCGCATCCGCGTGCAGGTGGAAGCATTCCGCGAGGATTTTTCCCGATTCCTCGCGTCCATCTTCAATTCGCCGTCGTTCAAGAAGAACTTCCCGGACGCGCCGGACCTAACACCGGCCTGGAGCGTCAAGCCACTTTACACCGGAGATGCCCTCATCCGACTGGCCACCATGGCGTCCACGTATGCGGTGGTGTCGCCGCAAACGGTGAGGGAGATGTTCGGGGTCGATGATGCGAAGGAATCCGCACGCCTGCGCGATGCCCATGCCCGCCGCGAGGATTTCACGCCGCCGTATGAGCCGCGGCAAGGGCTGCTGCCGCAGTTGTTTCCGGGGGATTATGCGGGTGGGGATGCCGCACCAGCGGGGGAAAGCACGAAATTGTAAATTCTAAATTCTAAACGATGAACGTGGCGGCTTTTCATTATCGCTTCTTGGTCAGTCAGACGGGTCTGACGGGTCTGACGGGTCTGACGGGTCTGACGGGTCTGACGAGTCTGACGAGTCTGACGAGTCTGAGACGGGAAGAATGCGGCTGGAAGCACGCAGCTACAATACGCGCGGCGACCGGTGATCGCCGCTACAAAGTCGGCGGACCGGGCCGGTCCGCCCTACCATTACCCAAATTATGACTGATGATCCCACGTCCGCCTGCCCGCTGCTGCTAGCTGAGGAGAGCGAAGTGTCCATGCTCGCTGCGAATGATCCGGTGTTCGGAGAACTCAAGGCGGACGATTTCAAGGGATACTTTCGTTTCCGCATTGCCACCGCCTTTCCCGCCGTCATCGGGCCGGAGATGCACGGGCGGTTCTTCGGGTTTCATCCGCAAGTCCTGGTCAATTCCTACCGGTCGCTGCTGCACCAGCAAACCAATCTCGGTCACATGCTCAAGTGCTATGGCGCGTATCGGGACCGGATCATGGGTGGGATCGTCGGCGTCTCCGTCGCCAATCTCAAGAGCAGTGGCGGCAAACAGATCATGGCGGAGTCCGCGGCCGCCGCGCAATACCTCGATGTGGTCGCGGTCATCTATAAAATGGCCGAGGGCGTGAAGGATTTGTTGGGCAACCATTCGTCCGCCCGCCAGAAAACCAATGTCTCCATCGAAGTGGCCACCACCCGCGCCGACCTCTGGGTCTATGACCCGCGCGATGGGTCGATCCTTTCCATGGATGCCGCCAGGGAACTCTATCCGAAGTTGCTCACGACCCATCCGGAAAATGGCCTGCAAATCGGCAAGGTGGATGGCGTCCAGTTCGCGCTGGCGGCCGGGGGCGAGAACCAGTCGGTGCCATTCCGGGGCGTGGGCTACACGCCCAACCCGGCGGAAGCCAAGACCGCGAGAATCATCGAGCTTAAAGCGTCGTTGCCCGACGAGGTTTGCTTCGCGGCGATGGCGATCCCCGAGTGGGAGAGCGGCGACCCGGTGGCTTGGAACAAGGCCATCTATGGCCATGACGCGGGATGCGGCACCGTCATGGAGGTGGTCATGCACGGCAGCGTGACGCGCCACGGCATGACCAAGACCGCCACGCCGGCAGACCCGTTGCTGGATATCAAGGTGGCTGGGAAAAGGCTCCAGGTTGTCAGGCATGCGTCGAGTGTTAGGAAGATGAAGCGGCGGGAGTAATCAGTAATCAGGAGACAGTATTCAGTGGAAGAGAAGGCGATCCGGTAGGGCGTGACCGCCGGGCGCGCCGACTTGTCGCCGCAGGCGGGAAGAGAGGGGGAGAAGAAAAGCTGAACGCGGTGTGAGCGATAGCGAGCTTGGGAAAACTGGCGCAGCCGCAAGCTGGCATGGCCAACGGCAAATGAAGAGAAGAGTTAGTCAGGAAAATTAGGGGCAGGAAAATTTGGATTTTCTTGGAAAATTGATGATTGGAAGCGGGATTGAAGTCGTAGGCAAAATGATGGGGAGGCAAAATGATGGAAGATGTTTGACCGCAAAGCCGCTAGGGCGGTCCGCTCGTCACGTATCTGCGGCTTCCAGCCGCAGTCTTCACGTTCCCTTGTTAGCCCTCCATTCGCTTTGCCGATTCAATCATGTCAACTATGCTTTCATCTTCAAATCCCTCATGGGATCGCATGAACTCAGCCGCTTCACGATAAGATCTAGCGGCTGCTGAACGGTCGCCTTGTGCTTCTTGCACGGCTGCCAGCCGCATAATGCCGTCCACCTGCTCAGGGTAGCGCTGCTGCAACTGGCGGCACGCCGCTTCGGCTGCCGTCAAGTCCCCGGCCTCGATCAAGTCGATAACACTGTTGGACAGATCATCCAGATCCGACATGAACGTCACGCCCGCAGCCCTTGGGCCGCTGCTTGCGTTCTGCCGCTGATCATCAGCCGCGAGGCAGCATTTCTTGTATTTCTTACCACTGCCGCATGGGCACGGATCATTGCGCTCTACCTTTGCCATGCCCGCGATTTACCACCTTGCACTCCGCATAGCAAGGATTTTGGCATCTTCCCTTCGCGTCCTAGATCTATCATATCTGCGGCTGGAAGCCGCAGCTACTGCGTATCCAGTGGAAATAATTTGACGTTTTGGGGAAACGCACGCAATTCATCGTTTGTTGCCTGTCGCATCGGTTGCGCATTGCACTACATCTACTAAACGCCACCCAAGACCATGAATCCGATCGCCGCCTTTATCGCCGCACTTGTTGCCCTGAAGACCGAACTCTATACCCGCTTCAACGCATCGCTGGCGAAGCTGCCGCCGATGGAACAGATCGAGGGTGGGACGGCCGTGTTGTCGGTGATCCGTGAAGTGGATTGGGCGAAGGAACGCATCGAGCGGGTGAGCGTGGATTTGGAAAACACCCTCACGGCCGCCTGCCAATTGGTAAACGGATTTGAACGCAAGGCGAACGAAGCCGTCGAGGTGTCGGCCAGCCGCTTGCTGGATGCCATGACGGCACAGGCCGGTGTCGTGGCCATTCAGAGTGCGATCGCCGCGAAGACGCATTTGCCTATCGACGATCACCAGGCGGCGCTGTCGGCGGCGATTGAAGCGGCCACCCAACAAGGGGCGGCGGATGCGGAAGCCGGGTTCAACGCCCGGCTCGCGGATCTGCAAACGATCACCGAACGCCGCGCGGCCGCCATCGAGAAGGTGGGAGCGGTCGCTGCGTCGGCGCTCAAGGATGTGGATCTGCTGGCCGAGAACCACGCCGATATTCTGGCGTCGATCGAGGGCCGCATCACCCAGCTCAAGGAAGTGGGCATCACCCAGGAAGCACGACCGAAGGCGTTTGCCGGTCTGTTGGCCTGCGCTGCGGATGAACCGGGCACGGCGGAGTTCAACGCGCGCTTGGAAATGATCAAGGAAGCCGTGCCGACAGTGGCGGTCGTTCCTCTCGCCGCCGCGGCCACACCGAAGCCGTCCAGCCCTGTAGGGACATTGCCCGCTGCTGCGGAGTCCAAGAAAACCGTTATCTGATAGGTCTGACAGGTCTGACAGGTCTGACAAAGCCCAATGAACAAATCATTCTCCATTATGAATCGAAGACTGCGGCTGGAAGCACGCAGCTACATCTGACAAGTCGGCGGACCGGGCCGGTCCGCCCTACCAATCCACTTCTTCATCCCCTCCCCTCGCACTTACTTCTTAACTTATTCACCTACTCACTTCCCCCCACCATGTACCGCACAGCCAATACACCCGTCCAAATCACCGTTCCCCATTACCGCGAACCTATCAGCGGTATCGTCACCACTGCCATGGCGCTCGGCGCTTTGGTGCAGTATAAATCCGCCGGCGCGCTCGGAGACCCGCGCGAACTGGTCGCTGCCAATGGCGGAGTGCCCGCATTTTTGGAAAACCAGGTCATGGCCGATGCCGATTGGCAGGAGCATTGCAAACTCGACCCGCAATGGAACCCCGAACTCCGCAAGCCGGTGCCGGTGGGCTCAGGGGTCAGCGCCCGCTTCGCACATGAAGTGGAGATTGAAGGCACGAGCCTGTTCCACGACATCGACGCCAACACCGCCCCCAGCACCCCGCTCAAAACGGAGGGCGGCCAGTTGGCCATCGCCAACATCGCCATCCCGGATGGTGGGGGCACGCCGGACCGCGTGATCGGCTACCTGGTGCGCAAGGTCACTCCCTTCGATTCCACCTCCTTCAGATGGGTGGTGACGTTTGTGGGGTGATGGAAGATAGAAGATGGAAGATAGAAGAAAATGGAATGAAGATTGAAGATTGAAGATTGATTAAAGATTGAAGACTGCGGCTGGAAGCCGCAGCTACGGCCACCCTACCCACACTCCCCGATAATGAAAACTGCACCTGCCAACAAGCCCACCCGCCAGGAAGTCCGTCATGCGACGGCACTCCGTCAATCCGCCCTTGCATCCGCCAATCCCAACACGCGGCAGGTCGAGTATGCCAGCCGTCTATCCGTGGAAGATGTCGGGAGGTTTTTAGGCCGCATCAAGCAACGGGCGGAAATCATCAATCCGATGAACGTCGGCAAGAAGATCGTGGCGTGGGCGGAGACCGCGATGGAGGCGATCCACACCGAGGATTGGCTGAGGAGCAAGGGGGATATTGCCTACGCGGCAGCGCACGGCGACAGAGAAGCAGTGGCGCTGCATGCCGCGGCGGTGGAGATCACCACGGAGAACGTGGTGCGCGCCAATTCCAACTGGCTGGCCTACTTCGAGGAACGCTCGCTGGGCGAAGAGGATTACCCGGTGATCAATCCCGACAAGGTGGGCATGCAGGTGGCCATCGATGCCATCGGCCAGGATGGCGGTAACCGCACCATCGCCGCGCAACTCAACGATCCTTCGCCGGTGTTTGTGCCGCTGCACATGCGGGCCACCAATTGGATCGAGTATCCGCTGGTGGACGCGTATCACGGCAGCAAGGTGAAGGACCTCGCGCTGGCACAATTCGATGTCGCCCGGGATCGCGCCTGGCGCACCGACGAACTGCTGGCCAGTTACCTGTTGGTGGGTGGCGCCAACACCCGGCTGGTGGCCACGTTTGTGACCAGCGGCGACATCGGCCTGCGGGACTATTATGCCCATCCGCGCGTGAACGTCGCCAACCTGCCCGCCGGCAACTTTGTGACCCTGTCTGGGAACTCGACCACCACCAAGTTCCGCAAGGAGGTATTCGACGCCATCATCGAATACTGCCGCGCCTGGGGCGAGGATGTGATGGAAGGCGGCACGCCCCGGCCGGTGGAAATCACGGTGGCCTCCAGCCATGTCACCGCATTTCTCTCGCAGGTTTCCCTCACCACCCAGTCGAACATGATCGTGGATCAAATCTTCGAGGGCGGCATGGTCATGACCTATGCCGGCTACACATGGATCATCACCGGCAACAACACGATCGATCCGAATTCCGGCGTCGCCTATGTCCGCATGGACCAGCCGGTGGGCATCTTCTTCGACAAGCCGTGCCTGGCCAAGGCGATTCAAGATGAGTCGCCGGATCTGCTGGTCCAGAACAAGGGCCGCGTCTGCGAAGTGTGGTGCGAAGGGTTTGCCATGCCGCGCCACTGGCGGAAGCGGACGTTCGGGGTGCGATATAAGACGCCGGTGTAGGAGGAGAAAGCTGAAAGCGGAAAGCAGAAAGCTGAAAACCTAACTTTTAAGCACTAAATCATAAATCTGAAATTCTAAACAAAGAACGTGGCGGCATTTCCATTACAGGTCCGACAGGTCTGACAGGTCTGACGAAACCACTGATTACTGACTACTGATTACTGATTCCCCTTCCATTATGAAACTCAATCTCGCCATCACAAGTGCCCAAGTGGCCACCGCACGCAAGCCGGAGATCGGTTTGGAGTCGGAGGTCTATTTTGCCCCGGAGAACTGCATTCTGCGGGGCACCGTGACCGCCCTGACCGCCACCACCGGTGAGTATGTGTCGGCTGGCGGCGCGGATATTCCCAGCGCCGGGCGCGATGTCGTGCTGCGCTGTTTATCGCCGGATTTGGGTGGGGTGGGCGGAGTGATGGCGATCACGTTCAACGTCACACTCGAAGGAAGTAGCGCGATTCAAGGCTGAATTCGGAGGGGAACTCCATCTCCAATTTTATGTT
>JBAXPF010000211.1:0-7566 GCA_037132955.1 Verrucomicrobiota bacterium | reverse complement strand
CGCCTTCCTTGAGCGAGATGGAATTGACGATGCCCTTGCCTTGCAGGCACTTGAGGCCGGCCTCGATGATTTCCCATTTCGAGGAATCAACCATGATCGGGACGCAAGCGACGTCCGGCTCGCCCTGCAGCAGGAGCAGAAAGCGGGTCATCATGGCCTTGCCATCGATGAGGCCGTCATCGAAGCAGATGTCGATCACGTTGGCACCATTGGCGACCTGTTGGCGCGCCACCTCCACGGCGGCCTCGAGGTTGCCGGCGCGGACGAATTTGGCGAATTGCGGCGAGCCGGCGACGTTGGTCCGCTCGCCGATCATCAGGAAGCGCTTGTCAGACGTGTGGTTGTAGGCTTCCGTGCCGGAAAGCCGCAGAGCGTGGGGGATGGTTGGCATGTGGATAGAATTGGAACGTTTCGCTTCATCCCACCACGGGAACCTCGCGCGGGGTGATGTCAGCGACTGCGGCGGCGATGGCGGCGATGTGCTCGGGAGTGTTGCCACAGCAGCCACCCGCGAGGTTGAGCAAGCCCGCGTGGGCGAACTCCGCCATGGATGAGCGCATCTCTTGCGGGCCGAGGTCGAAACCGGTGGGTGCCAATGGATTGGGCAGTCCGGCATTCGGGTAACAGGAAATGCAGGTGGTGGCACAGACCGAGAGTTCTTCCAAATGCGGGCGCAACAAGTCGGGTCCGAGCGAGCAGTTGAGGCCGATAGCCAGGGGTTTGACGTGAGCGAAGGCATTCCAAAACGCCTCCACTTTTTGGGCTGAGATCATGGTTTCACCGCCGCGGCCGACGGCGGCGGAGAGGATGATGGGAAGCCGCATCCCGCAGTCGTCAAACACCTCTTGGACCGCCACGACGGCCGCTTTGGCATTGAGCGAATCAAAGATGGTCTCGATGAGGAGGATGTCACAGCCTCCCTCTATCAAGGCTCGCACCTGATGCTTGTAGGCCGCCAGCACCTGATCAAAGGTCACCACGCGGAACGCGTGGTCGTCGGCGTCCGGCGAATTGCTCAAGGACACCGTGAGCGGACCGATGGCTCCCGCCACATAGCGGCGGCGGCCGCTGGCGCTGCCGGTGGCATCCGCCCATTGGCGGCACAGGCGGGCGGATTGGATGTTCATTTCCCACGCCAAATCATTGAGAAAGGCGTTTTCCAGAATCTGTTGAAAAAACTCCGGATCTTTGCGGCCACCCTGCGCCCGGGGATCCTCGACGAAAAACTCACTCTGGGCGAGGCCCGTCGCGGAGAAGGTGTTGGTCGAGCAAATGTCCGCGCCCGCTTCGTAAAAGCGCTTGTGAATATCCCCGATGACCTCCGGGCAGGTCAGCGTGAGAATGTCCCCGTTGTTGAGCAAATCCTTGTCGCCATTGGTGAAACGCCGCCCTCTGGCGGCGGCCTCGTCCAAACCGTAGCTGCGAATCGTCGTGCCCATCGCTCCATCGAGCACCAGAATGCGTTCCGTGAGCGCTTGTCGAAGGGCGGGGGTTGGATCAGCCTGTGGCATGAGCGGAAGATACTTGTTCTCGCAGAATACGCAAGAAACAAATCATCTTATCCTGATATGATGATGGGATTGCTACGGGGTCGTAACGATCCCCTTAACTTGACGCGGATGGCCAGCGGGATGCACCTGATATTCGATTTCCCTTGAAAAATCGGGGCGGGCGCTGTCGTATGGGCGGTGATGACAAAGAAATTCCTCCTGGGAGCCCTCACGGGATTGGCGGCCTTGTCGCCGGCTGTCCAAGCGTTGGAAGGGGATCCTTACGCGAGCGAAGCGCCGCCCCAGCGCGACGCTCGCATGAGTTGGTGGCGCGAGGCAAAGTTTGGCATGTTCATCCACTGGGGCGTCTATGCCGTGCCGGCCGGGATCTACAAGGGCAAACCCGTCGGCGAGATCGGGGAATGGATCATGTGGAACGCAAAAATCCCGGTGAGCGATTACAAGGCTTTTGCGTTACGCTTCAACCCGACCCGGTATGACCCGAGCGCTTGGGCCGCTTTAGCGAAAGAAGCGGGCATGCGCTATGTGGTTATTACCTCCAAGCACCATGATGGCTTCACGTTGTTCCCTACCGCCGCGAGCAAATGGAATGTCGTCGATGCCACCCCATGGAAAAAGGATCTTATCGGGCCGCTCGCAGACGCCGCCAGGGCCCAAGGTTTGAAATTTGGCCTCTACTATTCGCAGGCTCAGGACTGGAATAATCCAGGCGGCGCCAAGGCAGGAATGAAGGATGGTGAAGGCTGGGACAATGCTCAAAAAGGCAGCTTCGACCAATATCTCGACGCGGTGGCAGTCCCACAGGTGAGGGAGATTCTCACCACCTACAAGCCGGACGTGCTATGGTGGGATACGCCGCATTTGATGACCCAGCCGCGGGCGGAAAAGCTCGCCAAACTGCTGGTCCTCCAGCCCGGCATTATCCACAACAACCGGCTTGGAGGCGGCTATCCCGGCGACACCGAGACCCCCGAACAGCTCATTCCGGCCACCGGCTTTCCCGGACGGGACTGGGAAACGTGCATGACCATGAATGATACCTGGGGCTTCAAGAGCGACGACCACAACTGGAAGTCGCTCGCCACCCTCATCACCAATCTCGTCGATATCGTCAGCAAGGGCGGCAACTATCTGCTCAACGTGGGCCCCACCGCCGAAGGCGAAATTCCCGCAGAGTCTATCAAATTGCTCAAGGCAATCGGTGCGTGGATGAAAGTGAATGGCGAATCCATCTACGGCACTCATGCATCGCCCTTTAGGAAACTTGCATGGGGCCGCTGCACTCTCAAGGACGCAGGCGATGACACCCTTCTCTATCTGCATGTTCTGAACTGGCCCGCCGATGGCAAACTCCTCGTCCCCGGCCTGACCAACATGGTCAAGTCCGCCGCGCTGCTTGCCGGCGGCGCTCCCTTGGCTATCGAAAAATCCGCCAATGGGCCACTCATCACCTTGCCGGCCACCGCTCCGGATGCCATCTGCACCACCCTCAAATTGTTAGTTCAAGGAAAACCTGACATCGCCGGCCCGCTGGCGGTTCCCGGCCAGGATGGAAGCATCACCCTGTTGGCGGAAGATGCCAGGCTGGAAGGCAAGCAGGTCAAAACCGAACTCAAAGACAAAATCACCAACATCAGTTTCTGGAGCGATCCGGGTGACGCCGTCTCCTGGAACCTTCGCGCTGATCGCGATGGCAAGTATTCCGTCCGCATTGAGACCGCCGCCCCGGCCGCTGGCTCCGTGCTGAAAGTCCAGGGCGTCGGCAACCTCGCCTATTCCGTGCCGAAAACCGCGGATTACGGCACCTATCAGGCCGGCAGGGTCGGAGAGTGCCTGCTCACCAAAGGTGCCAAGATCACTCTGACTTTGCGCCCGGTCGCGGAAGGCTGGACGCCTGTCAATTGTCGCAAAGTGGTCCTCGTCCCGGAACCTTGAGGCGCATGCCTGAGGGGCGCTTCTTCTTGGGGAGCGCTTCTTCTTGGGGAGCGCTTCTTCTTGGGGAGCGCCGGCGTCCCGCCGGCTGTGTCAGGCATCCTGCCTAACACTCTTCATTCTGCATGCGGCCTTTGCGCTCCGTCACCGATCCAGCGTTTCATCCTCCCATGAGGCCGGATCGTCGAGCGACTCCAGATGGGTGAACACAGTCGTGTTAGGCAGCGCCGCGCGGATGTCAGCTTCGATCCGTTCCAGCAGGTTGTGGCCATGCTGCACCGTCCATGCCCCGGGAACCAGCACGTGCATGGAGACAAACTTCCGCGCTCCCGCCTGGCGGGTACGCAGGGCATGGAACTGCAAATCCTCTTGTCGATAGGTGTCCAGCACCTGCTCCACTTTGCTCAGGTCATCGGCTGGCAGCGCCAGATCCATCAGGCCGGACACCGAGCGCCAGACGATGTGCGAACCGGTCCAGACGATGTTGGCCGCCACCAGCAAGGCCACCACCGGGTCGAGCCACAGCCAACCGGTGAGGACCACCGCGCCCACGCCGAGGAGCACGCCCACGGATGTCCACACATCGGTGAGCAGGTGATGGGCATTGGCTTCCAGAGTGATGGAGTGGTTCTTCTTGCCTGCCCGCAGCAGCAGCAGCGCCACCCCGAGGTTGACAAGCGAGGCCAGCACCGAGACGGCCAGACCCACTCCCACTTGTTCGAGTTCTTTCGGATGAAACAAGCGCGGCACCGCCGTGAGCCCGATGCTCAGCGCCGCCACCAGAATGAGCGCGCCCTCCACGCCGCTGGAAAAATACTCTGCCTTGCTGTGGCCGTAGGCATGGTCGTCATCGGCCGGTCGCGCTGCGATCGTCAGCATCGCCAGCGCCATCATGCCGCCCATCAGATTGACCACGGACTCCAACGCGTCGGACAGCAACCCCACGGAACCGGTTAGATAATAGGCGGCGCTTTTCAAAGCGATCGTGACGATCGCCGCGGCGATCGAGATCCAGGCAAAGCGGGTGAGGGAGGCGCGATTCAAGCTAGGCTGGGTCATGCTTACGGACAATCAAGGAAGCGGAGAGGGTGGGATTTGAACCCACGGTGAGTTTAACCCCACGTCCGATTTCGAATCGGGTGCCTTAGACCACTCAGCCACCTCTCCGAGGCAGGGCGGCAGGAAAATAACCGCTCGCGGGGTGTTGTAAAGCCTTCAATTGAGTGGAATGGGAAAATATTGCGACCCGCAAGCCGGCCACCGCGGATTGGCCCACTGCAAGCACCGGCGTCGGACGGATGGCTCAACCGTGGTGAACGGAAAAGACTGAATGGGCGGCGCGAAAGAGTCTGAATCCCTGCGTTTTATGATGTTAGGAATTGCATTTCGGCATGAGGATGCATACCGTGACCTGCGTATGGCAGCAAAAAACGACGAGACTTCTCCGCTTCTCATCCGCTGTCCGGCGTGCGGTCAGCGCTTCAAGGTGGGTGCGGAGTTGCGCGACCGCACGGTGGAGTGTGGGGCTTGCGAGCGCAGGTTTCGGCTCAATGACGACGTGATCCTGAGGTCGCGGAAATTCTATCCAGGGGAACATCCGGATGCATCGGTCAACCGATACCAGCGGGTGCCGATGGCGGCGGCCATTCCAGAAGGCTTTCAAACGGTTAGCTATGCGGACAACCCCGACACGTCGAGCTTCGAGCCGCGCTCGCCGCAACGACTGGTTGCCGGTGCCAGCGGCGTGTTGGGTGTGGTGCTGATGGCGTTGTTGCTTTATTTCGGGGCGGCCCGTAACGGCACCCTTGATGGGGTATCGATCGCAAGCCGGATGCTGATGGCCGGGTTCACGTCGGTGACCGCCACAGCGCTCTTTCTCTACGCCAACCCCCGCGCACGGATGAAAACCCTGCTTTTTTCGCTGCTGTGCAGTGCCGGGTTGCTGGCGTTGCCACTGGTAAGCACCGAGGACGCGCCGCCCAAATTGGCGGTCGCAGACAATGCGGTTGTCAAGGCCGGTTCAGCGGCGCAGGACTCCGAGCGTGCTGAGATTTCACGACTCCGGCAGTTGATTGGCACGGATCCACTGGAGGCTGAGAGCGCCAAGCTCGCCACCGAGAGTGGAGACAAACACGCATACGGCTTGTGGCTCCGCGGATTGAGCGAAAGCAACAAGCTGCTGGTGCGGGATTATCTGTTGCGAGTGACCAAGGCCAATTCCTCGCATCCCTATCCGCGTGAGCACAGTGACTATCTGATGGTGGTGAGCGGTCTCAACATGACCCTTGACAAGCTCGCCGAGTTGGCTGCGCCTCTCGGTGAGATCAGTCACGTATACAGGGATATTGAGGTCATTGAGGTGCGGGTCCACAACGGCAACTTTGTGCCCATCCCGCTGGATAAGCTCACAGACCGGGATGATCCGGCATTCTATGAGTTGAACAAACGTGAGCTGGACAGCATCGACTTGGAACGCGTGCAAGGTGCCGTGAAGCGTCTCGCGGAAGCCGCGCCGAAACTCTATCGCAATGATATCACGCGCCGGCTCATTGCCTTGCTCAAGGATGACGCTGTGGAATTCAAGGACGTGTTGTGCAGGACTCTCATGCGCTGGTCCGACGAGCCGGCAGAGGCAGCAGATGCCGCCGAAGTGGTGCTCAAAAAAATTCTGCTTGTGAAAAAGCCGGTTCCCCGGGATCTGATTGGTCTGTTAGTGAAGGCCAAACGGATCTCGATCATTCCAATGTTAGACGCGCTGTGGCTTGAGGATACCGGCACCTGGGAACCGTATTACATGGAATTGGGGCCGGCCATTGAAGCTACCCTCATCCGCCATTTTACGGAAGTCACCGGCGGCACGCGCCATTCCATCGTCCACATGCTCGTCAAAGTCGGCGGACGTGACAGCTTGCCCTTGCTCAAAGCCGCCCGTGTGGGTGCCGATGCGGAACTCCTCATCCGGATCGAAGCCGCGGAAAAAGCCATCCACGAGCGACTCGGCGAGTGAGGCACCCGCTACAACTCTTCGATGAGGTCGTCGCGCAACTGGCGTTCCCAGATGAAGCGCCGGAACAAGACTTTCACCGCCGCGGTGAACGGCACCGCCAGCAGCGTGCCCACGAAACCGCCAAGCACCAACGACCAGAAGAGCATGGAAAAAATCACCGTCAACGGGTGCAGTCCCACCGAGTCGCCCACGATTTTGGGTGCCGTCACCAGCGAGTTGATTTGTTGGACGCTGATGAAAATGGCGAGCACGCCGCCGGCATAAGCCAACGGGCTCAACCCGAAAGGGGCCACGCCCTGGGCATGCAGATAGCCGATGATGCAAGCGGGGATGAGGCACAGGATGCTGCCGATGTAGGGGATCACGCCAAGGATCGCCATGAAAATTCCAATGAGAAAGCCATACGGCAGATCGTAGATTTCGAGGGCAATGCCGACGAGCACGCCGTCAATGAGGGCCACCAGCACCTGACCGCGAAAGAACGAGATGAGGTAACCATTGATTTCCTGCAAGGTATCAACCAGTTCCGTCTTGAAACGCGAGGCTTTGAGCGGCACATAATGATGCCAGTGATCGCGGATTGAGGCGGAGTCCTTGAGGAAGAAAAACAGATAGACCGGGACCATGATCATGCCAATGAAGAGGCCCAGAAAGCCCAACACCTTGGAGGATCCCGCCGTGAGCCACGACCACCCGGTTTGGGTAATCACCCCTTTGTATTGGCTGAGCAAGCGACCGCCATTGGTGCGCCAGAAGAAATCCAACGAAGTCGGAGCGGGTGCTTCCCCGCCGGAATAAACGCTGGGCTCGCCACCGGCGGCGGTCTCCGTCAAGGCCCACCCGATCAGCCCGCTTGGATGGTGCTTGCGCAAATCATGCAGCGAGCGCGCCAGGGTTGTTGTTAGATCCTGCATGTCGCTGGTCTTGGCATCTTCCGCTTGCAAGCGAGGGTCGTCCGCGGCGGCACTTGAGGTGGCCGCGGCGGGCGTGACGGCCGGTTTCTTGGGCGCGGCTGACAAGCTGTGTTCCTTCAAAGCGAGCCTGCTGCGTTGGATTCCTGGCAGCACCGCCACCGTCAGGAGTGCCAGACCGATGAGCATCGCCACAAACACCGTC
>JBAXPF010000210.1:0-7570 GCA_037132955.1 Verrucomicrobiota bacterium | reverse complement strand
CAGGCGCTCTAACGGGAGTCACGGCGACGGCCATTGCCGCAGGCTACGACCACTGCCTGGCGCTGACGTCCGGCGGCACCGTGGTGGCGTGGGGGCGCAACGATGCCGGGCAGACGCTTGTTCCGGGTGGCTTGACGGGGGTGATCGCGATCGCCGCGGGTGCCTATCACAGCCTCGCCTTGAGGAGCGACGGCACGCTCGTTGCCTGGGGCTACAATAGCGGTGGCCAGGTGTCGCTGCTGCCTGCGGGCTTGAGCGGAGTGATCAAGATCGCGGCGGGTTATACCTTCAGCATGGCCTTGAAGAGCGACGGCACCGTGGTCGAATGGGGCGATAACACTTATACCCAAACGACGGTTTCTGCCGATGCCACCCAGGTCACCGCGATTGCCGCGGGTGCCTATCACGCACTGGCACTGCGCGCGGATTTGATTCCGGCCCAAGTCGCTCGCCTCGATCAGGATAATGTCTTCACGGGTAAACTCGGCATCAAGCGCGCGCCAGCCGTCAACACTCTCGAAGTCGAAGGCTCCGCCAGCAAGACAACCGCCGGCAGTTGGCTCGCCAATTCGGATAGCCGGATCAAGACCGAGGTTGAGTCGATCAGCGGAGCCTTGGAAACACTCGCGCGGGTGCGGTTGGTGGACTTCCGTTACACCGACGAGTATCGCGCCGCCCATCCGAGCATCGAGGATGTCCGCTACCCTAACGTCATCGCCCAGGAGTTCGCCGGGGTTTTTCCTAACAATGTAAAGAGCAGTGGCGAGTTGATGGCCGATGGTTCGCCGATCTTGCAGGTCGATACCTATCCTCTAACGATTTACTCCGCAGCCGCCGTGCAGGAATTGCACCGCGAAAACCAAGCGTTGAAGCAACAGCTCGCCGATCAGGAGCGCCGCCTGCGCAAATTGGAAGCCATCCTCGCCAAATAACCAGATGAATTGGCACGATGCAGGTCAATTCCGGGGTGCCGACCCATCTCATTGCTAACAAAAACGGCGCATTCACGTTCCAGCTTCGGGTTTTGCGGGTCCGGTCAATGGTGGAAAGATCGCGCGTTGCGCAACGGTATCCCATGAACGCCCATTCCGGCGCTCCCGCCATCCATGCAACCCTCCTCCAGCCTCAAAATCCTTGCTGCCTGCCTCGCGTTGTTCACCGTCTTGCGGGCCGCAGACGAAACCGTCATCCATGTCGCGCCGGATGGCAATGACGCGTGGTCAGGCCATGTCGCCCGGCCCACCGCCGACCTCGCCGACGGCCCGCTGGCCACGCTCGGCGGCGCGCGCGATGCGGTGCGCAAGCTCAAGGCAAAGGCGCCGCTTGATCGGCCGCTGCACGTCCGCTTTGCCGCCGGGACCTATCCGCTGACGGGTCCGGTGGACTTTGGTCCCGCCGACAGTGGTACGGCCGCGGCCCCGGTGTGCTACGAAGCCGCCCCCGGTGCCAGGCCGGTTTTTTCGGGCGGACGAGAGCTCGGTGGTTGGCGGTTAGGCGCAGACGGCGTCTGGACCACCCGCGTGCCGGACGGATGGCGCTTCGAGCAATTGTGGGTCAATGGCACCCGCGCCACCCGCGCCCGCACGCCTAACAAATTCTACCATTACATGTCGCACAAGACCGGGCGCGGTGTTGATCCGCTCACCGGCCGCGAGGCGGACCTATCCAGCCGCGCCATCACCGGCCGGGGCGACGATCTGGCGGCCGTCTGGGCCTTGCCCAAGGAGGAATTGGCGGATGTGACGGCTGTGGTCTATCACGCGTGGGAGATGTCGCGCCACCACATAGCGGCCGCGGACGCGGCGAACAACCTGTTGGTGACCACTGCCGGCAGTCCCTGGCCGTTTTTCAAATGGGGCAGAGACCAGCGCTATCACTTGGAGAATTTCCGCGCCGCGCTCGATGCGCCCGGCGAGTGGTTCCTCGCGCGCGACGGCACGCTGTCCTACATCCCCCTGCCCGGCGAGGATCTAACCAAAATCGGGGTGATCGCGCCGGTGGCGGGCCAATTCGTGCGCTTCAATGGCGGTCCTGGTGGCATGGTCGAGAACATCACGCTCAAGGGGCTGGCATTTGAGTATTCAGGTTACATCCTGCCGCCTAACGGACAGGGTGATCCGCAGGCCGCGCACAGCATCGAGGCGGTCATTATGGCCGACGCCGCGCGCAATCTAACCATCGAAGATTGCACAATCGCCCACACCAGCCTGTATGGGGTGTGGTTCCGCCGGGCCTGCCTCGATTGCAAGGTGCTCCATTCCCACCTTTACGACCTGGGTGCCGGCGGCGTGCGCATCGGCCAGGGCTGGGACAATGAGAACCCGTCTGCAGCCGATCGGACCGGCAGTTGCGTTGTTGACAACAACATCATCCAATCCGGCGGCCATATCTTTGCCGGTGCCATCGGCGTTTGGATCGGCCACAGTGCCGACAATCAGGTGACTCACAACGACATCGGTGATTTCCGCTACACCGGCGTTTCCGTGGGCTGGCGCTGGGGCTATGCCCCCAGCCAGGCTAAGCGCAACCACATCGAGTTCAACCACATCCACCACCTTGGTCAAGGCGTGCTGAGCGACATGGGGGCGGTTTACACCCTGGGCCAATCCGAAGGCACCACCGTGAGCCACAACCATTGCCATCATGTTCAATCCTATATCTACGGTGGCTGGGGGCTCTACACCGACGAGGGTAGCACCGGCATCACCATGGAAAACAACCTGGTTTATGATACCAAGACCGGCGGTTTCCACCAGCACTACGGCAAGGACAACCTCATCCGCAACAATATCTTCGCCTTCGCCACACAGCACCAACTCCAGCGGACCCGCAAGGAAGGTCACCTCTCATTCACCTTCTCCAACAATATCGTGCTGTGGGACGCCGGAAAATTGTTGGATGGGGAGTGGCTCGACCCGAACCTGCGCATGTCCCACAACCTGTACTGGCGCACCGACGGCAAGCCATTGGATTTTTCCGGCACAACCTTTGACGCCTGGCAGAAGTCCGGACAGGATGACGGCTCCATCATTGCCGACCCGCAATTCGCCGATGCCGCCAAGCGGGACTTCCGTCTCAGCGGCGACAATCCGGATTTGACGCAGATCGGGTTCAAGCCATTCGATATCACGCTGGCCGGGGTGTATGGCGCCGCCGCCTGGAAACAATTGGCCGCCGCCCGCAGCTACCCACCGCTCGAAATCGCCCCGCCGCCGCCACCCGCACCCTAGGATCGCGGAATCGTCGTGACGGTTCCTGCCGTGTCTTGATTCATGCCAGCCCGCGGCTGCGTCGCAGCCACCATTCGCCGCAGAGGCATCCTAACAGGATTGCCGCGATCAGCGGGTGGTTCCAGATATCGGTGACGACCTCGCGCTCGGTTAGATGAGTGGGTTTGGGCAGGGTTTTCAGCCACTTGTCGCCTTCGCCGCGGGCGAAACAGGCACCGCCGCTGTGTTTGGCGATGGCATGCAGCAACTCGGCATCGGGCGCTTCGCCGCGGCGTTCCTCGGGTGAGGCGGCCACCGCGATGCGGGTGTTGGCCCGTGCCTCGCCGCCGTCCCACGCGGCCTGGGCCGCCACTTCGTAAACGCCGGTGGTGGCAGCTTCGATCTCACCACGGAAGCCGGTGACCCTGCGGCCGTCCGGATTGCGCCACACGGCGGCTTGCAGTGCCATCTGTTTGTTAGATCCGGTTGGGTCCTTCACAGTCGCTTCGAGCGTCGTGAAGGGGGCTGCGCCCTTGCCGATCCACTCGGCTTGCACGACGGCCTTGTCGCCTTGGCGATAGAACGGATGCTCCGAGGTCAGCTCGATGCGCCCGCCGCTTTGCAAGCCCTCTTGGTCGGGTGCCAGCCAATCTAACAATTGCCCCCAGAACGTGTCGTAGGCGGAAAGCTTGCCGGTCCATCCCGGGGCGGCCACCTGCCAGCGCCAGAGCGTGTCGCTGAGCACCACGGCAACACGTCCCGCGCCCTGTTGTTTGACCACTACCAGCGGGTGCGCCTGGCCGTCGGCGATGACCTCCATCAAGACCTGGGCATTGCTCGCCACGCCGGTGGCGGTGTTGGCGCCTTGCAAAGCCGGAAAGTCCTTCACCGCTTCAAACAGCGGCCCAAACACCGGATGCCGCAAGCCCGCATCGGTCAGGCGCACGCCGAATCGTCCGTCGTGATGTGGCGCGGGAGTCGGTACCGGCAGCACCCGGCCAAGCGCCGCGGCGGCCGCCGGTGACCCTAACAAGTTAGGCCCGCCCAGAACCGCGAGCCCGCCGCCCTTGCCCGCATAGTCGGCTAGCGCCTGCCATTGGGCGGGATTGAGCGCCCCGGGACTCACGTCGGCCAGGACCACGGCGGCGCGGGAGGCGAGGGCCGCGGCGCTCAGATCGAGCGTGTCCTTGGCGGCACTGCTGCCATCGCCGAGGCTGGCCCAGCGGCCGTCCTGCCAGCGGGTGTAGCAGTCAAGACGGACGTTGCGATCGGTTGTTAGAGTGCGGCGGAGGAACTTGCCCTCGAAGCCGAGGGTGTTGGTTAGAAAGAGCACGCTGCGGCCTTCCTGGCGGACCGCCACCACAAACGGCTGGGCTTTTGCCGAGGCATCCGCCGCCGGATCGGCGACCCGCACTTCATAGGCATAGGTGCCCGGGCGCTCCGGTTTGAGCGGTAGCAGCGCCTCCACCACTTCGCCGCGGCGGTTGAAGCGCACGCGTTTATCCGCCACTTTTCGACCCTCGCTCCACAGCTCCACGGGAATGTCCTTGCCGTTCACGTCCCAGCCCTGCAGCACGACCCGCACGCTGGTTTCCGCACCGGCGGCCGCTCGGCGCGGCGGTTCCACCTGCCACACCGTCACCCGTGCCGTCGCGGGGGCGGTTCCCGGTGTCTCCACTTCCAGCACCCAACACGGCAAATCAAGTGTCACTGGCGGGCCGCCGCCGGTGTCCAAGCCTTCGGAGAGCAGAACCACTCCCGCCGCATCCTCGCGGCCATGGCGTCGTGCCCACTCGGCGAGGGCTTGGTTGATGTTGGACTCGGTGCCGTTGAAGGCGATCTCGCCTGGCACGGTTTCTGACAATCCATGGGCGATCGAGAAATACCTGAGGTCGCAGGTTTCGCGGGCCTCACGGAATGCGGCGGACTCCAACCACTCGCGGGCCAGGGCGCTGCGCGGTGACGCGGCCGGTCCGTCGTTCATGCTTTGTGAGGCATCGACCAACACGCCGACCAGCGGGCGCATGGCCACGGCCTCGCGGCGCCGGAATTGCGGTTGGAGCAGCACCACGGCTAACAACAACGTGGAACCGCCGCGCAAACTGGCCAGCCACGCGGCACGCCGCCGGTCCGGATCATGGCGCAAACCCAAAAACGTCCATGCGCTGATTCCTAACACGGCTGCCGCCAGCACCCAGAAAATCAGGTTGGGGGTCATGCGCCGGTCCTCCTTCCCGGCATGCGTGCCCTGAAACGCGGCCCGTCCGCCACCGGGGCGGTGCCGCCCGCGGCCGCCTCGCGCCGCTTGGCCGCCCGCGCGCCGGCCCATCCCTCCGTTAGAAAAACCAGCGCCGCAGCCGCCAGTATCCACGGCCACAGCGGCACCTCGCGGCGGCTGGCCTCCCGCAACTCGCGGAGCCCCTGCGTGCCGGCCACCACCCGGCCCGGCAGCATGGCCTGCAACTTCGCCGCTTCCAACGGCCGCAAGCCGGACTCCGCACGACGGACGTTCACCGCACAGCGCCAGCGGGGGTTGCCGTCTTTGCCAAGCGCATCGAAGATGCCACTGTGCAGCGCCCGCGTCGCCATATTGCCGTCACCGGCGGCGGGCCATGCCGCGTCGCCGGCGAACTTGGTTAGATCAGGCCATGCCTCGCCGACCCAACAGGACGTGGTGGTTTGCATGGCGAGTTCCTTGGCGCGGGTCATCTGTTGGACCAGCGGCACAAAGGCCGGGGATAGCGGCAGATCGCCCCATGAGCGGTCGGCGCTGGCATTGAGCCACAGTAGCCGGCCCTTGCCGCGGGGGACTTCCACCAGCAAGGGAAACTCGCCCGCCAGTGTGGCTAACACTTTTCCCCCGGCGCCTGGCCCACTCCGTCTAACGGTTCTCTGGGGCAGGGGAGGAAACACCGTCTGCTCGCTCCAGACCCCGTCGAACAAAGGATGCGCCGGTACCAGCAGGCGGGTGGCGATGCGCCCGGCGGGCAGGCTGATTTCCTCGCCCGCCGCCACTGGCCAGGTCTTGGGCAATGGTTCGGGGGACGCGTCGGCCGTGACCACCACCGTGCCACCCGCATCTGCAAACGCCAGCGCCTTTGCCCAGCCCGCGTCGTCCGCCACCGCCCCGCCCGTAAACCATACCGCGTCGAGGCCATCGGTCGCCTGCTTGCCCCAGCCGTCCGACCCGATGGTTGCCACCTTGCCGGCGCCACCGGCTGTCATGGCTTTTGCTAGAAAAAACGCCGCCCGCATGCCGCCGCCCATGCCGCCGCTGCGCTCGACCACCACCGCATTCAACGTCCGGCGCACCGGCAGCGCGAAACACCAGCGGTCGTCGCAGGCCAGCGCGTCACCCGCGAGTGCCAACTCGCCCGCCAGCACCGGTCCCACATTGACCGGCACCGGCAGGGCCAATGGCAGTTCGAGCGAACCGCCGGCGGGAATCTCCACCGGCTTGCGCAACAGCACCTGACCACCGATCCTGCATTCTAACAAATCGTTCACCGCCGCGTCGCCGTGATTCACCAACCGTGCCGTGCCGGTCAGCAGCGCGCCCTCGCGCACCGCCTTGCCGTCCCACTCCACCGCGGCGACGCATGTGTTAGACGCACGCAGGACATCCGGTGCCAGCACCACCAACCCCAGATCGCCGCGGTTCCACACGCGGCGGAAGAACCCCTCGGCGGGCCAGTCCCAGGCAGCCGCCTGGTTATCGGTGATGATCACCAACTCCTTGCGGCCGACGCCATGCGTCGCGGCCCATTCGCGGGCCGCGTTGAAAACCGGTGCCAGGCCCGAGGCGCCTTCCGAGGCGCTCACCGCCTCCAGTTTCTGGAACAAATGGCCACGATTGGCAATGGGGACCGGCACCGGTTGCTCCAGCTTGTCTGTTAGAACCCACAGCGCCACCGTGTCCGAACGGTCCAGGCCCTCGATCCACTCGCGGGCCAGGCGTTTGGCGGCATCGATCCGGGTGCCGCCGGGCCCGCGCCAACCCATGCTGGCGGTGGCGTCGATGACCACCACGGATTCCACGGCGCGGCTGGCGCCGAACCATGTGCTGTTAGAGCGCAGGACCGGGCGCGCGAAGGCGAGTGCGAGCAAGGCCACCAGCAGCAAACGCAGCAGGAGCAAGCCGAGGTCTTCGACCCGGACCTGGCGTTTCATCCGCGCCGCCGCCATCTTCAAATACCGCAGCGAGGGAAACTCCTGCGGTGTCTGCCGCCGCTTGCGCCGCAAGTGCAACCACAGCGGGACCGCCAGGACGGCGGCACAGGCTAACAGAAGTGGCGAGAGGAGTCCCATGGTGGAAAAAGCTGAAACGCTGAAACTCGGAAAGCTGAAATGAAGAGAAAGAG
>JBAXPF010000209.1:0-7584 GCA_037132955.1 Verrucomicrobiota bacterium | reverse complement strand
GGCGGCCCAATACGGCTGGCCGCTGCGCTCGTTGTTTCGCCACGACGCCACGCTGGAAGATGTTTTTGTCGAGCTGACCCGGCCGGATTGATTTCCCCGCTTGCCGTCGGCCGACGCTTCTGCCATGCTGCGCGGGTATGGTCGACAAGACGTTGTTTGAAAAAATCTGTGCCAAGGAAATTCCGGCGGACATTGTTTACGAAGATGATCGCTGCGTGGCGTTTCGCGATATCTCACCGCAGGCACCGGTGCATTTGCTCATTGTGCCACGCCAACCGATCCCGCGGGTGGGTCTGGCCACAGCGGCAGATGAGGGCTTGCTTGGGCATTTGCTGCTGGTCGCCGGCCAAATCGCCCGCGCCCAAGGCGTGGCGGAGTCAGGGTTCCGTTTGGTGATCAATCACGGCCACCACGGCGGCGAAGCCGTGCCGCATCTTCATGTTCATCTCCTCGCCGGTCGCCAACTGCAATGGCCGCCGGGTTAATTGGCGGGCTTGGCAAGCACTTCGACCTTTACCGGCACCACGCCGCGTGCCGCAAAGCCGAGTCGTTCAGCAACGCCGACGGTCACGTCGATGATGCGCCCGCCAATGTAGGGGCCCCGATCCGTAATGGTGACCACTTCGGCTTTGCCATTGGCCATGTTGACCACCCGCACTTGGGTGCCCAAGGGTAGGGTTTTGTGGGCGGCCGTGGCGGCGGTATTGTTCAGGCGCTGGCCGCTGGCCGTCCGGGTGCCGTAGTTGGTCTTGACTGAATACCAAGACGCTTTCCCATTCTGGACGGAATTGACCGGCCATGAATCGGGAGACTGGGTGAATGATTTCGCGGTGGCGTTGCCGGGGGCAGCGCAACTGGGAATAAGAATGACGCCGGCGATCGCCAGGGCCACGGATTTTAGGTTCCGGGTCAGGTTCATCGTTGAAGGTGGCCCTTGCGGGCCGCCTTGTTTACCCGGCCCAGCCCCCCGACGCAAGGACAATCCGCCCTGCGCCTTGACCGGTGAATTCATTGAAATTACCCTGAATTTTGACGATATTGTTAATGGATATTAACAATATTTCTAAGTTTTTTTGCGATTTTTCCAGGCTTTCGGGCCGGCGGACCGACGGTTTCCAAAGGGTGGCAAACTTGAATGGAATGCCGGATTCGATTGGCGGCGATGGCGCTAACCTGGGTTCCCTCTGCTTCAAGAATTTCATTTAAAACAATTGAAACATCTTGGCTGCGACCCTTGTAATAGGCCCACCATGAATCCTCAACTCAACCGAAGGTCCTTCCTTAAAACCACGGCTGGCGCTGCTGTCTTCAGCCAGTTCGGCTTCAACATCCTGCATGCCCAAAACAAGGGCGACAAGCTGCGCCTCGCCATCATCGGCACCGGCGGCAAAGGGGGGTCGCACCTTCAAAGTGTGAAACAGGCCGGCGATATCGTCGTCGCCCATTGCGATATCGACAGCAACCGCCAAGGCATGGTGCCGGGCACTTGGTCGGGCTCCAAGTTCTATCAGGACTACCGCGAGTTGTTTGACAAGGAGGTGAAGAACTTCGATGCGGTCATGATCGCAACCCCGGACCACAGTCACTATCAGCCGACCGCGTTGGCCATGGTGGCAGGGAAACATTGCTACACGCAAAAACCCCTCGTCCACACGGTCTGGGAAGCCCGCCAACTTGCCCAGGGCATCGAAAAATACAAGGTGGCCTCGCAGATGGGCAACCAGGGCCACTCCGGTGAAGGCAACCGCCTGATCTATGAGTATGTCAACGGCGGCTTCCTCGGCGATGTGTCTGAAATTCATTGCGTCACCAACCGCCCGATCTGGCCCCAAGGCGGACCGCGCCCCGTCGGCGGAGATCCGGTGCCAGCCAATGTCAACTGGGACTTGTGGCTCGGAGCCGCCCCGGAACGTCCCTACAAGAACGGGGTTTACCACGACTTCAAATGGCGTGGGTTTTATGACTTCGGCGGTGGCGCTTTGGCCGACATGGCCTGCCACACGATGGACAGCATTTTCTGGTCGATGAATCCGGGGGTGCCCAAGAGCGTCGAAGTGCTCGAAATCTACAAGCACAGCGATGACATGTTCCCCTCCGGTGCCATTTTCCGTTGGATCTTCCCCGCCGGCGTCCTGCCCAACGGCAAACCCCGCCCCGAACTCACCATTTACTGGTATGAAGGTAAATTGCTCAAGGATGGCAAGGAAGTGCCCGCACTCGAGCGCGTCCGCCGCCCCGAGAAGCTCGAGGCCAACAAGAAAATGCCGCAAAGCGGCAACGTCTATTTCGGTTCCAAGGCGGATCTGCTCATTCAGGGCGACTATGGCGACAGCCCGCGGGTTGTCACCGCGCCGGGTGAAGCCCCTGTGGGCAAACCGCCGCAGCTTTTGCCGCGCAACCCAGATGGTCAAGGCGACTACGGCCAATACGCCGAATGGCGCCACGCCTGCATCGGCGAGAAAGACTGGAAACATCCGGGTTCGAACTTCACCTACGCCGCCCCGTTCACCGAGGCGATCCTGTTGGGCAATATCGCCCTGCGCGTCGGCAAACTCGGCGAGAAGCTCGAGTATGATGCCAAGCAGATGAAGATCACCAACAACGAGGAGGCCAACAAGTATCTCAACAAGGTCTATCGCAAGGGTTGGGAACCGCTCAAACTGGTCTAACATCCGATAGACCGCATTTCATTCCTCAAACCCCGGGAGCGCCTGCCGCTTCCGGGGTTTTTTTGCGAAGCCATGACGGTGCGAGGGCGCATTGGCGGCAACTCAAGGCTGACGCATCGCGACTGCGGCTGGAAGCCGCAGCTACGAACCGCCCAAGCGCTGGCCAGAGCACAGCCATCTCTCCACCTTGGAAATTGGATATTGGACATTGGGTGTTGGACATTCAACCCGGATTTCAAATATCCAATATCCAACTCCCAATATCCAAGGCTCAAGGGAAGAGAAGAGCCGCCACGGGCATCGAGCGGGACTTGCCAAGTCCCGCCTTCAAGAGGGGCACGGGCAGCTTGCCCGTGTGCCAATGGAAAGAGAGATCACAGGCGGGCCGCCCGTGCCCCCCTTACAGAGGTGCAGAGGTGGTATGGAGCGGGACTTGCCAAGTCCCTGCCAATGCGCGGCCCGCGGGCGTCAGCTCTCTTGTGCGGTGGCGAGCTTCGGGTCCTTCCAAGTGGATTGGACATAAACTTCGCGCAGGAGTTTGTGCTCGATCAGGCACGGACTGTGCGACATGAGGTCGGCCCCCTTGTTGTTTTTCGGGAAGGCGATGACCTCGCGGATGCTGTCTTCACCGGCGATGAGCATGGCAATGCGGTCCAAACCGAGGGCCAAACCGCCATGGGGCGGAGCACCGAAGCGGAACGCGTCTAGCAGGTGGCTGAATTTGATTTGTTGTTCCTCGGGACCCACGCCGAGGACGGCGAACATTTTTGCCTGGAGGTCTTTTTCGTGAATCCGGATCGAGCCGCCGCCGAGTTCGTAGCCGTTGAGCACGACGTCGTAGGCGCAGGCACGCACCTTGGCATAGTCGCCGGATTCTAACAATCCGATGTCATCCGGATGTGGCCGGGTGAAGGGGTGATGGACGGCCCCCCAACCGCCGGTTTCCTCGTCGAGGGCGAGCAGGGGGAAATCCACGACCCAGAGGAAGTTGAAGGCGGTGGAGTTCTTGGTGAGTTCCATCATGGTGGCAATCTCGGTGCGGACGCGGCCAAGGATGGTGCTGACCGTGTCGACCGGCCCGGCGCCGAAAAACACGATGTCGCCTTCCACGATGTCGAGCTTGGCGATGAGCGCGGCTTTCTCGGCATCGGTGAAAAACTTCCACAGCGGGCTTTTGTATTCGCCGCCTTCGCATTTGACATAGGCCAGCGTCTTGACGGGCAGGCCGGCCTGGATGGCGATCTCATTGAGGCGGTTCATCTGGCCGGTGGTGATGCCGGCGAAACCCTTGGCATTGATCGCGCGCGCCACTCCACCGCCATCAAGCGTGCCACGGAATATCTTGAACTCGGTCGCGGCGAAAACGTCGCCCAAGTCGATGATCTGCATGCCATAGCGGGTGTCCGGCTTGTCGGAGCCATAGATGTCCATCGCCTCGCGGTAGGTCATGCGCGGAAATTTGTTAGGCACGTCGACTCCCAGGCCGGCCTTGAACATGGCCACCAGCAAACCTTCCACGACTTGGATGATGTCCTCCTGGTTGATGAAGCTGGCCTCGATGTCAATCTGGGTGAACTCCGGCTGGCGGTCGGCGCGCAGGTCCTCATCGCGGAAGCAGCGGGCGATTTGATAGTATTTTTCCAAGCCGGCCACCATCAGGAGTTGTTTGTATTGTTGGGGTGCCTGGGGCAGGGCATAGAAGCGGCCCGGGTTGAGCCGGGACGGGACCAGGAAGTCGCGGGCACCTTCGGGTGTGGGGTTGGAGAGGATCGGGGTTTCCACTTCGTAAAACCCGCCGTCATCGAGGTAGCGGCGGGCGGCGGAGGTGATGACGCTGCGCTGGCGGATGTTCTTGCTCATGCGGGCGCGGCGCAGGTCCAGATAGCGGTATTTCATCCGCATGTCTTCGTTAGATAACTCCTTGTCGAGTTGGAACGGCAGCACGTCGGCCTTGTTGACGATGCGCAGGGCGGTGACCACAATCTCCATGGCGCCGGTGGGGATTTTCGCGTTCTCCGAACCTTCCAGACGCCTATCCACGCGGCCGGTCACTTGCACGACGTCCTCCTCGCGCAGCGTGTGGGATAGCACGGCCACCTCCGGATTTTCCTCGGGCCGGAACACGCATTGGGTGAGGCCTTCGCGGTCGCGCAGGTCGATGAAGATGACCCCGCCGTGGTCGCGGGCGGAGTTGACCCAACCGATGAGGGTGACGGATTGGCCGATGTGGGATTCGCGGAGTTCGCTGCAATGGTGGGTGCGCATGGGGGTGGAAGAGTTGTCGGTTATTAGTTAGATGTTATTGGCAGGAGACAGAAGATCGCTTCGCTGAAAGACAGAAGACAGAAGACAAGACGCTGAAGAGCCGGAGTTCCAATCTTCTGTCTGGGAGCGCAGCGGTCTTCTGTCTTCTGTCTTCTGTCTCTTCATGCTATCAACGGTCCATCGGGTTGTTGGAGGCGCTCGCTGAGCCAGGCGACGGCGGATGCGGCATGGCCGGATTCCTCGGCGCGGCTGGCGAGGACCTTGAGTTTGAGCACGGGATATTCCGTGCCGACCACCAGCGCAAAGCGGGCGCGGGACCGCTCGGCCGTTTGAAATTGTTTGGCCACCTTGGCCGGTGTCAGCGGCAGATCGGCGGCGATCCCGGCGCGTCGCAGGTCGGTTACCAGGCGCAGTGCGGCAGGTCGCTGCGATTCGTCGGCAACCACGACAAACACGTCACAAGCGGCGGCATTGCGCTGGAGCCAGACTTCCATCTGCATCGCGGTGTGGGTGGTTTCCTCAATGAGGTTGCGGATCACATAGTCACCCATGGCAAAGCCGGTGGCGGGCAGATCCGTGGCACCGTTGGAAAGGGTGGCCACCAACGTGTCGTAGCGACCGCCGCCGGCGACGGCACGCATCGATTTTTTCGCATCGAACACCTCAAACACCACGCCCGTGTAGTAGGCAAGGCCGCGCACGATGGATAGATCCAGCGATACAAAGTCGGCAAACCCGCGTGCTGTTAGATCGTCGAGGATCGCCTGATAGGCCGGCGACGCGTTGGCGGGGTTGGCGATGAATTCGCGGACGCTTTCCAAGGTGAGGCCGAAGCCAGCGAGTTTGGTGGCCAGGGTGGCGGGGTTTTCCCGCTCGAGTTTGTCGATGATGCCGAGGAATTCCGGGACGCTGTCCTCGGCAATGCCGTGGCGGATGGCAAAGTCCAGCCATGCCTTGCGATCCGAGACGCGGACGACAAAGTCGCCGGCGACAAACCCGAAGGCAAGCATGGTCTCGATGGCCAGGGCGATGAGTTCGGCATCGGCGGTGGGTCCGGCTTCTCCGAGGATATCGACGTTGAACTGGTGAAACTCGCGGCCACGGCCTTTCTGGGGTTTTTCGTAGCGGAAGCATTGGCCGATTTCAAACCACTTGAGCGGCTTGGGAAAATCCCGTTGGTGTTGCGCCACGATGCGGGCGAGGGAGGCAGTCACTTCCGGGCGCAGGGTGACGTCGCGGCCGCCCTGGTCCTCAAAGCGGAAGAGTTGGGCCGAGAGTTCGCCGCCGGATTTCTTGAGATACAGGCCGGTGTCTTCGAGGATGGGCGTTTCGTATTCGGAGTAGCCGCAGCGGCGCGCCACCGTCCGCCAGGTCTCGAACAAATAATTGCGCACCGCGCATTCACTGGGAATGAAATCGCGGAATCCTGGGAGTGATTGGAATGTTGGCTCGGCCATGGGCGGGCAGGAGGATGCACGCAGATTCCGGTAATTCAAGGCGGGATTGCCGTAAGGCACTCGATTTGGGACGTTTTGCCGTGTATTGGCGCTCCCAAAGCTGGCCAAGCCCGCATTGCGGTAGCAGCAGTCACGCTTTCTCACAATGCTTTGACAGCCGTCTTGAATCCTTCAAAGTCGCCGCTCACACCCCCACCGCCGCCATGAAAAGACAGGATTTCATCAAGACCACCGCCGCCGCCGCCTTTGGCTTTCAATTCATTCCGCGCCACGTGCTCGGCGACGGTGTGACCACGCCGCCGAGCCGCAAAATCAACCTGGCGGCAATCGGTTGCGGCGGTCAGGCGGGCTCCGATCTCAAGAACATGGAGGGCGAAAACATCGTCGCCCTCTGCGACGTGGATGAACGCCGCGCTGCGGGCATGTTCAACAAATACCCGCAGGCCAAACGCTTCAAGGACTTCCGCGTCATGCTCGAGGAAATGGGCGACAAGATCGATGCCGTGCTCGTCGGCACGCCGGATCACACGCATGCCGTCGCGGCGATGGCGGTGATGAAGCATGGCAAGCACGTCTTCTGTGAAAAACCGCTGGCCCACACGGTGGCTGAGGCGCGCGCGATGCGCAAGGAGGCTAACGACCGCAAGCTCATCACGCAGATGGGCAACCAGGGCCACTCGACGGAATCGATCCGCATCTTCCGTGAATGGATCGATGACGGCGCGATTGGCAACGTCTCCGAGATTCATTGCGGCTGCGATGCCTTCAAGGACGTTTATTGTCAGACCAGGAATCTCGATAGAGTCCGCGGCGAACGTCCCGAGGTGCCGAAGGAGCTCGCCTGGGATCTGTGGCTTGGCCCGACCAAGGAACGCCCGTATAACCCGGCTTATCTTCCCTTCAACTGGCGCGGGTGGTCGCAGTTTGGCGGCGGTTGCATCGGCGACTGGGTCTGCCATGTGATCGACCCGTCGTTCTGGGCACTCGACCTCGATATGCCCGTTTCGATCCACGCCGAAACCGATGGCTATGACCCGGTAAAGGATTTTGACACCTATCCAGCCGGCACGAAAATCACCTACGAATTCGCCGCCAAGGGCAAACGCGGCCCGGTGAAGCTCACTTGGTTCGATGGCAATCGCCGCATCCCGCGCCCTGATGAACTTCCGGCCGGCAAGAACGCGGTCGGTATC
>JBAXPF010000208.1:0-7618 GCA_037132955.1 Verrucomicrobiota bacterium | reverse complement strand
ACGGCGCGGAGTTGGCCCAAGCGGGCGACGTCATCACCGTCCATGCGGGCACGTACCGTGAACGGGTCGCCCCGCCGCGCGGTGGTGACTCCGATGCCAAACGCATCGTCTATCAAGCCGCGGCGGGCGAAAAGGTCGAGGTCAAGGGATCGGAAATCATCAAAGGCTGGGTGAAGGTCCAGGACGATGCCTGGAAAGTGACGTTGCCTAACACATTCTTCGGCACCTTCAATCCCTACGCCGACCTCATTCATGGCGATTGGTTCGAAGACAAGGACCGGCCGCACCACACGGGCACGGTCTATCTCAACGGTGAATGGCTGCTGGAGGCTGCCAAGCGCGACGAAGTGCTCAAGCCTGCGGGAGGCCAACCGCTATGGTTTGCCAAGGTGGACAAGACCAGCACCATGATCTGGGCGCAGTTCAAGGGCGTGAACCCTAACGAACAACAGGTGGAAATCAACGTGCGGCGGACGGTTTTCTATCCGCAAAAACCGGGGGTGAATTATCTAACGGTTCGCGGCTTCACCATGCGCCACGCGGCCACTCCGTGGGCGCCGCCCACTGCCGAGCAGGTCGGACTCATCGGCACCCATTGGAGCAAGGGCTGGATCATCGAGAACAACGTCATCAGCCATTCGCGGTGCTCGGGAGTGACCCTCGGCAAATACGGCGACATGTGGGACAACACCTCAGCCAACTCCGCCGAGGGCTACGTCAAGACCATTGAGCGCGCGCTCAAGAACGGCTGGAACAAGGACACGATCGGCCACCACATCGTCCGCAACAACACCATCTCCGATTGCGAGCAAACCGGGATTTGCGGCAGCCTCGGCGCCATCTTCTCCGAGATTTCCGGCAACCATATCTATAACATCTGGGCCAAGCGCCAGTTCGAGGGCGCGGAGATGGCCGGCATCAAGATCCACGCGTCCGTCGACCTGCTCATCAAGCACAACCGGATCCACGACGCCGGGCGCGCGATGTGGATGGATTGGATGGCCCAAGGCACCCGCATCACCGGCAACCTCTGCTATGACAATAGCACCGACGATTTATTTTTGGAGGTGAACCACGGTCCGTATCTCGTCGACAACAACGTGTTTCTGTCCGGCTTCACCGTGCGCGATTGGTCCGAGGGCGGTGCCTTTGTCCATAACTTGTTCGCCGGTAAAATCGACTGCCGGCCGGAGCCCACACGCTCCACCCCCTATCACCCGGCGCATGCCACAGCCGTGGCCGGCCTGAGCGACATCAAGGGCGGCGACAACCGCTTCTATAACAACATTTTTGTCGCAGGCCCCGAGACCGAGGATGTGCATAACGGCTTTGAACGCGACAATGCCAAACGCTTCGCCGGCTTCGGGCTGTGGGTCTATGACACCCGCAAGTTCCCGCTGCAAGCCGCGGGCAACGTCTATCTCAACGGCGCCCGCGCCTATGCCAAGGAACCCCAGCCGCTGGTTCTAACTGATGTGAATCCACAGATTCAAGTGGCGGTGAAGGACGGTCAGGTCCAACTCCATCTCGCCTTGGGCCAGGCACTGCAAAATGCCGCCACCGTGCCGGTCACCACTGAGTTGTTAGGAAAAGCCCGGGTGGCGGGCGCCGGCTATGAGAATCCCGACGGCTCGCCGCTGAAAATTGACACCGATTATTCCGGCAAGCCGCGCTCTGCCGCCAAGCCCATGCCCGGCCCCTTCGAGGATCCCGGCAGCGGAACCCTCACGGTGTGGTGACCTATTTCCTCAAGAGGGGCACAGGCGGCCCGCCTGTGATCTTCATGAACAAACGGGCGAGCCGCCCGTTCCCCTCTTGATGTTCGATCCACTTGCCCGCCATGAAATTCCCACTCCTTACACTTCTACTTTTCACCCCGCTCCATGCGGCCGAGCTCCACGTTGCCATCGCCGGCAATGACAGCAACCCCGGTTCACCCACCGCGCCGCTGCGCACGATCCAGCACGGCGCGGAGTTGGCCCAAGCGGGCGACGTCATCACCGTCCATGCGGGCACGTATCGCGAACGGGTCGCCCCGCCGCGCGGTGGTGAGTCCGATGCCAGGCGCATCGTCTATCAAGCCGCGGCGGGCGAAAAGGTCGAGATCAAGGGCTCGGAAGTGATGAAAAACTGGGTGAAGGTGCAGGACGATGTCTGGAAAGTGACTTTGCCTAACACATTCTTCGGCACCTTCAATCCCTACGCCGACCTCATCCACGGCGATTGGTTCGAGGACCGGGGCCGGCAGCACCATACCGGTGCGGTTTATCTCAATGGCGAGTGGCTCATCGAGGCCGCCAAACTCGACGCGGTGCTCAAACCCATCGGCGCAACGCCGTTGTGGTTCGGCCAGGTCGACAAGGACAACACCACGCTGTGGGCGCAGTTCAAGGGCGTGAACCCTAACGAACAACAGGTGGAAATCAACGTGCGGCGGACGGTTTTCTATCCGCAAAATCCGGGGGTGAATTATCTAACGGTGCGCGGTTTCACCCTGCGCGATGCGGCCACCCCGTGGGCCCCGCCCACCGCCGAGCAAATCGGCCTCATCGGCACCCATTGGAGCAAAGGTTGGATCATCGAGAACAACAGGATCAGCCACTCGGTTTGTTCCGGCATCTCCCTCGGCAAATACGGCGACGAGTGGGACAACAAGTCGGCCAACTCCGCCGAGGGCTACGTCAAGACCATCGAGCGCGCGCTCAAGAACGGTTGGAACAAGGAGACCATCGGCCACCACATTGTCCGCAACAACACCATCTCCGATTGCGAGCAAACGGGCATCGTCGGCAGTCTGGGTGCCATCTTCAGCAGCGTCACCGGCAACACCATCCATGACATCCACGTCCGGCAGTTGTTTGGCGGTTGCGAGATGGCGGGCATCAAGTTCCATGGCGCCATCGACGTGGAAATCAGCCACAACCACATCTACCGGACATGCCGCGGGCTGTGGCTTGACTGGATGGCCCAGGGCACCCGCGTCTCATGCAATCTCTTCCATGACAATGCCACCGAAACCGATCTAAGTAAAGAGGTGATATCCGGCGGCCAGCAGGACATGTTTGTCGAGGTGAATCACGGCCCGTTCCTGGTGGACAACAATCTATTTCTATCAGCCTACTCGGTGAACCTGCGCTCGCAAGGCGGGGCCTATGTTCACAACCTGTTTGCCGGGTCCATGAGGATTATTCCCTTCGACAGCCGCATGACGCCCATTCACAAGGCGCATTCCACCGAAGTCGCCAGCTTGCACAACAACCCGTGCGGCGATGACCGCTACTATCACAATGTGTTCGTGCAACGTGGCGACTTGAGCGCCTACGACGCGGCGAAAGTGCCGGTGGCGATGGAGGGCAATCTGTTTCTCAAAGGTGCCAAACCATCGAGGCATGAGGCCGCGCCGCTCATCATGCCCGACGTCGATCCCGCGCTCAAGCTGGTGGAGAAAGCCGATGGCCTCTATCTTGAAATGAAGGCCGACCCGGCCTGGAATGCCGGAGGTGAGCGCCAACCGGTGACCACGGAATTGTTGGGCGTGACCCATATTTCCGGTTGCACCTATGAAAATCCCGATGGCTCGCCGCTAAAAATTGCTAGGGATTATTCCGGCAAGCCGCGCATCGCGGCCACGCTTGCGGCCGGCCCTTTCGCCAGCCCCGCCACCGGGTTCATCAAGGTGTGGTGAGCCTGGCGGCGGTTTGTAACCACCATGCCCATCCGCTGTCTCCGCCGGCAATTTCGTTAGAACGCGTGGCCGGCAAGTCCGACTCTTCCGGTGCTGCCACCCATCCCGCCCGCGCTGTCACCAGCGCGCCAACGGGAGGAAAGATCTCGCGCAGCTCTTTGGCATGACGCTCATAGAGCGCCGCTCGCTACAGGGCCGGGCGTCTGGTGGTGGCATCTTCTTCGATCCATTGCCACAGGCGTTCCAAGCCGGTTTTGACGCGAGTCTTGGCGGCGTCCAAATCCCCGTCCGGGGCGGCCTTGCCAAAGAGATAGTACTTGATTTTCGGCTCGGTGCCGGAGGGGCGCACCGCGAACGAGCGGCCGTCGGCCAGTTCGACAAACAACATCTTCTCCTTGGGCAGCAGATCGCCTTCCTGATCGAACAAATCCTGCTTGGCAAAATCCCGCACCCGCGCGACCGCCATGCCATCCGCCACGGTCGGCGGTTGCTGCGCATAGGAATCCGCCAGCGCCTGGATATGCGCCGCGCCATCGGCGCCTTCCATCACCAGCGACCTGCCGGTTTCCAGATGATAGCCATACTCTTGATAGATAGAATCCATCAGGTCTGGCAGTGTCTTGCCCACGGACTTGGCGTAGGCCGCCACCTCCGCGAACATCAACGCCGCACCATTCGCATCCTTGTCGCGCACCCCGTCCGAGCCGAGATAGCCGTAGCTCTCCTCGCCGCCAAACACAAAAAACCGCGAATACTCCAGCCGCAACGCCCGCGTCGCCTCCTGACTCAGCGAGCGGTAGTCGCCCATCTTGTTTGCCGGGATTGCCTCCTCATATTTGCGCAGTTTTTGGGCGAGATATTTAAAGCCGGTTAGAGTGTCCACCATCCCCACGCCGAACCCGTCGGCGATGGCGCGTTGCAACTCGGTGGTCACGAAGGTTTTGACCACCACGGCGCGGCTGCGATTCGAATCGGTCAGCCAGCCGAGCTCGAACAGGGTCTTCAAGCGATACCATGCCAGCAGCGAGCCGATCTGATTGCCCGTCAGCAGCACCATGCGGCCTGCCCCATCCCGCGCCGCCACACCCATGCGGTCGGCATCCGGATCGGTGCCGATGACAATTTCCGCACCGGTGGCCTCCGCCTGATCGATGGCCAGCTTCAAGGCCGGGGCGTTTTCCGGGTTGGGCGACTCCACTGTCTGGAAGCGTCCGTCCAACACGTCCTGTGCCGCCACCGTTTGCACGTCGAAGCCGAGCTCGCGTAACATCGGCACGATGAGGTGGCCGCCCGTGCCATGCAGGTTGGTGAACACGATCCTGGCCCGCACCGTATCTAACAATTCAGGCCGCAGCAACAGCGTCTTGAGCAACGCCACATACCGCGCATCCATCTCATGGCCCAAGCGGGTGATGGTGCCCCGTGCCACCGCCGCCACCGGTTCATAAGCCTCGCTGGTGATCGCGTTGACCTCCGCGATGATGGCTGACGCGGCCGGTTCGACAATCTGCGCACCGTCATCGAAATACGCCTTGAAGCCATTGTCGTGCGGCGGATTGTGGCTGGCGGTTAGAACAGCCCCTGCGTCCGCCCGCAACTCGCGCAGTGCAAACGACAGTTCCGGGGTCGAGCGCGGCCCGTCGAACAGGCCCGCGTCGCAGCCGAGGTCCGTACACACCTTGGCGCAAAACTCGGCGAAATCCCGCGAGAAATGCCGCGTGTCATGGGCAAACACCAACAGCGGTTTGCGCCCGTCACCGACGTGGCGCCTGGCATGGGCAATCAAGCCACGCACCGCCCGGCTGACATTGAAATAGTTCATCGTGGCGGTGCCCACGCACGGCCACTCCGGCCGACCGTTGGGTCCGCCCGCGCCCTGTTCGGCGCGGGTCACCACGCGCCCGATCGTGCGTCCGCGCAACCCGCCGGTGCCAAAGGCCAGGGTCTTGAAAAACCGGTCATTGAGTTCATCCCATGCCCCGGCGTCGGCCAGTTCCTCAACGGCGAGGGCCGCCACCGGGCCACTCGCCCCATCTAACAATATATGGATATTCGCTTTGGCGGCGGCCAGCAGGTGGCCCTCAGCCACGGCGGAAGAAAGAAGATCGGAAAGGCGGCTCATTGCGGGCTGGATCATACGCCCATTTCCAGCCATGGCAATCCCGCCAGCACGCCATTTTGGCACTAGACATTTCTTCACGCCATTGTACCGATTGGGCTTGCATTCCGGTGTCAGCTGTGTATGGAGCATGCATGGCAACCAAGACCAACTCCATCGATCTGGACGCACCGCCCGACAATCCCTGGTCATGATTTGTGGATTGCAGCCTGTGTTATGCAACATGCCATGCCGTTGGTCACACGCAACCTGCACGAATTCTCGCGCATCCCGACCTTGCGCTTGGTAAGGTATTGAGGGGATCTAACGATAATCAGCGCATGCAGGATCCTCATGAAGCCGCCCTTGCGAAACGCGCGCCGTTGTTCACCGCGGACACTGCCGCGGAGACCAACGCATGGCGCCTGATTGATGGCGACGGCGATGGGTTGCCCGGCATCACGCTTGAGTCCTACGCGGGCAACTGGCTGCTGGCCACGGCCGGTGCCAGCGTTCCCGCCGCGCTGGCCACCTGGCTCCAGCACCAAGCCCGTCCCTGCTATTGGAAAAAGCTCGATCTCTATCAAAAGGAACCGCCGCGCCACCATAGCGGGCGGGAAGTGCCCGCGCCCTTTCTGATGAACGAAAACGGCTTGCAGTTTGAGATATCCTTTCAGGCCGGCTATTCCCAAGGGATTTTCCTCGACCAGCGCGATAACCGCGCCGAGGTCCGCCGGCTCATGCGCCCCGGCCTGCGCCTGCTCAACACGTTTGCCTACACCGGTGCCTTCTCGGTCGCCGCTGCCAGCGCCGGCGCGCAAACCACCACCCTCGACCTCTCCCAGCCCGCCCTCGATTGGGCCAAGCGCAACTTTGCGCACAACGCGCTCGACCCCGCCGCCCATCATTTCTGCAAGGGCGACACTTTCCACTGGCTCCGCCGCTTTGCCAAACAAGGCCGCCAATTCGATGCCGTCATTCTCGACCCACCGACGTTTTCCCGCGATGAAAAGGGGAAGATTTTCCGTGTGGGAAACGACTTCGGCAGCCTTGTCGCGCTGGCCTTGGAAATTCTAACACCCGATGGCTGGCTGCTGTGTTGCAGCAATTGCCGCACCCTCCCTGCCGCCGACTTCGAGCGCCAGATTCTAACATCCTCGAGGCGGCGCCTCGCCATCCGCACCACCCCGATGCCCGCTGACTTCACCGGCGAGCCCTATCTGAAATCCGTGTGGGTGAGCCTCTCTGGGGGAAGTGCCGCCCAAAATATTGCTTGGCACCGCGACGCGGGCCGGTAATGTTCGATCCAAGCCATTGCGTCCCATGCATCCCAAGCCCTCCAACCTTGATGCCCTGCGCATCGACCGTTCGCCAACCCCGCCTGCGGGCGGCCGCGGCGGCCGGGGGTGGCTGTTGTTAGTGGGGGTGCTGGGGGTGGCGGCCGGTGGCTGGTGGATGCTACGGACACGCGAGGGTGCCGTGAAGCCGCCGGCGGTGCAGGCACAGGGGCAGCTGCGCCAAGAACAGAACGCGGGCTACGGCGCGCGGACCTTGCTGAATGCCTCAGGCTATGTGACCACGCGGTTGAATGCGACGGTGTCCTCCAAGGTCACCGGCAAAGTGGTCGCGGTGCTGGTGGAAGAGGGGATGGAGGTGGCAAAAGACCAGATCCTCGCCACCCTCGACGCGTCGAATGCCGAAGCCGGCTTGCGCCTGGCCGAAGCCCAACTCGCCGCCGCCAGGCTCAATCTGGCGGAAACCGAACCCATGGCGGAGTTCACCGCCGCCGAATTGAAACGTCTCACCACGCTGGGGTCTTCCCGCTCCGTGAGTCT
>JBAXPF010000207.1:0-7636 GCA_037132955.1 Verrucomicrobiota bacterium | reverse complement strand
GCCCAAGCCGGCTAACAAGGTCGCGCTCGTCACCCTCGGCGGCGCCGGCCACGAACCGGCACTCAGCGGCTTCGTCGGCGAAGGCGCGCTGGACTTCAGCGTGGTCGGCGACATCTTCGCCGCCCCGGGACCGCCCAAGGTGTTAGAAGCGCTGCGCATGGCGAAGCGCGATGCAGGCACCCTCTTCATTGTGCTCAACCACGCCGGCGACGTCATGAGCGCCGACATGGCGGCGGACATGGCCGACAAGGAGGGCATCACCTACCGCAAGCTCATCACCCACGAAGACATTGCACCCGGCGCGGACACCCCGGCCGAAGACAAGCGTGGCTTGGTCGGTTGCATCCCGCTCTACAAGATCGCGGGTGCCGCGGCAGAAGCCGGCAAGAGCCTCGACGAGGTATATGCGATCGCCAGTCGCTTCAACGACAACATGGCCACGCTGGCCGTCGCGATGCGCACCGCCACCCATCCGGCCAACGGCCAGACAATCTTCGATCTCGCCGAGGATGAAATGGAAATCGGCATGGGCCAGCACGGCGAAGCCGGCACCGGCCCTAGCAAGATCCTGACCGCCGACCAGACCGCCGAGTTGATGTGCTCGCGGCTCGTGGCCGCGGTGAAGGCGAAGGCGGGCGACCGCCTGTTGCTCATCATCAACGGCGCGGGTGCCACCACCCTCATGGAGATGTATATCGTGCTGCGCGGTTGCAAAAAATACCTCGACACCCAGGGCATCGAAATTGCCGCGGCGCATTGCGGCGAGTGGCTCACCGTCCAGGAAATGGCCGGCTTCCAGATGTGCGTTGCCAAAATGGACGACGAACTGCTTAAGTATTATCAGGCCCCGTGCCAGACCCCGGCACTGACGGTCAGGTGAGGATTTGCGACAACCGGGCAGGCTGTCGCCTGTCCGGTTGTGTTGCAAACCGGCGATCGGCCCCAACGGGGCACAATGGGATCGGCCGAGGCTCCGCCCACCCGCCAAAACTCGCGGCAACATTTTGAGGTTGAGTTCGTAGCCAACACGGACGAATGTCCGGCCACGCGCGGGCCCACCCCGGACCCGCCATATTTGTTAGAAAACGCGCATGAAAAATTTACAACGGATGATGGGTAAGGCCGCGATGCCGGCCGTGTTGGGATGGGTGGTTGCGGGTGGCAACCTCATGGCGGCCACACCACAGGCCCCGCCGCCTAGCACCAAGGACTTTCCGGTGTTGGCCGGCGTGCCGGGCACGCGCGCTGCCCTCACCGATATGATGGCAACCCACGGTGCCAAATTTGCCAAAGGCAAGGACTTCCTGAGCCGCCTAACCGAGTTGGAAAAATCCATCACAGATGCTGAGGCAGCCCTGGCTGGCGGCGATCAAGCGGCCAAACAACGCATCCAGGACATGGCTAACAATTTCACGACCCTGCAGGCTGAGGCCTTGCTGGCCAATCCGCTGTTGGATTTCGAGAAACTCCTGTTGATCAAGCGCGGTGCCGGCAACCTCGGCCTGCCGCAAAACTGGCAAGCCAACTGCGGCATCGGCCGCACCGGCTACGACAACGAAATCGCCGTGCTCTCGCCGGTGAGCCCGCAGGGCAACCTGACCACCCTGATGAAGCCCCAGAAGTCGGAGTTTGTGGGCGACCTCAAGCTGGATTTCAGCGGCGACAAGATGCTGTTCTCGATGCCCGGCAAGCACGATCGCTGGCAGGTGTGGGAGGTCAAGACGGACGGCAGCGGCTTGCGCCAGGTGACCCCCGGCGAGGAACCCGACGTGGAAAATTACGACCCCTGCTATCTTCCCAGCGGCCAGATCCTCTACACCTCATCCCTCGCCTTCCACGGAGTCCCCTGCGTCGGCGGCGGCAACAACGTGGCCAACATCTGCAAAATGAATGCCGATGGCACGGGCATCCGCCAACTGTGCTTCGACCAGGACCAGAACTGGTGCCCCACGGTCCTCAACGATGGCAGCGTGCTCTACACCCGCTGGGAATACTCGGACACCCCGCATTACTTCACACGCATCTTGTTCCGCATGAACCCGGACGGCTCCGGCCAAATGTCCTATTACGGCAGCAATTCCTATTGGCCCAACTCGTTCTTCTATGCCAAGCCCATCCCTAACCACCCGACCAAGTTGGTTTCCATCATCTCCGGCCACCACGGCGTCCCACGCATGGGCGAGCTGGTCGTGTTCGACCCCGCCAAGAGCCGCTTCGAGGCTGAAGGCGTGGTGCAACGCATCCCGGGCAATGGCAAACCGGTGGAACCAATCATTCGCGACGGCTTGGTCGATGGCTCATGGCCGAAGTTCCTCCATCCCTACCCGCTCAGCGACAAGTATTTTCTGGTTTCCTGCAAACCCACGCAACAAGCCAAGTGGGGCATCTATCTGGTGGATGTGTTTGACAACATGACCCTCATCAAGGAGTTGGACGGCTATGCCATGTTAGAGCCGATCCCCCTGCGCAAGACCACCCGCCCACCCGTCATTCCTGACCGCATCGACCTGTCCAAGAAGGATGCCACGGTCTATCTGGCAGACATCTACGCGGGCCCGGGCCTCACCGGCGTGCCGCGTGGCACCGTCAAGAAAATGCGCCTCTATGAACCGCACTTCGGCTACCCGGGAATGGGCGGACACATCAACGTCGGCATCGACGGCCCGTGGGACATCCATCGCATCCTCGGCACCGTGCCGGTGGAGGCCGACGGCTCGGCCAGCTTCAAGGTGCCGGCCAACACGCCAATCGCCGTGCAGCCGCTCGACGCGGAGGGCAAGGCGATCCAACTCATGCGCAGTTGGTATACCGCCATGCCGGGCGAGAGTTTCTCATGCATCGGCTGCCATGACACGCAAAACGCCATCCCACCGAGCAAGCCGACCCTTGCCAGCCAGCGTGCGCCCTCGGCCATTGCTCCATGGTATGGTCCGGCCCGCGGCTTCAGCTTCAAACGCGAGGTGCAACCGGTGTTGGACAAATACTGTGTGGGTTGTCACAAGGAAGGTGCCCAACCGGTCAACGGTCAGGCCGTGCCCGACTTCACCGCCAAGCCCACCAACGGCGACCGCAATTTCACCCGCTCCTACATCGCCTTGCATCCGTTCGTGCGCCGCCCGGGACCGGAGAGCGACTACCACCTGCAAAAACCGTTAGAGTATCATGCCGACACCAGCGAACTGGTCCAAATGCTCAAACACGGCCACTACAATGTGAAGCTCGACGCCGAGGCCTGGGACCGGATCGTTACTTGGATCGACCTCAACGTGCCCGACCACGGCACTTGGACCGAGCACGTCAATGGCGCGCGGCCCGTGATGCAGCGGCGCTTGGAGATGCACGCGAAGTACGGCAACCGCACCGATGATCCGGAGGCGATCCCGGCCCCATCTAACAAAGAACCGGTCGCCTATGTCGCACCCGCGCCGCTGGCCGAGCGCAAGCCGCCGAACGTGCGCGTGGACGGCTGGCCGTTTGATGCCGCCGAGGCGGCCAAGCGCGTCTCCGCCGCGAAGCTGCCGCCCACGCTCAAGATCGAGGTGGCGGACGGCAAGACATTGGATCTGGCGCTGATCCCCGCAGGCGAATTCATCATGGGCGATGCCGCCGGTGAGAACGATGAGCTTCCTGTGAGCAAGGTCAAGGTCGACAAGCCGTTCTACATGGGCAGCCTGGAAATCAGCAACGCCCAATATGCCGCCTTCGACACCAAACACGACAGCGGAGTGATCAGCATGACCGGCAAGGATCAGGGGGAGCGTGGCATTACCATCAACCAGCCGAACCAACCCGTGGTCCGCGTCACCTGGAATGAAGCCATCGCGTTTTGCAAGTGGCTCTCACAGAAGACCGGCAAAAAGTTCACGCTGCCGACCGAGTTGCAGTGGGAATGGGCCTGCCGCGCCGGCACCGAATCACCGTTCTCCTACGGCACTCGCGACAGCGATTTCTCCAAGTTCGCCAACCTGGCTGACGCCTCGCTCAACCAACTGGATCGCGGCGATGCTCCCGCATGGCATCCGCGGGACCGCCGCTTCAACGACGGCTGCGGGGTGACCGCCGACGTCGGCCGCTATGAGCCGAATGCCTGGGGCCTGCGCAATATGCATGGCAACGCCGCGGAGTGGACGCTCAGTTCGTATCAGGCCTATCCGTATGCGGACGGCGACGGCCGCAATGATGCAAAACCGGACGCCATGAAGACCGTGCGTGGCGGCTCATGGTTCGACCGGCCGCTGCATGCGCGCTCTGCCACACGTCTCCCCTACCGCCCGTGGCAGGCTGTCTACAACGTCGGCTTCCGCGTCGTGATGTCCGCCGAGGGCCAGCCCGCCGTCGCCTCCGGCACGCCCCCGCCCCCAACAGCGACCTCCGCGCGCTAGCCTCGCGGGACTCCTTACCCATGGGGAGTGATAGGGACACCGATTCATAATCCCGGAGGGATTGCAGATGGTAGCCCGGGGTCAAGGCCACAACGCGCGCAGCAGCACCAAGGAGCGGCGATCTCCGAATCGCCGAAAACCCATGGGCAAACCATGAATAGCGTCATGCCTCCGCTCATGGACTTTTCATGGACATGGGCGATTCGGAACCGGATCCCGCGCCTGCGGGAGCAGATAGCCTGACTGACTCATTGGAATTCATCAGGCAAATCGCCCCTCCTTGTGCAGATGTTCGGCCTCAGGAGTCGCGGGATATTCGTCGCAGACGCGCCTCAACCCCGGGCTAACAGCTTTAATTCCTCCGGGATAAAGCTGCTGTTCTACCGCAGCTTCAGGGAATTGAACTTGCTCGACGTTTTGGCAGGATTGAGGTCAAACGCTGAGTTCTGAATTTAACAAATTCCTCAATCCGAAAATCCGTGTAATCCGTGGTTGCCAAATTTGCCTCAGAATGAAAGCTTCGGTATGCGGATCAACCCGGATAACGACAAACCTATGAACCCAAAAATTCTAACCATGACAGGTCTGGCCGCCGGCCTGCTGCTTGGCGGACTGGCCTGCGGCGGGGAGGACTCTTCCCTAACAACATCACCCAAACCGGCGCAGCACAACCCCGCGGTGGTGTGGGAAAGCCTGCCAACCATCCGCACAGGCGTGAAGATCTGGAGTCACACCTCCAAGAGCCCGCTCAACTGCACCATCATGGATTGGAGCAACTACACGCTGCAGGACGCCAGCGGCTACGAGCAGGCGTATTTCAAGGGCGGCTCCGGCATGTTGATCCATGCCTGGTTCGCCTGGATGAACAAAAATGACGGCAACCTGCAACTCAGCCTCAAGGATGCGGCCATCCCTGACCATGACAGGCTCATGACCGACTATTTCAAGACGGGCAAGGCACCCTATCAACTCTGGTACAACCAGAACGGCAGCATGTGGTGGGCCTTCCCCTGCCTGCCCTTCGACTCGGTTTTCAAGGCCACCCTGACCAAGCGCCCGGACTGGTATCAATACACGCTCCATCTCTATCGCGAGCGCCGGTTTTCCGAATCCCTCACATGCGAGGAAGTCAATGCCCTCCAAGCAAAATTGCAGGCGCCCACCGGCACCTTCCCCGGTGCCGACCCAGGCAACCTCGTGGCAACCAACACTCTCGACGCAGGGGCGAAAGAAAAGGTCGTGTTTGACGTGAAGCAGACCGGGGTGATCCGCGGCATTCGAATCACACCATCCGCGGTCGATTCCGGAGTGCTGGACAAGTTATCCATCCGCATGACCACGGATGGCGTGGTGACCGCCGACCTTCCGGTGTCGATGTTTTTCGGCGGCTACCGCGGGGCCGACATGAAGAATGCCAAGGGTCAACCCGCCGGCTATGATGGCAAACAATTGTATTGTTATTTCCCGATGCCTTTTTGGAAATCCATGAAGATCGAATTGCTCAACCCGCAGGCCACCCCGCTGTCGGCAACCTGTGAGATCAAGTGGTCGGATCACAACCCGTATCCTGTGGCAACCACGGGCACCTTCAAGGTGCAGTTCAACGATGGTGTGGCCGTCAAGGCGGGCGCACCTGACTTTGCCAACCTCAACATCGATGGCTCGGGCACTCTGGTCGGCTGCGTCTCAAAACTCACCGGCGACATTGAAGCCAATTTCAGCATCTTCACCGATGGCTCGCAAACCCCCGCCGTGGAGACCACCGGCGGCGAGGATTATTTCAACCACAGTTATGGCATCCATCCCGGTGTCTGCAATCCCTATAGCGGCGGCCTCGCCGACGGCACCGCCTACCGGTTTCACATCCTCGATTATGTCCCGTTCCTCCACTCTATCAAGCTGACCCAGGATCATGCCCATGGCTTCACCCACGACAGGGATGGCTCGTTCCTCAGCGCCGTCTATTACTATCACAATCCAAGGAAGTTTTTGGTTCCAACCGATGCGCTTGACGTCGGCAAGCCGGACGCCGAGGCGGCGCACCACTATAAAATCGCCGGCAGCGAGGGCAGGCTGCGCGTGCAGACGGACACCTCAGGCTATGAGGGCGATTTCAACCAACCCCTCACCGATGACGGCCGCTGGACCGACAAGGAGTCCTCGTTCACTGTCAAGATCTCCCCTGACAACGACGGCGTGCGCCTGCGCAAGCGCATCAACCAGACGGCCTACCATCAGGAGGTGGACGTCTACGTGGACGGCACCCTGGCCGGCACCTGGTTCGAGCAGGGCGCCAATTACGTGCTCAACTATGACCTGCGCAAATACCGCGAGCTGATCAAGAGCCACTACGCTGAAACCCAAATGGAGGTGCCGACCTGGCAGAACGGGACCATGCCGACGAAGTTCCGCGATACCGAGTTCGAGATTCCCGCCCACCTAACGAAAGGCAAGCCCGCACTCAACCTCAAGTTCGTCACCAGGTACTCATTGGCTATCAATCCGGCCGATGAAAAACTCACCAACGAATACCATTACTGGGTCTATTCCTACTTGGGGGCAGACAGGGAATCCAGATAATCGCCCAAGGCGGTGATCTCTTCGGTGGTGCCGACCAAGGGTGGCATGAAGGCTTTATAGGGGGAATCCGGCTTGGAGTCGTGGAGAATGGCTAACAACCTGCTGACGCCCTCGCGGTCACGGCCCGCCATCAAGCCCTTCATCGAACGGTAGCCATCGACGGTGTGGCAAGACATGCACTGGCCGCGGAACATGCCTTGTCCGCGCTGCATCACCGTGGCGTTGACAGGGAGCCACGGAGAGTTAGGCAGATAGCCGTCGCGGTTGAGTCGCGCCACATCGCTCTTGCGCACGCCATTGGAATACATGTGACGGCCGATCACATACGGCTTGCGCAACATTTCACGGCTGTATTCGCCGGCGGCCGTGACCACCAGTCCCAAAAACAACACCGCCATGGCCTGCGCGCGACCAAACGAAAGCGGCAAACGCCACGCCAGGAAATACACGACTCCAACCACGGTGACCGAGCTGATGACCATGATCAATGCCATCCGCGTGACCTGGGTGAAGGCGCCGGTGCCGATAGTGCTCATGCCCAACTGCAACAGGGCGCGCTGCGACTCTGGCACCTGCCACAGATACCAGAAGAGAATGAACGGCATGGCCAAAAACGAAGGCAGAAGCCATTTCGCGCTCCAGCGCACCAATTCGGTTTTGAGGCGCGGTTCGGC
>JBAXPF010000206.1:0-7648 GCA_037132955.1 Verrucomicrobiota bacterium | reverse complement strand
GGTGAAACCGGCCGCATGGGTGGCATCAACCGCCGCGAAATCGGCCACGGCTCGCTCGCCGAACGCTCGATCGAACCATGCCTCCCCGACGAAGCGGATTTCCCCTACGCGATCCGCCTGTCCTCGGAAGTCACCGAGTCCAACGGCTCCACCTCGATGGCGTCGGTTTGCGCCGGCACCATGGCCCTGCTCGACGCGGGCGTGCCGCTGATTCGCCCGGTTGGCGGGATCTCGGTTGGCCTGGTCACCGAGACCAACGAGGACAACTCGCTCAAGAGCTACAAGATGCTGCTCGACATCATCGGCTCGGAAGACTTCTACGGCGACATGGACTTCAAGCTCTGTGGCTCCAGCGCAGGCGTCACCGGCTATCAGCTCGACCTCAAGCTCCCGGGCCTGCCGCTCGCGATGCTCGAGGAAGCGATCCACATCGCCAAGGCCGGCCGCACCAAGGTGCTCGCCAAGATGGCCGAGTCGATCACCACGCCTAACGAACTCAGCCCGCATGCCCCGCGCATCGTCACGGTGAAAATCCCGGCGGACCGCATCGGCGAGCTCATCGGGCCGGGCGGCAAGAACATCAAGGGCATCCAGGCCGAGTCCGGCGCCGAGATCAACATCGAGGACGACGGCACGGTTCACATCTATGCCTCCAAGGAGGAAGGTCTGCTGCGTGCCAAGGACATGATCGAACGCATGTTCCAGGAAATCGAGGTCAACAAAAACTACACCGGCAAGGTCGTTTCCATCACCGCCTTCGGCGCGTTCATGGAAGTGCTCCCCGGCAAGGACGGCCTCATCCACGTCTCCGAACTCGCCGAAGGCCGCACCGAAAACGTTGAGGATGTCGTCAAAAAGGGCGATGTCGTCACCGCCAAGTGCGTCGGCGTCGATGAAAAAGGCCGCGTCAAAATGAGCCGCCGTGCCTGGCTGCGCGACCAAAAGGCCGCCGAAGTCGCCGCCTCCAATCCCGCCGAATAACCCGGCCCCCATCCCCATCCCTAACCGGCATTCTCTAACGGGAATGCCGGTTTTTTCTTGTTCCGACCGCGGCCGCTTGCGCGGCCCAGCGGGCTCGGAGCACCCTGATATCTAGCGGAAAAGCGGTTGTGTTTACAAAATAAAGAATCGAATTCTTTCTGAGTAATCTGTGTAATCCGTTCAAGAACGAATCATGGATTTCAACTTCCGCTTTCGGATCCACCCGCCGAGCCGCGACAATCGAATGGTCCGATCGGACCATCCGATTGTCGCGACGACCGCAGGCTCAGGGGGTGACCTCGAGCCGGATGCTGGCGGAGTGGGCGCTGAACTCGGGGGCATACATGCAACGGATTTCGGCGACACCGGTTTGATAGGTTCCGGCATGTTGGACGCGGACGCTGGTTTCAAAGACGTGGGTGCCGGCGGGCAGGGTGTCGATGAAGAAGTGGCTGGCGGTGTCGCGGGTCACTTCGTAATAACCCAGGCCATCCTGCCAGTGGTAGCCGCTCAGCACGTTGACCGGTTCGGTGCCGCTGCCGCGTTGGTCCTTGAGGTGTACAAACTCCATCGCCCGGTCATTGCGCAGGACCAGCCGCGTGACCAATTCGTCGCCGACATTTACCGGGCCGCTGACCGGCTCGAGTTTGGGGCCTTCCGGGGTGTTCTTTCTAACAAACAAGCCCTTCTCCAGCTTGAGCGGCGTGGCATTGTGGCCGGTGACCTGGGTCAAATCCTCGAGGTATTGCCAATGCACGCTGGCCCAGGCGACGCCGGGGTCGGTCTTGGTGACTTGGATGGCGCCCATCTCCGGTTTGATCGCGGGGCCGGCGAAGCGCGCTTCATAAAACCCCGTCCCCGGTTCGACTCCATCCGGTTTCACCGGGGTGCCGCCGAGGCTTACTTGCAATTGCGCGTCACTTCCTAACAAATCTGTGGCGTCCGCCAGCAGGGCGTGGATGGCATCGGCGGTGGCCTTGGTGGTGTGCCAGTTGCGCACCTGCAATTGTTTGATGAGCCAGACCTGACAGGCAGCGACGGCTTTGGCGTCGTGATCGATCTCGCGGAACGCCTCGATCATCATCGCCTGGGTTTCGATGGGAGCCTGCCACCAATGCCAGCGCTCGTCACCTTCGGCATCCTGCCACGACATGCCGGTATCTTCGTTAGAAACGGCATGTTCCCTGAGTGAGCGGGTGATGAGGCGGGCGGTGGCATTTTCGCCGAGGCGGTCGAGCGCCAGCGCGGCATGGGAGCGGGACATGCGCGAGTCGAGGCTGGGCCAGTATTGTTTGGCCTGGGCGGCGAAATACTCGAACGCCTCCTTGTCGGCGGGCGCGACGGCGCGGTCCTTGAGGAAAAACGTGCGGGCATACAGGTGATGGGCGACCTGTGAATCGAGATGGTTGGCCTTGAGGGATTGCGGGTCCTTCTTCGCGGCATGTTTGATGGCGGTGATCCGGTTGGTTAGATTGGCATCGAGTTGAGACAGTGCATTCAGGGCAGGCGTGATGTCGGTCTTCACGCCGAGTGCGCGGAGCCGGGCAAAGCCGGTGGCGATGTAAAGTGAGATATACTCGTTGCCTTGACCGCCGGGAAACCATGGCCACTGGCCGCTAGGATCCTGCATCTGGCGGAGTTGTTTTAGGGTGAGGTCGAGTTGTTCGCCGAGCTGGCTGTCGTCAAACAAGAAACCGAGCTTGCGGCGGGCTTGGGATTGATCGTCCGCCTCGTTGAGCCACGGGGTTTCTTCCAGCAGAATCCCCTTGAGGTCGATGTTCTTGGTGAGCGGGCTGTCGAGCGCCGGCGTGTTCTTCCACAGGTCGAAGATTTGGCGGATTTTCGGATGGGTCGTGGCGAGGTGGCGGGCCAGCGCGTTGGCATAGTAGCGGTTGAATGTCTGCTCCGCGCACTCATGCGGGAATTCCATCAGATAGGGCAGCGCCAGCACCGCATACCACGCGGGCTGCGATACGACTTGCACTTGGACCGAGCGGTTTTCCAGGGTGGTGGACTTCCCGCTGTCGAGGAGTTTTGGAAAAGTGAAATCCTTGGTGCCGGCGTCGCGGACCGGCAGGGCCATCGATTCCGTTAGAAGGACGCGCCGCGGGATGACCGGCAGCCAGCCCTCCTCGCCATCCGACAGCGTGCCGCTGGTGGCCAGCGCCTTGTAGGTGAGAAAGCCGCTGCCGTCCGGAACTGCCAGGTGCCACGCCAGCGTGCGCGATTCCTTGGCGGGAACGGTCCATGGCTGGTCGGACGCGGCGATCCCAAGCGCGGCGGTGACATCCTTTTGTGTGGTGCCATCGGCGAATGTCAGACGCGCGATGCCGGATTGCTCCTTGTCACTTTGATTGGTGATTTTTACTGTGAAATCCAACGCATCGCCCTCGCGCAGGAAGCGCGGCGGGTTCGGTTGCACCATCAGGTCCTTGGCGGTGATGGTCTCGCCCACGAGCGTGCCGGTGCGCATGTCCTTGTCATGGGCGAAGCCGATGAACTTCCATTGGGTGAGCGCCTCCGGCATGGTGAAGGTGATGCGGACCTCACCCTTGTCATTGCTGGTTAGATGCGGATAGAAAAACGCGGTTTCCTGGAGGTTCTTGCGGGCGGTGACCTGTTGGAGAGTGCCCGACAAGGATGGATCAGATTTCGCCATGAGGCATGCGGCCAAGTATCCGGATCCCGAGTCCCTCATCTTGCCTCTGCTGTCCGGCAGGTCATCTCCGAACCCCCAAACATTCTGATCGGCTTTGGAGTCGCGAGTCGAAGCGTCTGTCATCCGTGCATACTTGCGGTATGGGCTCTTGAACCCAAACCTCACCTTGGGTTGCCAATCCGACCCCTTCTTGAACATAACCGTGGCAGGGTTGAGAGAGGCAGTTCGTGAATATCCAGATTGCAGGCGGCCCAGGCTTTCGAGGCTCGGGAAATCATAGCGGGCGATGGCATTGAGCGAGGCATCATAGAGCGAGGCCATCATTTCCACGTTGGCCGGATGGCCATTGGGGGCGGTGACCACGGCTGTCCAGGTGTCCTTGGCACCGGGTGCGAGTTTGGAGGTGAGGTGCTCCCAGTTGAGTTTCAGATCCTTGTTGTTCCAGGGGATTTCAAGGGTCTTGGCTAACTTCCGCGCGCGGTTTTTGCTGGATTGATAGACCAGAACCCCGATACCTCCCCGCATCGATTCATCCGGCGTGAACTGGAAAACCTGCTGGGTGCGGTTGGGCGCTGACCACTCGCGCTTGAGCAGGGTTTTGTCTCGATAGAACTCAACGCAGGCGCGAGCCGTCGGATAACCACTGCCCCAAAGCACGCTGATAGGTTGGCCAGGTTCCAGTTTTGTGACGACGGCAAAGAACGGGATAGGGGTTGGAAACTTGTCAGAAGACAGATCAATCACTTGAAAGCCGTGGGTTGCCCGGGCCTCCCGCCCGTTGGCATCCTTGGCAGTGAACACGGCACGATAGATCCCTGCGGGCAGCGGCGTGGAGATATCGGCCTTGCCGGCCATGTCGCTCTGTTCTTTGCCCGTGCTAACCGGGATTTCCCGCACCATTGCGCCAAGCTCCCATTTATCGGTATCGATGGTATCGCCAGCATCACGATCAAACTCGTGATAGCCATCGATATTCTGAATGCCGCCATTGAGGCTTGGCGCGGGTTGCTTGAGTTGGTAAATTCTGAGGACACCCACAGCCGGCCGGCCATGGTCAGCGTGAGAGTGGGTGAGAACCCTGAAGACCACGGGCTTGCCCACCTCCAGCCAGGACTCGGTGGTGAGGTCGGCCTCGAGCGTGGCATAGGCCACTCTAACTTCCGAAGATGCCGAGATTGTCTCGCCGGCGGGTTCGGTGACGTCCGCATTGACTTCATAGGTATAAACGGGATTCATTTCCGGACCGATGTTGGGATCGGGCTCGGCGGGAAAGCGGATGCGGAAGCTGCCGTCGGCCGCGGTGGTGTCGGTGCCATTGGCGATTTCCTTGTCGCGCCTTGGCGGATGGGGTTGCAGCCATTCAGATCCCTCAAGATAACTGGAGCGAGTGACGCGCCAAGCGACCTTCGCACCATCACCCGACCCGCTGGTATAATTTGCGGCATGGCCGATGACTTCGACGAATTCGCCGGGTGTGACGGGGTTCGCCGGCGGCTTCAGTTCCACGCGAAACTTCGGGCGTTTGTATTCTTCGACGTGGACGGAGGTAGCTCCCACATCCTTGACGGAAATGCCATATTCACCGCTGCGGCCGCCAGTTGGCGCGGTGAACGAGCCGGAGAACGAACCGAACTCATTGGTCACCACATCAAGTTTATCGATTGGTTTATCATTATAGCCGGAGAAAGTGACGGTGGCCGCCTTTCCGGCAACGATCCGGGTGTTGTTTTTTATCAAATCTCTAGCAGACCAAACGCCTTTGAAATGCACCGTTTGTCCGGGGCGATAGACGGGGCGATCCGTGAGAAATACCAGATTTTCCCCGGATCTTTGCGAAGGTGAAGGTTCGCGGTCTCGCAGATAGGACCTGCAAATACTCTGGTTCTCATGCTCGCCAGCCACGAGGAGAAAAGAGAACTCTGCGCCCTTGGAGATGACGGTGAGTATGAAATGTCCATCGGCATCGGTCGTGGCGGAGGATGTGGTGGTATCTAACGAGTCCTTCCCCTTGGACCACATCACGACGCGGGTTCCACCCTGCGGAGCACCACTGAGAGCATTGGTGACACAGCCTTCAAGCTTGTTTCCGGCGTAGGAGTTGAGGACGAGGGCAAGAGTGGTGACACGGACCGGCAGCCAGGAGATCTGATTGTCATTGGGTGTGAAATCCCCGTTGGCACTGGCGATAATGATATAGTAGCCTGGAGCAAGCTGTACCGGGGCTACCAAGGAGCTGATGCGGATGCGGAAATCCTTGTCATCGGGCAGCGCGGTGTTCCATGCGAACGCGGGCTTTTGCTCCAACAAGACTTTTGCTTCCTGCAGATTCTCCGGCGCCGGGTCCCGGAGCAGAGTGTCATTGCCGGGAGCCCAATCGCGGCGGATGGCGCGGAACCAGACGTGAGAGACATTCGCATGCTCAAGGGTGATTTTCTCACCGGACGAGGTCCAATGGGTTTCGGATTTGATTGCGAGGTGTTTGGCCTCGAGAAAGTTGACGATGTTTTGGCACAGCTTGCCATAGGGATGGCCGGGATACGCGTCCGCACCGGCTTTTGCGATGGCGTGCGCCTCCTTGGTCTTGTTGTTCTTGTAAAGCGTGTCCGCGACATCCTGTCTGGCTGCCGCGCTGATAGGGTGTTTGGCGTTGGCTTCGATGAACGCGCGGAGGGCGGCATCGAGGCGTGCGGGTGCCTGCGGGCCGGTGGCGGCCTTGCCGACCCAGCGGATGCGCTCGAGATCGCAATGGAGGAAGGCGGTGGGGTCCTTGTCGGCCTTGTGGAATGTTAGAATATCCTGATAGAGGCGGAACACGCGCAGCTGCGGTGCGTTCTGGTCAGGGGATTGCGGCTTCCAGGCGAGGAAGGCGTCGGCGGCATCGAACGCGGGTGAGTTGGCGGTGATTTCAAAGGCCCCCTGTGGATGTTCCCAGAAGAGGTATTGCAGGGCCGAGTTTGAGTTGTATTGCAAGGCCGAGTGGGCGATGAAGTCGTAGAGTGTGGGGCGGAGTTTGTCGCCGAGTTCACCGGGATCGAGCAAGGCATTGAAACCGGCGACGGGGGTTTGCTGAAGGATTGGCTTATCGGCCAGGGACGCCTCGAAACAACGGTCAATTTCGCGGAGCAAGCGGGACTTGTCCCAGGTTCGAATGTCAGTGTCGGTCGTGTCCGTGCTTGGGCTTCGCTCTGACAATCTCCAGCCTTGATCCTCACAATAGGCGGCGAGCCAGCGGGTATGGAGCAAGCGCAGCAGCGGGCGCGCGGCAACGGGTGCAGTGGCAATTTCCTCAGCAAGGTCGTTGATGCGGGTGGCGGCGTCGTTGGTTGATTTCCCTTCGAGCGTCAGGCGCATGGCCAGTGCCTTGGTGCCCTCACCCCATGCCTTGGCGGCAAAGGCGGCGGATTCTAACGGCTTGAGCAGACGGATGGCGGTTTGTGGTTGGTCATTCCCGATGGCCTCCTCGACCTTCTTCCACGCCGCCTCGCGGGGGGCGGCAGACGCGGGGATGCTGAGGGCAATGAGGAGGGTGAAAACTAACAGGCGCGGGAAGCCGGATCTTTTCATGGAAGGATGAGTGAGAGGGTGGCACTTTGCCGAGCGGCTGGCAAGGGAAAGAACGGAGCATTGGGCACCGCGACAATCGGATGGTCCGATCGGACCATCCGATTGTCGCGCCGGTGGCGGGACCCGTGAGCAAAATCTAGCAAAAAAGTCACGTTTGGATAAGATATCTGAACGTCATGCCGTGGCCAACGGCATGACGCATGCCAACATCGCCAATGTGGCGGCGCAACTGCGGCTGCGATTGTAGAAGATTTTTTGCGAAGATCGGGCTTGGATGCGGGGGCGACTGTGGTTACGCTGTCCGCATGCATGACTCACGCATCGACGCGCTGGCCCGCCAATTAATCGGTTATTCCACCTCGCTGAAGAAAGGCGAGAAAGTTCTCATTGATTTGTATGACGTCCCTGATGCGATCGGGGTGGCGCTGATCCGCGAGGCGCGGG
>JBAXPF010000205.1:0-7673 GCA_037132955.1 Verrucomicrobiota bacterium | reverse complement strand
AAATCAGCCTCCAAATCCATCCTGAAAACTTTTACAGAAAAAAAGTTGCGCGGCCCGCGGCGTGGATTGGTATAATCGAACAGGGCACGTTGAGCGGACTCGTCAGGCACCTCTTTGCCGGTGATTGGATGCGTCTTGGTGGTGTAGCCGTTCCAGACCGTTAGGATTTCCCCGCTTTGCGGGTCGCGGCGGGGAATGCGGGCGTCGTATGCAAGCACGGCATCCTGTTCAAAAATGCTGCGATCCTTTGGCAACAGCGGGCGCTCGCCGGTATCGGCCTTGCCGGTGGTCTTGCGCTGCCACTGGAAATAACCGATCCACAGGACAAGTTGGGCGATGGCAACCGCTTGCTTGTTGAGTTCGAGGCCGATGAATTGTGTGGGTCGGACGCGGAATTCGTCCATTTCCATGTTCAAGGTGGTATGGCCACCCAGGGCGGCGATGAGTTCTAGCACCTCGGATTCCAACCGCTTCATGTGCTCCATGGTGACATAGAGGAAATTCGCGGTGCCGCAGGCGGGGTCAAGGATGCGCAGCTTGCACAGATGGCGATGGAAGGTGATGACCTGTTGGAGGGCTTCGGCATGCCGCTTGTCGGATTCCTTGCGCAGGCGCACGGCTTCGGCCCCGAGTTGTTTCGCCTCGGCGGGAGCACTGGCGGTTAATTTTGCCGTGGCGCCGGCTTGCAGTTGATCGGCTAGGTTTTCGGCTAGGTGGGCTTCATCGTGAAGCGTGACGGCGGCCACGCGCACGGCGTCCCATTCGTCGCGGAGCGGGCCGATGATGGTGGGGCGGATCAGGCGCTCGACATAGGCACGGGGCGTGTATTCGGCCCCGAGCTTGTGGCGTTCACGGGAATCAAGGGCGCGTGTTAGGAGCGTGCCGAAGATGGACGGCTCGACCGCGCTCCAATCTTTATCGGCGGCGTCTGTGAGCATCGCCAGTTGCGCGGCGGAAAGCGGCAAGGCGGTGGTGTTCTCAAACAGTCCGCCGTTGAAGCAGGCGATTTCCTTCAAAAGCAACGCGGAGAAGCGGGTGCCGGTGGCCATTTCCCGCCACAGGCCAGAGACCATCACCGGGAAGCCCTGCGGCGTGTCCTTGATCCGTTCTAGCAAGGTTCTAAAGCCATCCTCGGGTAACAACCCCACGTCCTCGGCAAACATGGTGAACAGGCAGCGCTGAAGGAATCCGGCAATGACCTGCGGGTCGTGGCCATCGGCTTCGAGCGACTTGGCCAGCACGGCGAGGCGTCCGGCGATGTCGCGGGTGACGGCGGCGGCGAATTTCGACGGGTCGAGAGAATGCGGATCGAGCCAGATTTTGCGCAGGCGTTCGCGGATTTCCGGGCGGTGCAGGTCGGGCAGGGTGATGCGATGCGAGACCGGATCGGGGAAGCGTTCGTATTGGCCACCGGTGCCAGTGAATTCGGCATAGATGTCGAGCGAGTGGCCGATGTCGCAAACAATGAGAAACGGCGGGCGGCCCTCCTCGGCAGAAAGCGCGGTGATGTAGCCGCGTGCCTGGTGATAGGCACGCTCAAGGGCCTTGTCGAAGGCGACGGTGCCGCGCTTGCCGTGGCCGGTCTTGCCGGTGGCCGCAGTGGCGGCGGCAAGGGCGGCAGTGAACGCATTCTCCTCGCCGGGGGCGTTGGTGCCCTGTTTGCTTTCCAGCACGAAAGAACCGCGCCGGTAAAGGTCGATGAAGCCGGTGGTGGTGGTGCCGTCGGGACTCTTGCGGGTGACGGCCCGCTCGAAGACGTAGCTGTTTTGCGCGTTGTCGGGCGCGGACGGATCGGGGCGCGGCAAATCCAGCAACGTGCAAAGCTCGCTTAGAAAGCTGGTGTAATTGGCGCGTTCGGCGGCCCCGGAATGTTCCCAGCGTTCGATGAAAGCGGTGATTTGCTCAGGCGTGGCGTCGGGCATGGGGCGGGCGGAAAAGGTGAATCTATCGGCAGAAAGTCGCACGTCTGCCGTAAGCGTGGATAGATTCCAACAGATTCCAGGCGGCGTGGCAAGCGCCGCCAGCGGATTGTCAAAAGCGGCAGTGTCGCGCTTGCAATAGCGTGGATGAAACCCAACACCCAAAGGTTCGATACACCCCAAAACGACCCCCCGTCTGATTTTTGAACTTGCCCGCCGCCGACCTGGCAACAATACTGGCAACGTCACCGACGGCAGGGATGTCATTAGCGACGCAACGACGCCGAAGTTATTGCAAATCAAGGGTTTTCAGGGAATAATGGGTTCGATTCCCATCCCCGCCTCCAGCGTTTTCCTTGCAAATCAAAGGATAGCAGCGCATCGGAGCAGTTAGACAAAAGCGGTCAAAACGCACCCAAACGCACCCAAACGCACCAAAACGCACCGAAAACGGAGGGTAAGTGGATGGCGGATTTTTCCCAACATTTCCCCAACAGGCCCGGTTGCCTCCTACCTCGCCCCCGCCCGCGCCCGGCATTGACCAGATGTCGCTTTGGGATGGTTTTCCGTCATGGAATTCGATTGGCGCGGCAGAATCATTCTCCGAGCGCTGGCGGGGGTTGCCTTCTGCATGAAGCAGCAGCCGTGGCAGGCATCACCCGGCAAGCAGTCTTGAAGCGAGTGAACTCCTCGCCCGATTTCGACCAGGCGGTCGTGGCGGACAGGTTTACTTGCGACCCTGTATCGCTGTGCTGTGATGTCACTGAATCCGATGACCAGCGGCTGGGCTGTGGTTGGAGTTGCTGCCGGGGGGGAACGGTCACTCGGTGCGATGTTAGGCTTCTTCTTCTCTATCTATCCTCCACGTGCCGAGCAATACTTGACATCCGATACTCGGCGCTCTGACAGGTCCGCACCTGTGTAGGTGAACTGAAGTCCACCTGGAATCAGTGCCAATACGGCTACCGTCAACGCCCTCCCAACGCGCCCTCTCAACGCGCCTTACCTAGACGCGCTTTCCAACAGGGGGGAAAATTTCTCCCTGGAATGAGTCGCACCGTGAAGTTTAGATTCCCATTTTGAGAAAATCGCTTAAAACCAGCCCATGCCCACCTTACGCAGCAACACCACCACCCAAGGCCGCCTGATGTCCGGCGCACGCAGCCTCTGGCGCGCCAACGGCATGCAGGACGAGCAGTTCGGCAAACCCATCATTGCCATCGTGAATTCGTTCACCCAGTTTGTGCCGGGCCACGTCCACCTCCATGATGTGGGTCAATTTGTCAAAGGCCTGATCGAGGCGCAAGGGTGCTTTGCGGCAGAGTTCAACACCATCGCCATCGATGACGGCATCGCCATGGGTCACGATGGCATGCTCTATTCACTGCCCTCGCGCGAAGTCATCGCCGATAGCGTGGAATACATGGTCAACGCCCATCAGGCGGATGCCATGATCTGCATCAGCAATTGCGACAAAATCACCCCCGGCATGCTCATGGCGGCCATGCGCCTCAACATCCCGGCCATCTTCGTCTCAGGCGGCCCGATGGAAGCCGGCGTTGTCGGTGACAAAAAATATGATTTGGTGGATGCGATGGTCATGGGTGGCGATAGTGCGGTGCCCGACGAGTTGCTAGGAAGCGTCGAGCGCAATGACTGCCCGACCTGTGGCTCCTGCTCGGGAATGTTCACCGCCAACTCGATGAATTGCCTCAACGAGGCGCTGGGCATGGCGTTGCCGGGCAACGGCACCGTGGTGGCCACCCACGCCAATCGGCGCAAGCTGTTTGAGCAGGCGGCCACGCGGATCGTGGAGATGGCCGCGGCCTATTACCGCGACGGCGACACCCGCGTGCTGCCCCGCTCCATCGCCAACCGCAGCGCGTTCGACAATGCCATGGCGCTGGATGTCGCCATGGGCGGCTCAACCAATACCGTGCTGCATATTCTGGCCATCGCCCACGAGGCGGGTGTCGCCTTCGGTATGGATGATATTGATGCCATTTCGCGCCGCGTCCCCTGCATTTGCAAGGTCGCTCCCAGCTCGGACTATCACGTCGAGGACGTCAACCGCGCGGGCGGCATCCTGCGCATCCTCGGCGAACTCGAAGCCGCCGGACTGCTGGACACCACCGTGCCGCGGGCCGATGGCATGACCCTCGCCCAAGCCATCGCTCGCTACGATATATCGCGGCCAACGGTGTGCCCCGAGGCCATCGAACTCTATCAAAGCGCCCCCGGCGGCGGCCGCAACCTCGTGTTCGCGTCCCAGTCGGCGCGCTTCCGCGACCTCGATACCGACAAGGCGCTCGGCTGCATCCGCGATGTGGCCCACGCCTATTCGCCGGATGGCGGGTTGGCCGTTCTAACAGGCAACATCGCCCGCGCCGGATGCATTGTGAAAACCGCGGGTGTCGACGCAGCTTCCCTGAGTTTTCAAGGAACCGCCAAGGTGTTTGAATCACAGGACGCCACCTGCGAGGCGATCCTGCAGGGCCGCATCGAGGCTGGCGATGTGGTCGTCATCCGCTATGAAGGGCCGCGCGGCGGACCCGGCATGCAGGAAATGCTCTATCCCACTTCCTATCTGAAATCCATGGGTTTGGGAAAATACTGCGCCCTCATCACCGACGGCAGGTTTTCCGGTGGCACCTCCGGGCTATCCATCGGCCACATCTCACCGGAAGCCGCCGCCGGCGGCGCCATCGCCCTTGTTAGGGATGGCGACGCTATCAAAATCAACATCGCCGAACGCTCGATCCAACTCCTTGTCAGCGACGAGGAACTGGCCGCACGCGAACAGGCCGAACTCGCCAAGGGCAAACTCGCCTACCATCCCGCCGCGCGCAACCGCCAGGTCTCTAACGCCCTCAAAATCTACGCCCGCCACGTGACGTCCGCCGACAAAGGTGCCGTGCGCGAGGAACTCGAATAGGGGCACACTGTTCCCGCCCCCGCCATCATCATGACTCCCACCCACGCCAACAGCATCGCTCTTCTCATCGATGCCGACAACGCACCTGCCGGGAAAATCGATTTCATCCTGTCGGAACTCGCCAGCCATGGCGTCGTTAACATCCGCCGCGCCTATGGCAATTGGACCAAGACCGACCTCGCCGGATGGACCAAGGTGTTGCACGAAAACTCCATCCAGCCGATGCAGTCTTTCGATCTGGTCAAGGGGAAGAATGCCACCGACATGGCACTCGTCATCGACGCCATGGATTTGCTCTACACCAAGAAACTCAGCACCTTCTGCCTGGTTTCATCGGACAGCGATTTCACCCCGCTCATTCAGCGCCTGCGCGCTGATGGCAAGGAGGTCTTCGGCTTCGGGGAAAAAAAGACGCCGGAACCGTTCATCGCAGCCTGCACCCGTTTCATCTATCTGGAGGAGAAACCCGCCAAGGCCAGACCGGGGGCCATGGTCAAGCCCGAGGCCAAGCTCCAGACCGGCCAGATCCTCAAGAGCAACACCAAGCTCATCAACACCCTCCGCAATGCCGTCCAAGCATCCGCCGACGAGGAGGGCTGGGCGAACCTTTCTAACATCGCCAACCGCATCAACAACGAGAGCCCCCTCGACCACCGCACCTACGGCTTCAAGAAACTCGTTGATCTTTTCGAGGCCATCGACCTGTTCGAAGTGAAACGCGAAAAAAACGCCACCCATACGGCGATCTCCGTGCGCATCGCCAAGGTCGGCGGAAAAAAAGTTAAAGTTAAAATTCCTCTGCCGGACGAGGAGATGGACATTCCGTTCTGATAGGGTCGACGTAGTAGGTGGTGGTGCCGTCGATTTCCACTGCGTAAGGCGGGTGGCGGGTCCCGCTTGGCGTCAAAAGCCCTTGATGCGCTTGACGAGCCCACGCAGGGCGTCGTAGCCATCGGCGAGTGGCATGAGGACGCGGCGGAGTTGTTTACCCCAGAGGAAGCGGCCGCGGCTGCGGGTAAGACCTGCCACCTGCCCAGAGAACTCCGCAGCGTAGTCCACCTGCCGCTGGACGATGTCGGAAAATCCCGGCGTCTGGGAGATGATAGAGGGCGTGACCGCCACCACCGTGAGGGCCTGCGACAGGTGGCGGACATACCAGCGGTCGATGCTGCGATGTTGCGCGTGCCAAGCCCAGACATGGGCGGGAGCGGCCAACCGCGGTAGAATCCAATCGCGGGCCGCCCCCCGCACCAGATAGGCGTGGGTGGTGTAGCAACCCAGCGCCTCGCAGAGTCGGTGCGGTCCGCATGCCGCCAGCTCGAGCGCCGTGCCGACCGCCTGGCTGAATCCCAGATAGCAGACATCCCAAGCGAGGCCGGTGCCGAACAACGTGCGCTCCAAGGCTGCGAGATCGAGGTTGGCCAGCGGGCTGAAATCGGCGTCGTCCTCGAGCACGAGAAAGGTTTCCCAGCCCTGCTGGCGTGCAAACTCTAACGCCTTGAGGTGCGATTGAGTGCAACCGGCGCGGGCCGCCCAGCGCAGATCCGAAGCCTTGCCGCGAAACCACGGGCGTTGCCCGTAACCCGGCAAAGCGGTTCCGCGCACGGCGGAAATGCGGGTGAGTGGAGGTCCCCCCGCGAGGTGGGCTGCGCTGTTGGCGCACAGCTGATCCCAGCGCTCGGATCTCTCGTCGAGATTGATGACAACAATCCCATCGAGACACCCCCAAAAGGCGGTGTCCGGTGTGGATGAGGGATGAGACGAAGTCATGGGGATCGGGAAGCCGTCTGGTTGTTGATAGATCGCGGGCAACCTCAGAAGCACGCGGCACCATTACATCCGGATCGGGATGCGATGCCAGCCTTTTGCCGGGCGAAGGAACCACTGCGGGTGATCCGGCGTATAAATGATGCGGCCGTTAGACAGATCTCCGCCAAGCCAGGCACCCCACCAACTGAACGAACTGTTGGCGATGATCGCGTGGCGGCAGCAGCTCATGAGCCAGAGATCGGCCAGTTCGTCGTCGGCATTGTGCTCGACCCACTCGACCGGGTGGCTGCCGAAATCAAGGTTGTCGCGGGCCCATGCCGGATCATCGCTGAAGACCGCAAAGCTCGGGTTGGCGACCCGTTCCCGAATGCCGTCGAGAGCCGCGCGATAATAACTTGCCGGCAGCAAGGTGGGATAGCGCACGCGCCGGGCATGCACAAACACTGTGGCCTCGCTCGCAAACCGGGCACCGAGATCCAAATTCCGCGCGTCGCCCGGCGGCGGAACCGCCAACTCCGTGCGAAGAACCGCCGCCTGGTCGGCAAAAAACGCCTCATCCGGCCAATAGCCGTGGAGCGTCACCCGCTCGCGCCGCGGTTGCCATGCCGTGAGTTGTTCGGGCAGCAAGTCCCGACGCTCGGCGAGATAGCTGCGCCATGCCCGCGGCAGCAGTTTGTTCCATGCCCGAAGCGCCTTGTGGCGGAGGTGCTTCAAGTTGGGCGCCACCCGCCATGCCTCGGGCATCGTGTCGGCCATGATGGGAAACCGGTGCAGCCGATAGCTGCGCCCGTAGCTGTCATGGGTGTAACCACGGCGCACATCCAGAAAAAGCCGCCGACCGGTGCGCAACGTCATGGCCCGCGCGGCGGCGTAAATGAACAACTGGTTGCCCAAGCCTCCTTTGATGATCGTGATGACTGTCTTGCACATCGGATAGAAAGAACTACCTTCGGTGGCGCGCCGCGACAAGCCCGAATCCGCCGTGTGCCTTATGCCACCGTCCTGACCGTCAACTGGCGGGCGCTGAACAGGCTGGCTTGGGCGTCTTC
>JBAXPF010000204.1:0-7695 GCA_037132955.1 Verrucomicrobiota bacterium | reverse complement strand
CTGGCGGATGCACGTTGTTGAGTTGGAGTTGCTGTGCCGAAATCCCCATGTTGAACCGTCCGAGCAATGATATAAGCTTCTCCAGACAATTCTTTTCGATTTCGGCCCGGCCGATGGTCAGCACCTCATCGATGGTGCGGTCACCGATGATTTCGCACATCACACTTTCAGTTAGATCACGGAGGGTGGGACCGGGATTGCGAACATGAAAGAGATACTGTTTGGGATCCGTGATCCTGTATTGGAGAATCCATTCCACCTCGGCGGCATTGAGATCGCCGGTCACCATGTCCCGCTCCAGCTGCGGTTCGGTGCCCACTTGATCGGGATTGGACGCATTGGGAGTGCCAAAGCCGAACTCAAGTTGGAGCTGGCGGCCGATGGGAATGATGGTCTTGGTGTCAATCCCCAGCGGCAGCTTGAAGTGCAGGCCGGGGTCGGCAATGTATTGGAATTTACCGAAGCGCTGGACGACGGCGACGGACTCCGGGTTGACGGTGAAGTAGGAGGAAAAGAGCCCGACTAACAAGACAATGGCCAGCGGCAGCAGCAGGATCAGCCTGGCGGGAATCTTCAATTGCGGCATGCCGGAAGCGGCGATGTCTTGAAAAACGGTGGGCTTCATGGGCGGTTTGGGCGGGAGTTGACAAGCCGGCGCTGGAGGTGGCTTCTGCGGCTCAGGTGGAAAGACTTAGCGAATGCCGGAAAATTGGCAAATCAAAAAACTTCCCGCCCGGGGGGCTCTGAAAGTTCAAGGCTGCCGCCCGCGTAGGCTCGCCTCCCCTATCCACACGCTGCCACCCCTCGACACCATGAAAAACCTCACGTTTGCATTTGCCACCCTCTGCCTGGCAGGTCACGGACTTGCCGCGGATTGGAAACCGGTGCCCGGCCCGTTTCCCATGACGCGTTGGGCGAAAGAGGTGTCGCCCGCCACGGCGCTTCCCGAATACCCGCGGCCGCAGTTGGTCCGCAAGGATTGGCTCAACCTCAACGGCTTGTGGGACTACAGCGTGATCGCCAGGGCGGACAAACAACCCAGCGCCTATCAGGGGCAAATCCTCGTCCCCTTCCCCATCGAGGCACCCCTCTCCGGCGTCGGCAAGATGCTCAACTCATTCCCGGACCGCACCTATACCAACACCCGTATCTGGTATCGCCGCAGCTTCGAGACACCACCCCAATGGAAAGAGCGTCACACCCTGCTGCACTTCGGCGCCGTCGATTGGGAGGCCACGGTCTATCTGAATGGCAGGGAACTCGGCGTCCACCGCGGCGGCTATGACGGGTTCTCGTTTGATGTGACGGCCGCCTTGAAGAAAGATGGATCTAACGAATTGGTCGTCGCCGTCTATGACCCGACCTTCGAAGGCGGCTATCCCCGCGGCAAGCAGATCGACAAACCGGCCGGCATCTACTACACGCCCTGCTCCGGCATCTGGCAAACAGTCTGGCTCGAACCCGTGGTGGCGCAGCATCTGGAATCGCTCCACATCGTCCCCGATCTGGATGCTTCCGCCGTCCACGTCACGTGCAATGTCCAATCGAACGGAACAGGTCCTGCGGCCGCCGCGCGCGTCGAAATCCTCGACTCCGGCAAAGTGGTGGCCACCGCGATGGGCACCGCAGGCGAACCCCTCACCATCCAAATCAAGGACGCCAAGTTGTGGTCGCCAGCCCACCCGCACCTTTATGATCTAACGGTTCGACTGGGTGACGACGAAGTGCAAAGTTACTTCGGCATGCGCAAGGTGTCGGTGGGGCCGGACAAGGATGGCATCACCCGGATCCTGTTGAACAATGAGTTTGTCCTGCACAACGGCGTGCTGGACCAAGGCTACTGGCCGGACGGCATCTACACCGCGCCGACCGATGCGGCATTGCGCTACGACATCGAAGCCATCAAGCAACTCGGCTTCAACATGAGCCGCAAGCACGTGAAGGTCGAGCCGGAGCGCTGGTATTACTGGGCAGACAAACTCGGCGTGCTGGTCTGGCAAGACATGCCCTGCAGCGGCGACGGTATCCACGCCAAGCCACCCGCTTACGCCGAATCCACCGCCCAACGCCAGAATCAATTTGGCACCGAACTGCGGGCGATGATCGATGGGCGTTTCAACCATCCGAGCATCGTCTCGTGGATCGTTTTCAACGAAGGCATGGGCTTGCAGAATTCCGAGGGTTACAAACTCGACGACAACATCCGCGCGTTCATGCGCAAAATGACCGACATCGCCGCCGAGGACGAATCGCGTGCCATCAATGCGGAGAGCGGCGCGCCGGGAGGCGGCTACCAAGGCTGGAATCCGCTCGACATCGGCCTCGGCCAGGTCATGGACGCCCATTGTTACGGCACCACCAAATGTATTCCGCCTACCAAGGAGCGCGCCAGCGTCATCGGTGAGTATGGCTATGCGAAATTTTTGGGTTCGCTGGACAAATACCGGCCGTTGGTCAAGACCCCCGGCGTCAGCGGCCTGGTATGGACACAGATCACCGATGTGGAAAAAGAATGCAATGGCCTGCTAACTTATGACCGCGGCAAGTTCACCGAAGACCCTAACGAGGTGACCAAACAAAACACCATCACCATGGAGCGCAAAGCGCCTGAAAAATAACGGGCATTCCACTCGCCTCAACCTAAGGACAGGGTCGGTGATGATGATGACCCGTTTTTAACCACTGAAGGCACTGAGAACCACTGAAACCACTGACGACAAGAGAGAGAGATAGAAAATTTTCTCACTCATCATTTTCATGACCTCAAATGCATTTCTTTATGGGTGTAATCAGTGGTTCTGTTTGTCCGGATTTGTGAGATTCTTTACTCACCTTTGAATCATGCTCCGCCTGCCACATCTGCCACGCCTCGCCCCGCTCGTTTTTCTAACATTAATGACCGCGCTGTCCGCGCAGACAGCCGCCCCCGCACGCGGCTGCACCAGCCGGGAACCCGCCAAGACATGGGAGCAGGCCATGGTGACCGGCAACGGCTTGCTCGGTGCCATGGTGTACGGCGTGCCATTGGATGAGACGGTCATTGTGAACCACGGCCGGCTCTACCTGCCGCTGTGGCAGCCGATGCCGCCACCCGACACCGCGTCTCGCCTGCCGGAAATCCGCCACTTGCTGGCCAGCGGAAAATACCGGCAGGCCGCCAATCTGGTGGTGGAAACCTCCAACAAGGAGGACTACGGCGGCAAACGCTGGACCGATCCGTTCATCCCCGCTTGCGATCTAAGAGTCGCCATGACCTCCACCGGATCAGTTAGGAACTACGAGCGCTCGGTCGATTTCACCACCGGCGTCGCCGCAGTGAACTGGTCTGATGGACGCGGCAGCTTCACCCGGCGGGTATTCGCCTCGCGGGCCGACGGCTTGCTTGCGATGTCGATCAGCGGCCCCGCCAAGGGCGCGGTCGCTTGCCGCTTGCAACTCGCCACCCGTCCAACAAAGGGCCAGGGCGGCGCGAATGCCGAGCAGGTGTTCAAGGACGGCATCGGCAAGGTTGAGATTGCAGCTAACAAAACCGCCCTAACCTATCGGAGTTTTTTCCGCAAGTCCTGGCCCGGCAGCCCACAGGGCTATGAGGTCACGGCACGGGTGATTCCCCGCGGCGGCACCACCACCACCGACGGCGATGCCATCTCAGTCGCCGGCGCCGACGAGGTCATCGTATTGCTGCGCGTGGAGTTGCTCGACGATTTTTCCAAGTCGCGCTTGCCCGCGATGCAGACCGCACTTGGTGGCATCAAGCCGGATTTCACAAAACTGTTAGCCCGGCATGTTGCGATCCACGGTCCGTTGTTCAAGCGGGTAAGCCTCGACCTCGGCGGCGGCGCGGACAGCACACTCCCGTCCGAGCAACTGATCGCCAAGTCTAGCGTGGGCAAGCTGACCCCTGCTTTGTTGGAAAAGGTTTTTGATGCCGCCCGCTACACGGTGATCTCCAGCAGCGGCGAGGTTTTCCCCAACCTGCAGGGGCTTTGGACCGGCACCTGGGACCCGCGATGGTCAAGCGACTTCACCATCAACGGCAATGTCGAGTCCGCACTCGCGGCCGATCTAACCGGAAATTTCGCCGAAGGTTTAGAGCCCTACTTCCGCTTTCTCGACGCGCGCATGGCCGACTTCCGCGAGAACGCGCGCCGTCTCTATGGCTGCCGCGGCATTCACATGCCATCGCGCGCCAGCACCCACGGGCTGGACATCCACTTCGACGGCACCTGGCCGATGACTTTCTGGCACGCCGGCGCGCCATGGGCGGCACAGTTCTATTACGATTACGCGCTCTACACCGGCGACCGCGCCTTTCTCAAATCGCGGGCCGTGCCATTCATGAAGGAGGCCGCTTTGTTCTACGAGGATTTCCTCATAGACGGCCCCGATGGCAAGCTGCTCTTCAGCCCGGGCTATTCGCCGGAGAATGAACCCGCCAACACCCAGGCCCCCGCCTGTATCAACGCCACCATGGACGTCGCCGCCCTGCGCGAATTGCTCACCAACCTCATCGCCGCCTGCAAGGCGCTGGGCACCGATGCCGACGCCGTGCCACGCTGGCAGGCCATGTTGGAAAAACTGCCGGCCTATCAAATCAACAACGACGGCGCGCTCAAGGAGTGGACCACGCCGCTGTTGCAGGACAGTTACGCCCACCGCCATGTCTCACACCTCTATCCGTTGTTTGCCGGTCTGCCCGCCGACATCGCCGCCGACCCCTCACTGCGGCAGGCCTTCCGGGTCGCCCTTGACAAACGCATGGCCGTGCGCCGCCGCGAAAACGGCGGTGACATGGCCTTCGGACTGGTCCAACTGGGACTCGCCGCCGCCAGCCTGCGCGATGCCGGCAGCGCCTATGAAGTGGTCGATTGGCTGGCTAACAAATTTTGGGGACCGAACATGGTTTCCACCCACGACCCGAAAAACATCTTCAACACCGACATCTGCGGCGGCTTGCCAGCCGTCGTGCTGCGGATGCTCGTGGACTCCAGCGCGGGCCGCATCGACCTGCTGCCCGCGCTGCCGCCGCAGTGGCCGGCCGGAACCCTAACCGGCACCCGCTGCCGCGGCAACATCGAGGTCCGCACCCTGCATTGGTCACCCACGGATATCACCGCCATTCTGCGCTCCGCCAGCACCCAGACCGTGAACGTCGCCATCCCCGGCGAACCCGCGCCGCGCCGGATTGCCCTGCCCGCCGGCAAGGACGTGACCCTCACCGCCAAACACGGCGGTTCGTGACCCTTGAAAGGAAAATTGACCCGGTGATTTTGGCTGCCGTTAGTTAGAGACCGGCGGCTTGTCCGCTCGAAATGCCAGCCCGGATTGATGCACCAGCATCTCTTGTGGGTGAAAGAAGCCCGTGCAAAGCTTGTGGGTGGAAAAACGACAAGCCGGACTTGACCACTGCCTCGGCATCAGACACAGATAGTGGCAGGCGATGAGCCACAATTCATGTCAGCCCCACGGAAAATCGCGTTGTTTGGCGGGACCTTTGATCCGGTCCATCTCGGGCATATGCACATCGCGGGGTCGGCCCATCAGACATTGGGATTGGAGGAAGTGCGCTTCCTGCCTTGCCGGATTTCGCCGCACAAGGCGGGCCAAGAACCGACCCCGGCGGATGACCGGTTGGAAATGCTGCGGCGGGCCACGGCAGACTTGCCCTGGGCGGTGGTGGATGATTGCGAGGTGCGAAGCGTTGGGCCGTCGTTTTCCTACGTGACGGCGGCCGCGATGCGTGTTAGATTTTCCTCGGCACGCCTGTTCTGGATTATGGGCGGCGACCAATGGGAGGCGCTGCCCCAATGGCGGCATCCGGAGCGTCTGGCGGCTTGCGTTGAGTTCGTTGTGTTTTCCCGCGGGGATCCACCGCGGCCACGCGACGGATACATGATGCACGCGCTTGCCGGCAACCATCCGGCATCAGCCACAGCGATTCGCGAGGCCTTCGCGCTTGGCGACATCACCCACCCATGGCTGGCTCCGGCAGTGGCGGAGTGGATGGTGAGGCGCCGCTTGTACCGCTCCTGATGTTGGAAATCGCGGTTGGGATGCTGCCAGGCCTGGCCTGACGCGCCCATTGACCGCAAAAAACCGGCGGGCGCAAGCCTCAGCGTGAGAAGACGTGCCGTTCGTGGTTTTAACACTCCCCCGCGTTTTCACGAACACGCCTGAAAAGCATCCGGTATCCTACCACTGATCTTCGGTGGGCTGCCAGGATTTGTCAGGGTTGTAACGGTCCATTTCTTGGAAAAGGTCGAGGGTGTTCTTGCCCAGATCCTTTTCGTAAACGACTCCGGTGTGGCTGACGATGAAGGACTTGACGCCTGTGACCTGATACTCGGCGGGCGCGGCCGCCAATGCGAAGCCGCCAATCATGGCTCCGCCGACCATAAAGTCCATCTCTCCCATGGGTGCCGCCACCCCTTGGCCCTTGAGCACTTTGAAGTAGTAGCCGTGATGCGGTTGGGGCTTGTCCTTTTGCGTGTAACCTTGCTCCAAAGCCTTGGCAACAGCCTCTCCCACCGGTCCTTCCCAAGCGCCTGCCGCGTTCTGCCACGCCAGACCGTCCTGTTTGCCCGTCGTGCTGACGATGCGTTGGGCATACTGGTTGACCATGGCGCCGTCGTGTTTTTTCTGGGCATATTCATGCTGCGCCTCGCAGAAACCCTGACAGATGGCGATCGCGTCCAACTCGTTGGCACCAATGCGCCGCTGCAGAATCTCTTTGACGCCAGACTTGGTGTCGAACGTCCATTTGTCCTTTTTCTTGACGAGCGGAATGGGCAGGGGAAAGGCATCCTCCCCGACGGCAAGAATGGCCTTGTTGGGATTCTTGGGATCGATTTCAATCGCCTGCTTTTTCTTGGCCTGGTTGGCAAACGCGAGCGCCCGTTCCTTGTCCATCACGGGATCTTCCGAGGCGACGATGCTCTCGCTGCCCGGACCAAGAATCTCCTTGAGGGCAGACACCTCGAAGGATGCCGCTGCCTGAATCAGGCTTTCAACCGCCAACTCCGGCGTCTCAAACGCTTTTTGTTTGGGCAGTGCCGGTGCCGCCGCCTCTTTGCCGGCGGCTGGCGCCACACCTTCTTCACCCGGGGTTGCCGCCTGCACGCCAAGGCAGAGACAGCCGGAGACGAGGATCGCTGGAATCAAATGTTTCGATGTTTTCATGATGTTAGATTGGGTTGTCATAGGGGTATTCCTAATCAATTGGTTGCTTGGCATTACCGGCGACCACCGCGACCACCGCCACCGCCACGGCTCATACCACCGCCGCCCATGCTGCTGGCACCTCTGGAACTGCTGGCGCGTGCGGCCCCTCCGCTGTAACCCCCGCCGCCGCCGAAGGCACTCCCGCTGGAGCCGTAACCTGAGCCCGGTGATACGCTGCGATTACCAATGCTATTTCCTCCGCCTGGCTTGCTGGCTGGCAGCGTGCTGGGCCGACTGGTCATGCCACCCGCTCCGCCAACACCCCCGGGTTTGCCGGCACCGCCAACGCCACCTGCACCACCGACACCACCGGGTTTTCCCACGCCGCCGACTCCGCCAACTCCGCCAGGTTTCCCCGCACCGCCGGGTTTCCCCACGCCGCCCACTCCACCGACGCCGCCGGGTTTCCCCGCGCCGCCCACCCCACCGACCCCACCGACCCCACCGACACCACCGACACCACCGACACCACCG
>JBAXPF010000203.1:0-7766 GCA_037132955.1 Verrucomicrobiota bacterium | reverse complement strand
GGTGCTCGATTGGTGGGCGGGGCAGACCGCCTTGCAGGCAGGCACCAAGGACGGTTGGTTGGCGGGAGCCAAGATGTTCTGGTTGATGCCGGCGGGGATTGCAATTGCGGTGGCAGTGGTGTTTGGAATCGCGTTCCGGGACCGCGGCACGGACCATGGCCAAGCCCCGGACGCCGGCAAGTGACGGGAAAGTTGCCCTTGACTGGACAATCTGAGCGCTTTCGCTTATTCTGGCACACCCATTGCGTCGTGCCTGCCGCCCCCAGCTTTCATTCAATCCGCTTTTCGCCTCCGCCATGCCCGCTTCCTTCTTACCCAAGCCGTTTGCCCACAGCTACGCAATCGACCCGCAATATGCCAAAAGCGCGGTGTATTTTTCCTGTGAGTTCGCCATCAGCCAGAGTTTCAAGATTTACTCCGGCGGGCTGGGGTTTCTGGCGGGCTCGCACATGCGGGCGGCCGCGGATCTGCGCCAAAACCTCTGCGGCATCGGGGTGCTCTGGAGTTACGGTTATTACAACCAATCCCGTGGCGAGGATGGTGAACTGGCCATTCAATTCCGCAAACAGCAATACGCCTTCCTCAAAGACACCGGCATCCGCTTCACCGTGCCGATCCACGGCCATCCGGTCTGGGTCAAGGCGATGTTCCTGCCCGGCGAGATTTTCGGCACCGTGCCGATGTTTTTCCTCAGCACCGACATCGAGGAAAATGACGATCTGTCCCGCGCGCTGACCCACCGGCTATACGACAACGACCCGCTGCGCCGCATCGCCCAATACATCATTCTCGGCGCCGGTGGCGCCCGCTTGCTTGAGGAACTGGGCGTGGATCCGCAAATCTGGCACCTCAACGAAGCCCACGGCCTGTCCGCCGCCTTCCGTATTTACGAGAAATTCCGCAGCCTGGATGAGGTGAAAAAGCGCTTCGTGTTCACCACCCACACTCCGGAGGAAGCGGGCAACGAAAAGCATGACTTCAAGTTATTGCGGGAGTTCTCCTTTTTCGGTGAGGTGTCCGAGCCGGAAATCCGTGCCATCACCGGCATCGGCGGCGATGTCTTCAACCACACGCTGGCCGCGCTGCGCCTGAGTCATTCCGCCAATGGTGTCTCCAAACTCCATGGCGAGGTGTCCCGCCACATGTGGAAGGAATTTCCTAACATCTGCGAGATCACCCACGTCACCAACGCCCAGAACAAGAAATTCTGGGGCGACAAGGAACTCGATGCCGCGCGCCTCGCCGATGACATCGAGGCGCTGCGTCTGCGCAAGCGCGAACTCAAGCACAGGCTCTTCACCCATGTGGCCAGCCAAACCGGCAAACTCTTTGATCCCGACGTGCTCACCATGGTGTGGGCCCGCCGCTTCGCCGGTTACAAGCGCCCCGATCTTATCGCCCGCGATGTCCAATTGTTCCGCAATCTGGTCAACAACACGGAACGGCCGCTCCAGGTCATTTGGGCGGGCAAGCCCTATCCGTTCGATTACGGCGCCATCGACACCTTCAATCACCTCATCCGCCTCACCAGGGACTTGCCCAGCGCCACCGTCATGGTCGGCTACGAACTGGGCATTTCCCGCCTCCTCAAGGACGGCTCGGATATCTGGCTCAACAACCCGGTGGTCACCCGCGAGGCATCCGGCACCTCCGGCATGACCGCCGCCATGAATGGCTCCCTCAATCTATCAACTTACGACGGCTGGGTCTGCGAGTTCGCCCGCGACGGCGAAAACTCCTTCATCGTGCCGCCCGCCGACCCCGCGCTCGATCCCAATGAGCGCGACCGCCAGGACCAGCTCGGAATCTATCATATTTTGAACGGGCGGGCGTTGCCGCTCTACTACGAAGACCCGGATGCCTGGTACCGCATGGTGCTCAATTCCATGAACGACGTGGTTCCGTTCTTTGATGCCGAACGGATGGCGGATGAGTATTACAAGAAGATCTATGCTCTTGGGGATGTTGCCGAGCAATTTGCAGAGGTCGTGCCCGCAGCCGCCACGGTGCCCGCCGCGCAGCCATGGACCGCAAGCCCCGTCAGTCTGGCCGCTCAAATCGCCGAACTCATCGGCGCGGGAAAAGTTTCCACGGATCCGGACGTGCTCGCCAGTCATGCCACCGACAAATGGTCCGCCAGTCATCTGCCGGACGTCGTGGTGTTTGCGGAAAGCACGGCGGATGTGGCGCTGGTGCTGGCCCTTGCACATAGCCGGCGCGTGGCGGTGACCACCCGCGGCGCGGGCATCGGCTATGTCGGCGGCTGTGTGCCCGTCAACGGTGGCATCGTCCTTTCCACCGCCCGCATGAACCGCATCCTGGGCATCCACCCGCAGGATGGCGTCGCCATCGTCCAGCCCGGCGTCATCACCAGCGCCTTGCAAGAGGCGGCCCACAAGGTCGGTTGGGAATACCCGCCCGACCCGGCATCACTCAAGGAATGTTCGATTGGTGGCAACATCGCCACCAATGCCGGGGGGCCCCGCTGCTTGAAATACGGCGTGACCCGCGCGTATGTGTTAGGTTTGGAGGTGGTGCTCGCCGACGGGCGCATCGTGCGCAGCGGCGGCCGGCTGCACAAGAACAAGACCGGCTTTGATCTGATCGGGTTGTTCACCGGCTCCGAAGGCATGCTTGGGGTCATCACCGAGGCCACCTTGCGGCTCATCCCGCGGCCGGCCAGCCGGGGCATGCTGGCCGCGATGTTCCCGGATATGAGATGCGCCGCGGCCGCCGTCCAGGCCATCCTCAATGCGGGGCATCTGCCATCCGCGCTCGAAATCACCGACGCTTTCACCCTCGCCGCCGCCCGCCGCCGCCTCGGTGCCGGGGTCTTCCCGCCGGGCGATGCCTATCTGATTGTGGAAATCGACGGCCGCCCTGCCGCCGTGCTCGCGGAGTTGGATGAACTCCACGCGCTGCTCGCCTCGCTCGGTGCCACGGCCATCGACCGCGCGCCGGATGAGGCGTCCTGCGAGCGCATCTGGAACCTCCGCCGCGAGTTCTCCTATGCCCTGCGAGACACCGGCCTGACAAAACTCAATGAGGATATCGTGGTGCCACGTTCCAAGCTGGTCGAACTGGTGGAATTCGCTGGAGTGTTGGAAAGGCAAACCGGCATACCCGTGGCCTGTTTCGGCCATGCGGGTGATGGCAACATTCACACCAACCTGATGGTTGGCGACTACGCCGATCCGCTCGTGCGGGCGCGGGCGGATGCCGCGCTCGACCAGCTCTTTGCCTGGGTGCTGGCCAACGGTGGCGCCATCACCGGCGAGCATGGCGTGGGACTTGCCAAGAAACCCTGGATCAAAGGGGCGCTCGGCGAGGTGGCGATGGATCTTCACCGCGCCCTCAAGCGTGTGTGCGATCCGCGTCACATCCTCAACCCGGGCAAGTTCCTCGACCCCTGAGGCGGGGCACGCCGGGGCGTCCGTGGGTATGGCCGTTAGATTGGCATGGCGCTTGGAAACCGCCGCCACGGTGGTCTGGGCAGGTTGCCAAAGAAATGGGTTGCCAAAGAGGCCATGATGGCCGTCAATCCGCTTCGCCGTGAAAAGACTGTGCTGTTTCCTTATGCTGATGGTGCTTCCGCTGGCCGCCGCTCCGGGCACGGCGGATGAAATGCTGGTCGCATTCCGGGCCAAAGCCGCCGCGGGTGAGGGGTTTGACGAGTTGTTAGCCGCCATCCCGGCATTGCCCGCTGCCGAGCAAAAGCGCCTGCTCACGAAAATCGACACCACCTGGCCGCGCTTGCGGGACGACTTTCTGAGGGATCTTGGTCTAACAGCCAAGACCCTTGGCGGCAAAAAAAACGACAACCGGCAGGAGATCAGCAAACACCGGGCCGCCTTCAAGGACGTTTATGCCAAGGATGAGGCGGCGATGAAGCCGCTGCTCACGAGCGAGAGCATGCCCGCCGTTGAGCAACTCCGCAAACTCCTCATCCCGGATTCCGCACAAATCATGGCGACCGGAGGGGCCAAATTGGAAGCCCAGCGCAAGTGGGTCGTCGGCCTGGCAAAATTCCGTGATGGCACCCTCAAGGCGTTGGGATCAAGCCAGCCGCTGGATTCCGCGAGCTCCTTGGAAGCCAAGGAAAAAGCCGTGGCGGAAGAGATTTGTGGATTTGGGCGCGGCGATGTGAGGATTCTGGCCCAAAACCGCAAGCTGGCCAAGGACAAGGGAGTGCCGGAAGCGGAAGTGCGCGGCATCGAGGAATGCAACGAACTGCGGATGTTGGTGGGCCTCAACGCCTTGATCCTCGATCCGAAACTTTGCGCGGCCGGCCGTGACCATTCAAAGGATATGGCGGAAAAGGACTTCTTCGCCCATGAGTCGCCGGTGTCAGGCAAACGCCTGCCGTGGGATCGGGCGAAAAACTTCGGCACCACCGCCTCCAGCGAAAACATCTTCATGGGCAGCAGCGATTCCCATGAGGCTAACATGGGCTGGTTCTATTCGCCCGGCCATCACAAGAACATGTTCATGCCGGGTCTGGCCCGCATCGGCATGGGCTGCACCGGCAATCACTGGACCCAGATGTTCGGTCGCTGAGTTGTTAGCGGCCTTCCGGGGTGGGTTCATCGCCGAGGAGCTTGTCGAGTTCCACGACGCGCTCCCACGAGCAGCGCCGGCGTTGGTATTTGCGCCAGACCACGTCGCGCAGCGCGCGCCAAACATCCTCCGGGACCTGTGCGGACTCGAGTTTTTCCCAGTCCGGGTCGGTTTTCAGGGTGGTGAGGATCGTCCAGCGATCCCCATGATGGGAGGCCCTGAAATACCTCAGTCCCTCGGCGGTGCGTTCACGCCATTCGTGGCTTTCCATGGCCGGAGGGTGCGGCAACGCCCGCCGCGATGCAAGGTTTTAGCAGCAGCACCCGGAGTGCCGGGTGTGACAAGGCATGTAACTGCCCAATACCTCACCGCAAAACCGCAAAGAACGCCAAGCAAGGCAGGATTTTTTAGATAGATAAGTTCCCTGTTGCGCCACTTTGAGTCCTTTGCGGCGTTGCGGTAAATCCGCATGTTACCCGGGCGGATTCATCGGGCTTTTATTTTTTTGCCAGGGCGTTAGACTGGGCGCATGAGCGAGGCAGGGGCATGCGGGCGGGTGAAGCCATGGCTGGCGGCCATGGCCTCGGGTTTGCTCGACTTTGTGTACACGCCGCAATGTGCACTGTGCGGGGCGGTTTTGAAAAACGGGCGCTCGCTCTGTGATGCCTGTGATCGGGAGTTGCCGCGGCTCAAGCCGCCGTTCTGCGCCATCTGCGCCGAGCCGTTCGAGGGGCGCATCGAGAGTGAATTCCAATGCCGGAATTGCAGCGAGCTGGCGTTTTCCTTTGAGTTCGCCCGGCCGGCGATGCGCTGGGACGAGCGCACCCGGGATTTGGTCCATCAGCTGAAATACGGACGAGCCATTCATCTCGCGGCGGAGTTGGGGCGGCTGGCTGCGGAAGCCTTTGACGACGAACGCTTGCGGCCCGCGCTGGAAGCCAATTGGCCGCTCGTCCCGGTGCCCTTGCACCGCTCGCGGTTCCAGCACCGCAATTTCAATCAGGCCGCCGAAATCGCCCGCGTCATGGCCCGGTATACCGGACTGCCGCTCCTGGCCGCACTCAAGCGGATCCGCTGCACGGACACCCAGGCGTTGTTAGGCCGCAAGCAGCGGCTCGAAAACCTGCGGGGGGCCTTCGCTCTAACAACTTTGGGGCGGCGCCAGCTCGCGCAATCCGCTGCCGGGGTGATTCTCATCGACGACGTTCTAACCACCGGATCGACGGTGGAGGCCTGTGCCGCCAGCCTCCGGCGCGCCGGCTTCAAGCGCGTGTGGGTGGTGACGGTGATGCGGGGGTAGCGGGGGTCCGCCGGCATCTGCTCAGGACATGCCTGACAAGCGGTGATTGAGGGCGACGGAGCGCCGCAGGGCACGCATCACATCGACGAGGCCGTGATGGGGTTTCGCCGTCTTGGCGCAGTTCGCGTCGCTAAAGGCCTTGCGGCTCACATAGCGGCCGATTTCACTGTAAAGCTGGCGCATGCGGGTATCTAACACGCTAAGCTCAGCCCGCAGGGTGGACACCTCACGGTTGGCTTCGCCGATGGCTTGAAAGGCGAGCACCGCTTGCGCGTAGACCGCTTTTTTGATGACTTCAAGCTTGGCATCAACTTGATCGAGTTGCTTGTCGGTATCATCAATCGCGTCACCCACTTGGCTGCGCTCGTTCTTCAGCTCGATAAACTGTTGCTTGAGTTCGGCCAGACGGTGTTTGACTTTGTCGAGGTCCTCGGTGGGTTGCGCGGGTGCCGGATCTTCCGTGTGGAGAAATTCAAGTTTGATTTTGAGGCCGTCGTAAATCCGCCGGATGTCACGGGCATTGGTGACGATATCGTCGCGCTTGAGGGAAAGTTGCTCGAGTTGGATGAGGACGGCGAGGCGCTCCTCCTGCAAGCCCTGCAGCATGGGGGGGGAGGTGCTGAGGAAGTTTGAGCGCTCCTTATGGGCGTCTTCCAACTGTTGTTCGTAGCGGGTGAGGCGGGCCATCACGAGTTCCCGATCCTTGACGAGCTTGCGCAGGTTCCAGTATTCGATGGAGAGTTTTTCGATCGATGCGACGTCCTGCCAGACCACCATGCCGAGTTGGGTTTCCGCTTCGCGCAGCAGCTGCATTTCACTGGCGGCCTCGCCCATGCGCTGGCTGCGGCGGAAGATGCCGAAAGCTTGGGCGAGGCGGGCGACGAAATAGCGGGTGGTGGTCATGGCAACGGAAGACGCCCGAGTCTAATCGAACCTGACGTCCACGGCAAGAGGGCAAGGGCGTTCAGCCGGATTTTTTCCGGGTGGCGGGGGGCGATGAGCGTTTTTTCAGGGGGGCGACGGTGCCCAGCAGCATGGCAACTTCCGGCGGGGTGAGCACCGCCCATTGTCCGGGCTCCAGATCGCCGAGCCACAATTGGCCGATGCGCACGCGCAGCAACTTGGTGACCGTGTAGCCCATGGTTTCAAACATCAAACGGATCTGGCGCTTGGCCCCGTGATCCAAAACCACCTTGATGCGCCGGGAGGAAAGTCGTTCGATGGCCTTGGCACGCAGCTTGCCGCCTTCGGTGTAAACCCCCTCCAGAAACTGATCGAGATGGACGTTTTCAAAGGACTGGTTCGCAGTGACCAGATATTCCTTTTCCACCGATTTGGACGGGTGCATCAAGCGTTGCGAGAGATCGCCGTCGTTTGTTAGAATCAGCAGGCCCTCCGAATCCCGGTCCAGCCGTCCGACGTGGTGCAGCGAGTGGAGGGCTCCGGGCAGCAGCGTGTAGATGGTGTCGCGGCCGAGTTCATCCTCGCGCGAGCACACATAGCCACGCGGTTTGTGAAAGGCCACAATGGTGATATCCCGCGGGGCCACCCGGCGGCCATCCACCTTGACATGATCGCCGGCTTGAATGTGGGTGGCGAGCTTGGTGCAGGGACTGCCGTTGACCTCGACGCGACCGGCCTGAATCAATTCGTCACAGGCGCGGCGGGAACCCACGGCGCAGGACGCGAGATACTTGTTGAGGCGGGTTCCGTCGTGCATGGCGGTAGGCTTGAAACACAACACCCGCGGAGACCGGTTGGACTCTCGCGTGTGGGAAGAAGGTCCGGCCGCAGGAGGCTTAACCCTCGTGTTTCGTTTTTGGCAGACCCACCGGTGACCGGCCGTCCTTCCACTCGCCACGCTCCTTGAGGAGTTTGACGCGCTCGAAGCGTTTGAGGACGGAGCGTT
>JBAXPF010000202.1:0-7781 GCA_037132955.1 Verrucomicrobiota bacterium | reverse complement strand
TGTCGGACGGGCACGGGCAAGTGACGGGGTGGATTTTGCGGTGGGTTTTGACCGCTTGGTGAAATGCGGTGAACCGGTGCAGCGCGGACAGCCATTGTGCAGGATTCATGCCCGCAGCGCCGTGGATTGCGAGATGGCGGAAGCGCTGGTGGCACAGGCGGTTGGCGTGGATTTTTCCCAAACTTAGGATTGCATTGGCCGGGGGGAGGGGCTTGACTGCCCGCCCGTCCGCACTCCGGTTTTGGCGGTGTCACCCTCAGGCATGAGCAATCCATCAGAATCGACCACCCGTCGCAAAGCCATGTTAGCTCTTGGAGCCTTGGGTGTGGTGTATGGGGACATTGGAACCAGCCCCTTGTATGCCTTGCGGGAATCCATGACCGGGCATGCCGGTCATGGGATGATGGCTCCCCTCGCCGGGAATGTGGTAGGAGTCTTGTCGCTGATCATTTGGTCTTTGCTGAGTCTGATTGCGTTCAAATACATCTCGGTGGTGATGCGGGCCGACAATGATGGGGAGGGCGGCTTGTTGGCCATGTTGGCGTTGGCTGTGCCGCAAACCAAGAAGGTCGGTGCGGCGGTGAGTCGTCGCCGCTATGTGCTGGTGCTGCTGGCCTTGTTAGGAACCTCGTTCCTGTTCGGCGACGGGATCATCACGCCGGCCATTTCGGTGCTCTCGGCGGTGGAGGGGCTGAAAGTGGCGGCGCCTGGGTTGGACAGCGCGATTGTGCCGATCACGGTGGTAATATTGCTAGGCTTGTTTTCGATCCAACACCGGGGGACCGGGCGGGTGGGGGCGCTGTTCGGGCCGATCACCTTGGTCTGGTTCATCAGCATCGCGGTCTTGGGGGTGAGGGGAATTCTCATGCACCCCGGAGTGCTGGTGGCCTTCAATCCCTGGTATGGCTTGCAGTTTATCTATCAGCACGGGCTGGACTCGGCCGTCACCTTGGGTGGCGTGTGTTTGTGCATCACCGGCGGCGAGGCTCTGTATGCGGACATGGGCCATTTCGGGCGCAATCCGATCCGCTTGGCATGGTTTACGGTGGTGTTGCCAGCCTTGCTGTTGAACTATCTGGGCCAGGGGGCCTTGCTGTTAGCCAATCCGTCGGAGGAAACGCTCATTTCCCCGCTGCATCAATTGGCACCGGACTGGTTCAAGATGCCGCTGGTGATTCTGGGCACGATGGCGGCAGTGATTGCGTCCCAGGCATTGATTTCCGGGGCTTTCTCCTTGACGATGCAGGCGGTGCAGATGGGGTATTTGCCGCGTCTGGGCATCCAGCACACCTCGGAAAGCGAGCGCGGCCAAATCTATGTGGGGCAAGTGAACCGGGCGCTCATGGTGGGCAGCATTGCTTTGGTGTTTGGGTTTCAAACATCCAGCAATCTGGCGGCCGCCTATGGCATCGCGGTGTGCATGACAATGTTGATCACGACCTTGGTGTTGTCATCGATTGCGCGGCGCCTGTGGCATTGGCCGCTGTGGCGGGTGCTGCTCATCTGCGGGACCTTCATGATCATCGAGTTGAGTTTCGTCATTCCTAACATGCTTAAGATCAAGCAGGGCGGCTGGGTGCCTCTGGCTATTGGCGGGGCGGTGATGCTGACCATGCTGACGTGGAAGCGCGGGCGGGCCGTGTTGGCGGGAAAATTCGCGGAGATGAGTCTGCCGTTGGACACGTTGGTCAGTTCCTTGGAACGTGGGGGCGCGATGCGGGCGCAGGGCACGGCGGTTTATCTTTCGCTGGCTGGCAACTCCGCCCCGCCGGCATTATTGCACAATTTGAAACACAACCAGGTGTTGCATCAGGTGACCATCATTCTAACAATCCAAGCGGAGCGCACCCCGCGCATCCCGGAGGAGGAGCGCCTGGAGGTGGTTTCACTTGGCTCGGGAGTGTGGCGGGTGGTGGCACGCTATGGTTTCATGGAGCAACCGAATGTGCCGGAGATTTTGGCGGCTTGCGGCGCGCATGGCTTGGCCTGCCGCGCGGACAAGGTGAGCTTCTTCCTCGGGCGCGAAACGATCATTCCCACCCCCAAGAACCTCCCGCTATGGCAGGCGAAGTATTTCGCGCTGCTTTCCCGCAGTTCCCAAAGCGCCATGGAGTTCTTCAACTTGCCGCCTAACCGGGTCATCGAGTTGGGAGCGCAAATCGAGGTGTGAGTGCGGGCATGGAGCCGCGGCCTCATTGCACCGCGGAAGGCGCGACGGATGTCGGCATTGAGAGGTGCTCTGTTGAGCGCTTATGGCGGTCGGCCATGGTGGGGCGGTTGTCATTGCGTGGCTGGCTGATAGCACGAGGGGTTGGGAGGGGATAGGCGAAATGTATGTTGTTTCTGTTTTAGACCGTGCCGTTCATGTGCATGCGGATGTTTCAATCTACACGTGCCACGCATCCTCAGTCGTTGCACGCGCCATGACTGCCACGAAATGCTATGGATACTCCCGAAGCCACTGTTGAGGGTCTTTCCCTAAATCCCTTCCGGTTGTGGTGCGTAGGCGATCTATGATTGTTTCAATTGTGTTGGAACGTGCAGATTCGACGACACGGTCGAGTTGCGTTCCCCTCACTTGCCTTGACCCGGAAGGGTAATAATTGACTACGTAATTCAACTGGTCCTTCAACACATTGATGTCTGTAGTGGTAGCCGCTGCTACCTTCGTTGCTCGAAAAATCGCTACCTGGCCGTCCGCGAAGGCAACCCGCAGCTTAAGGGTAGTATATATGGCTGCGAAGAAGACGGCTAGAAAGGAAGCGAGAACGAGTGATGAATATAGCCAGCGTTGGGTGCGAGATGTAACCATTGTGTCTTTAGTCGTTGCCATATGCGAAAGTCGGGGGGTTGGTAAAAGACCCGCCCTTTTTCGCCTTGAAGTATTTCAGCGCGGCCCACCCGATCCCAATGTCACAATCCTTGGAAGTGAAAGGAAGATACGCATCCAACCCGTCGGCCCTTTCTCGGGCGGAGTAGAATTCCGCCCAGAAGTTTACCGCTTGGCCGCCTTCCAGGAAATACGGCGCATTTGTCTCGCCGAGTTCCTTGAGGAAGGTGACATAGTCAAGAATATGGGTGCTTCCCGGCATCACCGGCCCACGACTTGGGAGAGATTTGAAATCTTGGCATCCTTGAAAAATCCCGCAGGAAAAATCGAGTTTTCGCGCTGCAGGGCCGCCGGACTTTCACCGTTTTCCAGGCGCTGGCGGTCTTCCCTCCGTGCAGCCTTTTTGGCGGCTGCGCGTGACGAACGGTTGGCACTGCTAGCACTTTTCATGGGATATGGGGCTTGGGGGTGAGCCAAGATTAACAGCGACGTCGAGTTTTTCAAATGATTTTCGAGACATGTTTGTTTTGCATGGCTCCACCCTTTGCGGCGTCTCAGCACCTGGGAGCCAGGCACGGCTTTGCTGGATCACCTGCCGCCACGAGATAACGGAGTTGCTCGCCTGCCGGCATGACACCTTCCAAATAACAATCCGTCGCGGGCCGAATTGAATCAATTGCTGCGTCGCGCCGTCGAACATCGTGTCATGAAAAAGCAACCCACCCGTCTGGAAAACACCCTGCGGATGAGGGCGTGGCGTGACAGAAAGGGCGGCTTGAAGCCCCCTATCCCGCCCCGAGATCCCAGCGTTCTTGAGCATTGGTTGGAGAAGTGGCGGCAGTCCATGCCTGTGGCAATCCGGCGGGACGCCAAGGCTCCTGTGCTTGACAAGGGTAAACGGGCCGTCTAAGACGGTCGGGTGATCCTTGCCTGGGATGTTATCCGATGTGTTCCGCAGCGCGGACGCGCTTGCGCTGTCCCTCCCCGGTCGTCGTCGTTGACCGGCGCGCCAGAAACCCCGTGGCGCGGTCGTACAACGGGCTACAGACACCGGACACGGCGGGTGTCGCGTGAACTTAGCGGAAACTCAAAGGAGTATTCTGGCCCGCAAGACCCCTGTATTCTGCCTATACACTTTTACGGGTACAGATATATGGACCCGTTGACGGGGCGCTGGCCGTCCAGGGACCCCATCGGGGAAAAGGGCGGTGTGAATTTGTATCAGTATGGGCCCAATTCACCAACTAGTGGAATTGATTTTCTTGGATCTAATTGGTTTTCGGATGATGTTGAAGAGATTAAGGTCGATGTAAATTCGCTGCTCATGGAGGTAGGCAATGTTCAAGATGGCTTGGCCCAGACAGAAGGATTTGATGACTGGGACGTAAAGGCCGATTTTGACCATACGTTCTGGAGTTGGATTACCAACGGAGACACATGTGTACTGACACTTGCCGCGAAGGCACCCAAGATAAAACTCGTACGCAGGGCAGATACCAATCCGGATCAACTGCAAGATATCTCGGACCCGTCCGCTGCAATCAACCCACGCAATGAAAAACAGCGAACGGTGTTGCAACACGAGCGCGATCATGCTTCGCAGTTAAAATCCAATTGGAATACAATGATCGCATTGATCAAACCCTATAAAGGAAAGTACTGTCCCTGCTCGTGCGCAACTCTTGCCAAAAATGTGGTAGATAAAACTAGTAGCTATTATCATGATCTCGCAAAATGGCAGGCTGAGTTATATGACTTTGCTGCCTACGGCGGGCATTTGAATTTGGCAAATTCTAACTGCTAAAGAATAGTTTATATTGGAGGAGAGGGTGTTCACGCTGCCAATTTTCTTATGTGTTGCTGGGGAGTTTTGAATGCCATTAACTGATTTGGATCGAATGAAATCACGACTTGCCAGGAATCGATTTTGGGTAGGCGTCGCCTGTTTCGCTACATTCATAGCCGGATTAGCGATCGGGATGATCTTTGGTTACATCAAATCACCTCACTCGTGGATTAGGTTCGGAGAGAAAAAGATAATGGTCGATTATGAGTTTATTCCGCATACAGGCACGTGGGAGAACCCCTGGGGAATTATTTCCTCGGTAGAATCCTACTATGTCTACAAAGGGCAACGAGTCCCACATGGGCAGAGAATTGCTTTCAATAAGGGAGGCACCTTAAGTGCGGATTTTTTTGTTGATGGACAGTGCGTCGGAGGAAGCAACAAGGGGGTGAAAGATAACATTCCAGAGGACGTTTCGAAAACTCCGGAACATCAGTAAGGGGTTCAAGTTGGTGAGAATACGGGACGGCAGCCCTTGACTTTGGTCGCGGCAGGGGCTCAGGTTGCCCCACCTCCCCCACGCAGATCCCGGCGAGCGGCACTACCGCACCGGACCGCTAATCTTGAGGAATGTAAGCGCTCAACAGAACCCCACTATCCAAGACGGGTCGGTTTTTCGTAGTGTGGTCTCCTATGTCAACCCCGACCGATCCATCATCAGGCACCATCGTCAAATCCGACCGCACCGACCGCGTCCGTTACAGCGCACAATACAAGCAGGAGGTTGTAGCCTCCTTTGCATCCAGCCGTCTCAGCGCACCCGTTTTTGGCAGGCCCCGGGCTCGGGCGGCCGCCAGTCTGAAAGATTTAGGTGGAAATCGCCGCATGGCTCGTTATACTGGCGTTGTTATGAACAAAATCAGACTCTCCCATGGCTTGTTGGTGGCGTTAGGCATGACGGTTGCGATGGCTCAGGCCGCCGAAACGCGCACCTGGATGTCCCGCAAAGGCGGCACCATGGAAGCGGAATTGGGCAGCATCACGGGCGATCAGGTCACCCTCATCACCAAGGACACCAAGGAAATCAAACTCAAGATTGAAGATCTGAGCCTTGCTGATCGCCAGCATCTCGTTGAATTCGGCGGTGCGGAGCCGTCCATCATCACCAGCGGCGAACCTGGTTTCCCGGAGAAGGAAGCCCGGATCGACCCTGCCACCATCAAGAAGCTCACCACCAAGCTGACCTTGGGCGAGAGCGGTCTGCTGGCTTTTGAACTGGTGGAAAGCGCGCATTTCCTCATTGCCAGTGCCGGCAAGATTCGCGGGCATGAAACGGCCGAAACTGCGGAGCGGCTCTGGCACGGCATGGCCTTCCAGCACATGAACTTCCGCAAGGACTGGGGCGACAAGCGCATGCTCATCCTGCTGGTGGATGACCGCAAGGTATACAAGGCGCTCGGGGACTGGTATGTCTCCTATCTAACGAAAGAGGGGCAGGACGCCGCCGCCCAAAAGACCAAGAACATATGGGACAAGACCGGTTCCAACCAGCTCAACCTGCCTGCGGAGACAATCGAGAAACACAAACTCCATCAGACGGCCATCCTCTTCAATATCACCGAGGCCGCCAGTTACAGCAAGCCGCTGGGTCCGTTCCCGACCCATTCGATCGCCGGCACCGTGCTGGCCAAACAAATGAGCGGGGTGAGTTCCTTCGGCGCGGAAGGCTATTTCGCCATCGTCACCGGTCATGCCTATTTCAAGGAAATCAGCCTCGCCAAGAAAACCGAAACCCATCTGCTCGATGTCTCGGGTTCCCTCAATGACGACATCAGCTCGAAGCAAGGTTTCAAGGACGGCACGTCCTGGGCCAGAACCCTCCGCCCGTTGGTGCGCAGGGGCAAGGTCAAGGTGGAGTTGGAGCCGATGCTCAAATGGACGGGCACCGACCTCAATCCCGAGCGCTTGGTGTTGATCTATTCGTTCGCCTATTACATGGAGAGCGATGCCAAGCGCCTGTGTGCGTTTGCCAAGATGATCCGCCGCGTCGAGTCGTCCAACCAGATTCCGCCGGCTGCGGAAATCGCCAAGATCTTCGGCTTTGACAGCGTCGCCGACTTCGAGGCGGACTGGAAGAAATTCATCACCGAAGGAAATTTCAAGTAATCCGTTAGCCATGATTCCCCATCTCCCGCGTGTGCTCGCACTGGTCGCCTCGCTCACCTGCATCGCAGGGGCGGAAACCCTGCCTGACAAGGACTATCGTGACTTCAAGGGCAGCAACGGTGTGGTGATCCAAGCCGTGCTGCTCGACAAGACCGCGGCGGAGGCCGTGTTGCTGTTGCGCAGCGGCAAGCGTTCCACCATTCCGTTAGATCGACTCAGTGCGGAGGATCAGAGCTACGTTGCGGCGTGGTCCAAGGACAAGGCGGTGTTTGTCCAGAAATGCCGCGCGCTGGCCATCCGTCAGTTGTTAGATTTGCGCGGCTACGAGTCGTTTGAGTTCCGTCTGGAAAACAACTCGATTTTCATCGATGGCAAACTCAACGGCAAGCCGGCCCGCTTCCTGGTGGATACCGGTGCCGGCACCAGTTTGTTGCACGCGCCGTTTGCCACATCGGTGGGGCTGGTGGTGGGGCCGATGGACGAGAAGATCTACGGGGTTTCGGGTGAGGCGCCAGCGGGTTGGACGCCGGTGCCCAGCATCCAACTCGGCGAGGCGGTGTTCAAGGACCGGCGCATTCTTGCCACCGACCTGCTCAAGGACAAGCCGCCCGGCGCGAAGTCCCGCGAGGATGTCATTCTGGGCGCGGATTTCATGAACAAGTTGGATGCCGTCATTTCCTATCAGGACCGGCGCATTTTCCTGCGTCCTGACCGCTCGGATCAAAGTGAAGTGAAGGCCAAAGGCGAAGAGGCCCTCGCCTTCCGCTTGTTCAAGGCCAAGGATGGCAAAACCTTCCGTGGCAAGGTCATTGCCAAGACTCCCACCTCCGTCACCCTCGAATTGGTGGATGGCAAGAAACTCCAAGTCTTCATCGATGGCTTTATCAAGGATGACGAGGCGTATCTGAAAGCCTGGAGTGAGGCGGGTGCCGTCTTCCTACAATATTGCCAGAGCCTCACCATCAACGAATTGCTCACCTTGCGCAAATACCAGTCGTT
>JBAXPF010000201.1:0-7782 GCA_037132955.1 Verrucomicrobiota bacterium | reverse complement strand
ACATGGTGCGCATCACCCCGCGCTGGGAAATCACCACCTACGAACCCCTCGAGTTATGGCCCATTCCGCCAGGCGATATCATCGAGTTCTGGAATTACATCGCCTACGCCTTCTACAAGAAAAAGCTCGCCTATCCGGAGTTCATGAACGTGATCACCGACCTCGGTCACGTTCAGAAAAAAATGGCCGATTGGGAGCAAGAGCGTGAAGTCGCCTCGTGGTATGAGCGCATCGAAAAAGTCAACGAGCGTCCGCCGCAAGAAGCGCCCCTCAGTGTTGCCTTCCGCTTGGTAGCCACCATCAATGAAGCCCGGCTCGAGGTCAAGGAAGACAAAGCGGACCTGTGGGTTCAGCTCCGCGAAAAAAACGACATTGAGCATTACGTCGATCTGCATCATGAGGCGGCGTTGCTGATGGATGCCTCCAGCCAGACGCTTTGGGAGCATTTCTTGGCATACATGCGCAAATACGGCGACACGACCCTGGATTTTGATCAGGAAGAGTCTTGCCGCTTCATGAACCGGGTGTTCCGCCAGCCTGCCCTCAAAGGCTACATCGTCAATCTCGACGACAAGGAGTTCAGGGTCGTCGAGGAGGCCCTCGGCTGGGTCTGCGAGGACGATCCTTATGATGGCAATAGCTTCGCTCTCCAACTCGTCACCAGCACCGGCGAAAATGTCTCCCACTCGGTGCGCTTGCTCCCCGGCCGCAAGGAACTCTATCAATCCGATGAAACCGTCTTCCCCGGCCCGCCCCGCTGGCTCGAGGAAACCGAAGTCATGCCGCGCTACCTCATCCCCAAGCGCGTCATCGATTCCCTCGAAGGCGTCGAGTTCCTGCGCAAAATCGGTGCCTCCCTGCCGGAATCCCTCAAGAAACGCGTCGTCGATCTCGAACTCAAGCCGCACTTCGAGATGAAGCTCGTCGCAGGCCTCACCGCCGCGGAGACCGAGCACCTCGTCGTCGATGTCACCGCCATCGAAACCAAGGGCCGCCGCACCGAGCATCTAACCAAAGATGGCTGGGAGCTCGCCGAACAACAACCGGTCAAGGGCAAACAACTCCTGCGCTTCGCCCGCGAGGACCTCCATCCGGTTCCCGCCGCCCTCGATGAGATGGGCCTCTCCTACGACGAGAAAATCCTCTCCTTCAAGTCTCGCATCACCAAGCAGTTCCCGGAGAAATTCGCCGAGTGGATCAAGAACATGCCGGAGACGATCGCGCTCGATATCGACCTGCGCCTCAAATCCATCCTCGCCGATCCGGTCACTGCCGCCGTGCGCTTCGAAGTGGTCGGCCAGGACATCGACTGGTTTGACCTGCGCATTGTCATTGATGTCCAGGGCGTGAATCTATCCAAAGCACAAATCCGCCAACTGGTCGCGGCCCGCGGCGGCTACGTCCGCATGGAGGATGGATCCTGGATGCGTCTGGAAATCAAACTCGATGCCGACCAACGCGAGGCCGTCACCCGGCTCGGGCTCGATCCGTTCGACTTGTCCGGTGAGACCCACCGCATGCATGCCCTGCAGTTGGCTGATCCAAAGGCGGCGGAAGTCTTCGATCCGAAGGCCTGGAAGCGCATCAAGGACCGCGCCAGCGACATCAAGTTGGAAGTCAATCCCGACGTCCCCGTGTTGCTCAAGGCGGTGCTGCGCCCCTATCAGATTGATGGTTTCAAATTCCTCGCCTATCTGGCGATTAACAACTTCGGCGGCATCCTTGCCGATGACATGGGCCTGGGCAAGACCGTGCAAGCCCTCGCCTATCTGATCTGGCTGATGGAGGAAAACGAAAAGGCCGGCATCCCGAAAAAACCCGCCCTCGTCGTTTGCCCTAAATCCGTGTTGGACGTGTGGGCCGGAGAAGCCGAAAAGTTCGCACCCCACATCCGCGTCAAAATCCTGCGCAGCCGCGCCGATATTCAGGTGGATGAGATTCAAAACAACGTGGACATGCTGGTGCTCAACTACGCGCAACTGCGCGTCTGTGGCGAGGAACTCAATGGCATTAAGTGGCTCACCACCATTCTCGATGAAGGCCAGCAAATCAAAAACCCGGACTCGAAGGCCGCCAAGTGCGCCCGCGAACTCGATTCCCAAAACCGCCTGGTGCTCACCGGCACGCCGATTGAAAACCGGCTCATGGACATGTGGTCGCTGATGGCCTTTGCCATGCCCGGGGTGCTCGGTTCCCGCGCCTACTTCAAAAAACGCTTCGACAAACGCAAGGATCCGCTCAGCCAGGCCCGCCTCGCCTCACGCTTGCGGCCGTTCCTCATTCGCCGCACCAAGTTGCAGGTCGCCCAGGACTTGCCGCCGCGCACCGAGGAGGAGGTCTATTCCAAGATGGAAGGCGTCCAACACGATCTCTACAAGGCCGAACTCAAGCGCATCCAGAAAGCCCTGCTCGGCCTCGACTCGGAGGAAGCGGTCAAGAAGAACTCGTTTGCCATTTTGCAGGGGCTCATGCGCCTGCGCCAGATTTGCTGCCACCCGGGGCTCATCGACCAGAAATACCTCAAGGAAGAGAGTGCCAAGATGGAATCCCTGTTCTATCTGCTCGATCAACTTTACGAGGAAGGTCACAAGGTGCTCGTGTTCTCGCAGTTTGTCTCGATGTTGGATCTGATCAAGGCGCGCCTCGATCTGGAACATCGCCCGTATCACTACCTCACCGGCCAAACCAAGGACCGCAAGGGGGAAATCGAACGCTTCCAAACGACCAAGGACCCGTCCGTGTTCATGCTCTCACTCAAGGCAGGGGGCGCCGGTCTCAACCTGACCTCCGCCTCGTATGTCATCCTCTACGACCCGTGGTGGAATCCCGCCGTGGAAAACCAGGCCATCGACCGCACCCACCGCATCGGCCAGAAAAACAAGGTCATCGCCTATCGGCTGCTCACCCGCGATACCGTTGAGGAAAAAATCCGCATCCTGCAACACCAGAAGACCCAGCTCGTCACCAACGTGCTCGGCGATGAGGGCTTCGCCTCCAACCTCGACCTCAACGACCTCCAATTCATCCTCACTCACAGCATCGATGAGGAAGAGTTCAAGGATTGATTTTTCGGTTAGACCACCGGCGGCGGCCCAAAGCCGTCGCGGTAGTGGCGGCGCACGAGGGTCTCGGACGCTTGCTTATGGTTGGTGAAGCTGAGGCTGGGCTTGTCCCAGCGGAGTTCCTGGCCGCGGAAGCGCGCCGCCTTGACGGCGAGTTGCACCGCCTCGGTGATGCGCAGGGCGTCCTTGAACGGGCTGCGCAGTTCGGTCTTTTTGCCGAGGCAATTGTCAACCCAGGCGTGCCAGTGGTTGAGCGGCGGAAACTCCGGCAGGCCGGGCATTTGCAGGCCGGCGGTGAGCTTGCCCTCGCGCCAGATCTCAAGACGGCCCGGGGCTGTTAGAGTGAGCACGCCGCCCTCGCAAACGACGACGGTCATGTTTTCATCGGCGAATTTTCCGGCGGGCAAGCCCAGCGCGGCACGCGACGGGGCTTGTGAGGAATCGCTGTAGTAGATCGGGAATTGCTGGTGGGCGAAGTTTTTTGAGTCAACCGCATAGGTGATGGTGCTGCGGCAGGGGTTGGGGTGAAAGTCGGGGTTGGGGCACTTCGGGCAATGGTTCTGAACGGCGATGGGAGATTGCAATTCATCGTAGGCATAGATGAGCACATCGAGCACATGACAACCCCAGTCGCCCAGGCTGTTGCTGCCATAATTCCACCATGACCGCCACACGGCGGGCGCCATGTCCTTGCGATATGGCACCACATCGCAGGGGCCAAGCCAGAGATTCCAATCCAGATGCTCCGGTGGCGGGCTGGGCTCGGCGACCACTCGGTCCATGTTGAAATAGGCGCGGTCGTTGGGCGAACCGATCCAGACATGGGCTTCTATGGCCTTGCCTAACATTCCTTGGCGGAGGATTTCAACCGCCGCCCGGCGTCCGGCAAAGGCCATGCGCTGGTTGCCGAGTTGGGTGACCAGCGCGGGGCGAGCGGCGAGCGCCTTTTCCATCATGACGAGTTCCTCGAGTTGATGGACGAGCGGCTTCTGGCCATACACGTGTTTGTGATGGGCCAGCGCCGTGAGCAGAATCGGGGCATGGCTGTGATCGGGCGTCGAGACGATCACCGCGTCAAACTTGTCGCCATGCTTGGCGAAGGCCTCCCGGTAATCCCGGCAGGTGAATGCCTGCGGATGATCGTTGGCGGCCAGGGCAAGGGACTTGGCATCGACATCACACAGACCGGCGATTTCCACCGCGGGATGGCCAGCCACTTGTTTGCGATCCTCCTTGCCGATGGTGCCGATGACGCCGATGGATAGCACCCGCAGTTTCGAGTTGGGTGAGACCGCCGGTGCCTGAGCGCGGACACCGGAGGCAAGACCGATGCCTGCCACACCCGTGGTCCAGAGAAAACGACGGCGGTTGAGGGATGGCGGCATACCCGGATGCATACTCGCCATGCGTGCGGCGTATTTCAAAAATCCTTGCGGCTACACGCATGGAGGGGATCCGCGCCGCCACTCACGCCGGATATTGACCGCTGATGTATTCGGTGAGTTGCTGGATCGCATGGCGCTGGGCATGCATGATCCAATTGACCACGTCACCGATGGATACCAAGCCGAGCAGGCGGCCGCCGTCCACCACCGGCAGATGGCGGATGCGGTTGAGGGTCATGCGTTTCATGCATTCCTCGATTCCATCATCCGGGCCGATACAGATGGCCGGTCGCGAGAGGATCTCGCCGACCCGGGTGGTGCTCGAGGTCTTGCCTTGCAGGATCACCTTGCGGCTGTAATCGCGCTCCGAGAAAATTCCAGCCACGTGGTCACCTTCCATGACGACCAGCGCGCCGATGTTCTTTTCGCCCATGAGCGTGAGCGCGTCGAACACCGTGGCCTCCGGCGTGGTGGTGTAGACTGCGGTGCCTTTGTTGGCGAGGATTTGACTGATAGTGCCGGGGATTTCCATGGTCAGACGAGTGGATTAGGTTCGCAACCTAGTTTGGGTTTCCCATGATGGCAAGAAATTTGTCGGATTCAATGCTGGGTTGCGCGAGGCGGCAACAACGGCTTGAATGGCCGCGTGAACGCATTGATCGAAGCTGCCAGGCACCTCGCAACCACCTTGCGCGGATTGGAATTTTCCCAACCGGCGGCACATGTTTACCGGCCCTTGGACTACGCATGGAAGCCCCATGAGCTTTATCTGAAACGCTTTGGCATGGGGCCCAAGCGGGTGGTGTTTCTGGGCATGAATCCCGGTCCCTTTGGGATGGCGCAGACCGGCGTGCCCTTCGGCGAAATCGCCGCCGTTAGGGATTGGATGGGCATCGAGGCCGCGGTGCAACGACCGCAACCCGAACATCCCAAACGCCCGGTTGAGGGCTTCGCCTGCCAGCGCTCGGAAGTCAGTGGCCGCCGACTCTGGGGGCTTTTCGCCGACAGGTTCCCGCAGGCGGAAGACTTTTTTGCCAACCACTTTGTCTTGAATTTCTGCCCCTTGGTGTGGATGAGCGAGAGCGGTGCCAATCTAACACCTGACAGGCTGGCCGCCGCCGAGATCGCACCGGTCGAGCACGCCTGTCTGGCGCACCTGGTGGCAGTCATCGCACGCCTGCAACCGGCGTATTTGATCGGGGTGGGAGGCTTTGCCGAAGAGCGCCTGCGCCGCGCCGCGGAGACTCTCGCCAGCAAGCCGGTGATCGGAAGGATCCTGCATCCGTCGCCCGCCTCACCCGCCGCCAATCGCGGTTGGGCGCAAGCCGCCACGCGCCAACTCCAGGCCCTCGGCGTGTGGGATGCCTCCACACACTGAACCTCGCGCCTGTATCCCATGCCCGTTTTTTTTCTCATTCTAACATGTGCTCTCTGGGGGGTGAGTTTTCCAGTCATGAAGGCCTTGCATCTGGAGCAGGCCGGCCGACTGCCTGATGCCACCTCCGCGTTTCTATCAGCATGGATGCAGATTGCCCGGTTCGGAATGGCGGCGGTGATTCTGCTGCCCTTCGTCATCCGCAGCGGGTTGCCGACCCGCCTGGAGCTGCGCCAAGGACTCTGGATTGCATTGTGGGGCGGGCTGGGGATGGGGATCCAGGCCGATGGACTGGCTCACACGGACGCCTCGATCTCCGCCTTTCTAACCCAAGCCTATTGCATTTTCCTGCCACTATGGGCCAGTTTGATCCAGCGCAAGCCGCCCAGCGCGCGGGTCATCGCGGCGACGGTGCTCGTTCTAACAGGTGGCGCGATTCTATCAGGTGTGCGGCTTGACCATTTCCGCCTCGGCAGGGGCGAGGTGGAAACCATCATCGCGGCATTTCTGTTCACCTTTCAGATTTTGGTTCTGGAAAATCCCAGATATGCCAAAACCCGCGGCATGCCGGTGACCTTTGTGATGTTTGTCGGGATCGTGGTGCTGTTCGTGCCGATCACTGCCCTGATGGCAAGGCAGCCGGTGGATTGTTTCATTGCCGGCGCGTCGTTGCCCGCGTTGGTGATGATCCTCATTCTCGCGGTGTTTTGTTCGGTGGGCGCCTATCTCTTGATGAATATCTGGCAGCCCCGCGTGTCGGCGACGGAGGCTGGCCTGATCTACACCACCGAGCCGGTCATCACCGCCATCTACGTGTTGTTCTTGCCCGCGCTGCTCGGCAAACTTATCCATGGCAGTTACGCCAACGAATCCCTCACTCCATCCCTGTTGGTGGGTGGACTTCTCATTGTTGCGGCCAATGTGCTCATGCAGTGGAAGCGCAAGCCCCACCCGCCTGCCGTCGCGCCAATTCAGTGAGTACTCGGAGCGGATGGGATGCCGCTTGCACGTCAGGCGTTACCCTAACGCTCGCACCGTCAATTGTCTCGCGGTGAACAGACGGCCGGTCTCATCTTCCCGCAGCGTTCGCGCCCCGTTCTTCCGTCCCGGACTGAATTGGCCGCGGTGTTCCGCAAACACTCCTTCCACAAACGGCTTCGAACCCATCACCAGCCCGTCAGAAAAATACCTCACCCGGCAGCGCAGCAGTTCGGACCGGCTCAATTTTCCCTTCCTCTGCTTTTCTGCCGCCACCGTCTCCTTGGAAATCCCCGCTTTGTTCACCAAGCTTGGGGTGGTTTCCGCTGGCCGTCCTGCATCATCAAACAACCCGCACCGATAGACCTCGGCGGCGTTCATTCCCTTGGGTACGCCAGGGGTTTCCCATGCCGCCTCGCCCCGTTGCCCGTGACCCACCACATGGCACAACCCCAAGCGTGCCGCCTTGCCGCCGCCCATCGCTTCGCCATAGCCGCACCACCGGTAATCCTTTGGATCTTTCACCATCCCTGCCCGCACTGCATTGAGGTCAATGTAGGCTGCCATCGTCCGCAACGCTTCCCCGTCCTCCACCAACACGCTCTTGAAGCGTTCCATCCACAAGGCCCCCCGCCTGTCGTGATGGGCATTGAACCAGCGCGAAAACCGTTCCTTCAACTCTTTTGCAAACACGGGCAGATCGCACAGCCGGCGCATGTATCCGTCTATCAAATCGTCCGCCTCTTGCCGCATGTCCCGTTTTCTCAGGTCGGTCAATTCAGCCCGCAGCACGGCGATGTACTGCTTTGAATAGAGCAGCTGCAGATGATCTAACAATCTGGACTCGCCGCCTTCCCCGGTGAATCGCGTCGCAAACTTCGCCCGCGATGGCACGCGTGCGAGAATGTGAAAATGGTTGTCCATCACCGATCGGTGTGGAAAACTCTCATGAAAACTCCAGCCCTCACGGGTCGCTGGTCGG
>JBAXPF010000200.1:0-7823 GCA_037132955.1 Verrucomicrobiota bacterium | reverse complement strand
CATAAACCAGCGGTCCTGCGGGTTGCCCGTCCCCCGGCGGCAGGTCGAACATCTCCGGCGCCAACTCGCCTGCGACGCTCATTCCGTCTTCTGGCAAGCTCGCCAAGTCGATGCTCAAACGCTTCTTCATGGGCTGACCCTAACCCGCCCGCCACCGCCCGGCAACCTGCAAATTGGCGGATATTTCCGGATTTCCCTCTCGCCAGCCGGGTTGTGGACATTAGGTTGGTGCCCGCAAGGTCCATCGACCTTGCCTTGCTGAGCCGTATTTGTGAAGCCCCCGGCAAGCCGGGATCTGAAAAGGAAATCCGCCGCTTGGTGCTGGCCGAGCTCAAGGGGCTGGCCACGGATGTGCGCATCGACAACATGGGCAGCGTCATCGCCCTGATCAAGGGCCGCTCGTCGGCTAAAAAAACCATGGCTGCGGCCCACATGGATGAGATCGGCTTCATCGTCACTCATGTGGATGACAAGGGGTTCATCCGCTTCAATCCGGTGGGTGGTTTTGATCCCAAGACGCTCACCGCCCAGCGCGTGATCATTCACGGGCGCAAGGACATTTTGGGTGTGATGGGATCCAAGCCGATCCACCTCATGTCCAACGATGAGAAGAGCAAGGTCCCGAAGATCAAGGATTATTTCATTGATGTGGGCATGCCCAAAAAGGACGTCGATAAGATCGTCGCGGTGGGGGATTTCGTCACCCGTCACTCGCCGCTGATGGAGCTTGGCGAATGCGTCAACGTCAAATCCCTCGATAACCGCGCCTCGGTCTTCGTTCTGCTGGAAACGCTGCGCGAATTGAAAAAATCCAAGCGCAAACCCGCCTATGATTTTCACGCGGTGTTCACCGTGCAGGAAGAGGTTGGGTTGCGCGGTGCCCAAGCGTCTGCCCTGCAAATCCAGCCGGATTTCAGCTTTGGTCTGGACACCACCATCGCCTACGACATACCGGGCTCCACGCCGCAGGAGCGCTGCACGGCCCTGGGCGAGGGAGCGGCCATCAAGCTCATGGATTCGTCCGTGATTTGCGATTACCGCATGATTGAGTTCATGAAAGCCGCGGCCAAACGGCACAAAATCAAGTGGCAGCCGGAAATTCTCGCCGGTGGCGGCACCGACACCGCCAGCCTCCAGCGCATGGTCGGCGGCGGTTCGATTGCCGGCGCGGTTTCCATTCCCACCCGTCACATCCATCAAAGCATCGAGTCCTGCCACAAACAAGACCTCGCCGCCTGCATCCTCCTGCTGGCCGCCTGCGTCTGCGATCTCGACCAGCACGATTGGAAATTCTGACATGTGGACCGCACGGTCCACATGCTGTCTAGGCCCTTCTCATCACGCTTGCCGAACCCCTCCCCCACCCCTTATATCCACGCCATGCCACTGCTTCTCGGCGTTAACATCGATCACATCGCCACCCTGCGCCAGGCGCGCTACGCCCGCACTCCTGAGGTGCCCCATGCCGAGCCCTCGCCGCTGGCGGCCGCCTGGGATGCGCTTGAGGGCGGGGCTGATTCGCTCACGATCCACGTCCGCAGCGACCGCCGTCACATGCAGGATGCGGATGCCTTCCGGATCCGTGCCGAGGTGCTGCTGCCGCTCAATTTTGAAATGGGCGTCACTGCGGAAATGATCGCCATCGCCTTGAAATTGAAACCCGACTTTGCCTGTCTGGTCCCGGAATCCCGCGAGGAACTCACCACCGAGGGCGGCCTCGATGTGCTGGCCCGCTTTGCCCAAACCCGCGACGCCGTGACCCAACTCCAAGACGCCGGCATCCGGGTGAGCTTGTTCATCGATCCCGAACTGCCCCAAGTCGAGGCAGCCGCCCGCAGCGGTGCCCGCATGATCGAACTCCACACCGGCGGCTTCGCCAACGCCGTGGATTCTGATAGAGAAACGGAGATCGCCCGGCTCGCCGCCGCCGCCCGCGCCGGCCAGCAAGCCGGCCTCCAGGTCAATGCCGGCCATGGCATCAATTACTCTAACATCACCCAACTGTGGACCGTCCCGCACCTGATCGAGTTGAACATCGGCCATAGCATCGTGGCCCGTGCCGTGCGCGTCGGCCTCACCCAAGCGATCCGCGAGATGAAGAACCTCATGGCCGCTTACCCCGCCGTGGCTGCGGCTTCCAGCCGTTCTTCTGTAACTGAGGCTTCCAGCCGCAGTTCTTCTATCAACGAATCTCCCGCCTCCAACCTCCCCCCTCCCTCATGACCCTTCACGGCATAGGCATCGACGTGGCGGAAGTGGAGCGCATCGCCGCAGCCATTGAACGTCATGGCGAAGCGTTTCTGACCCGGCTCTTCACTCCCGCCGAGCGCTCTTACTGTGACTCGAAAAAATCTCCGGCACTCCACTACGCCGCTCGCTTTGCCGCCAAGGAGGCGGTTGCCAAAGCCCTAGGCACCGGCATCGGCGCTCATGCCAACTGGCTCGATCTGGAAATTTCCCATGACGCCGCCGGCGCCCCCAAGCTCCTGCTTCATGGCCAGGCCGCCGCCTATGCCACCGCTCATGGCATCACCTCCATCCCCATCAGCCTCACCCACACCAAAGCCTACGCCGCCGCCAATGCAGTGGCGGTAATAGACCCAAGACAGCAGGCTTGAAGACGCAAGATAAGAAATCCGACGGATCGGCCGGATCTGACGGATATTCTTCCCCAATAACTTCTAACCTCTAACTTCTAACTAACTCCCCCACCCCATGATCCGCCCCCGCCGCAACCGCCGCAGTCTTGCCATCCGATCGATGGTGCGTGAGACCTCGCTCACGCCCGCCGATTTCATTCTGCCCATGTTCCTGCATGAAGATGCGGAGGACACGCCCATTGCCTCGATGCCCGGGGTCACCCGCTGGTCGTTGGACGGCTTGCTGCGCGAGGCGGGCGCGGCTCATGCGCTAGGCATTCCGGCCGTGGTCTTGTTTCCCAAAATCGAGGAGGACCTCAAATCCCCGCTGGCCGAGGAATGCCACAACGACGCCGGCCTGGTGCCGCGGGCCATCCGCGCCCTCAAGGCCACCCACCCGACCCTTTGCGTCATCACCGACGTCGCCCTCGATCCCTACAACTCGGATGGCCACGACGGCGTGGTGTGGCGCGACGAGCGCGGCGAAGTGACCATTCTCAACGACGAGACCGTGGCCATCCTCTGCGAGCAGGCGCTCTGCCATGCCCGCGCCGGAGCCGACATCGTCGCCCCCTCGGACATGATGGACGGGCGGGTCGCGGCCATCCGCGAGGCGCTCGACGCCAATGATTTTCAGAACGTCGCCATCATGAGTTACACCGCGAAATACGCGTCCGCTTTTTACGGACCGTTCCGCGGCGCGCTGGATTCCGCACCCAAGGATGGGGACAAGCAGACCTATCAGATGGATCCGGCGAATTCCCGCGAGGCGGTGCGGGAAACCCTGCTGGATGAGGCGGAGGGCGCTGACATGCTCATGGTCAAGCCTGCCGGACCGTATCTGGACATCATCGCCCGCGTCCGGGACACCACCACCCTGCCGGTTGCCGCCTATCAGGTCAGCGGCGAGTATCTCATGCTCAAGAGCGCCGCCGCTGCCGGTTGGCTCGACGAACGGGCCATCGTTCTGGAATCCCTCACCGGCATCAAACGCGCCGGGGCCGACATGATTCTAACCTATTTTGCCAAACAAGCCGCCACCTGGCTGCGTTGAGCGCCCCGGTGGCGGTGGTTTGCGACGGCCATGCCGATGGTTACTTGGCCGCGGCTCTGGCTTGGATCGCCGGCCATTGCTTGAGGAACGTATCGGCCATGATCGCGTGACCAGTGCCGTTGGGATGGATCGCATCGCCGCCGTGGGTTTCCTTGATCCTGGCAAGCATCGGCGTGCGGATGTCAACCACACTCACTCCGTCCTTGCCATCCAGCGTGAGCAACCACTTGCAGTAGATGGACAGCACGTGATCGTAGTATTTGTAGGCCGAGCGATAACCGAACTTTTTCGGATCCTTCTCCGCTTCCGCATCCGCTTCCGCGTTGTCCTTGACGAAAAGTGCCTCCTGGGCCGCGGCATCGGTGCCCGGAGGGAATGGCGGGCCCGGGTTGGCATACGGCGGCGGCGTGAGGATGATGAGGCGGCAACCGACGGCGTTGGATTGCTTGATGAGGGATTGGATGCCGGCTTGATAGGCCGCAAAGCGCTTTTCGTTGAACGGATGATAGATGCCGTCATTGATGCCATAGCAGCAGACGACCCAGTTGGGCTTTTCGGCAAACACAGCGCCAACCCAGTTGAGCACGCAGGGCCGGCGGCCGGGATGATAGGCCTCGCTCAGGTTCGAGACGGTTTCGCTCATGTGCCCGAAGTTGTGGACCTGTGGCGGGTTGGTCGGGTTCTGCTTGACCAGCGTGTCCTTGATGATCCGCACATATCCGCCGGCCTTGGTGATGCTGTCGCCAAGGAAGAAAAACATCTGCGGTGCGGGCTTCGGTTCGGCTGGCGGCGCTTCCTCAGCACCCAGGGAGCCGATAAATCCAAGACCGATGGCACTGACAAGGAGGGTGAATTTCATGTGTTTCTGATGGGGGGGGGGGCGCTTCGCGATGGAATCAGCGTGCCGTGGAGAATGCCCATCCGCCGCGCTTTGCCAAGGATTCTTCTGGAAAATCTTCTGACGGCGGATTCTGCGGCGCCTCCGCCCTAGAGGATTTCCCGCACAAAAGGGAGCTTCTGGAACATGGAAAAGGCGCCGGGTTCCTCGCCGGTGCCGATGAAGCGGGGCGGAATGCCGAGTTGATCGTGAATGGTCACCGCGATGCCGCCTTTGCCGGAGCCATCCAGCTTGGTGACAATAAGCCCGTCCAAAGCACATGCCTTGTGGAACTCCCTGGCCTGGTTGAGCGCATTGGCCCCGGTTGTGGCATCAACCACCAACAGCGTGAGATGGGGTGCCGATGGGTCTTGTTTGGCCAGGGTGCGGCGGATTTTCCCCAACTCCTCCATCAGGTTGTGGCGGGGGTGGATGCGCCCGGCGGTGTCGCAGATGAGAAAGTCACTATGCCCGGCGATCGCCTTTTGATGGGCGTGATAACACACTGATGACGGGTCGGCATTCGGGTTGCCTGTGACCACCGGCAAATCCAGACGCTCGCCCCACCGCTGGAGTTGCTCGACGGCCGCAGCCCGGAAGGTATCGGCCGCGGCTAACACAATCGAGCGACCGCGCTGCTTGAGCCACAAGCCGAGCTTGGCCGAGGAGGTGGTCTTACCCGTGCCGTTGACGCCAACGACCAAAATGACAAAGGGCATGCCATCCGCTCGCGGTTCAGGCGGCAGCGAATCGTCCGGCAACCTGTCTAACAAGTGCCGGCGGGTGGTCTCCACCACATCGTCCGCGGAAATCGTGCGGCCGAGCCCGCGCAACTCGTCAATGATGCGGGTGGTCAGGCGAACGCCCAGATCGGAGGCGATCAGGTCGGCCTCGATGTCATCCCAATCGATTTCAGCGCGATTGGTGATTTTGTTAAACAGGGATTTGAAGAAACCGGCCATGGGGGGGGAGAAAGAGTTAGAAGTTATTAGTTAGAAGTTATTGGGGAGAGGATCGGTCGGATCGGTCGGATCGGTCGGATTATTTGATTTGAATCTCCCCAATGGCATGAGCGAGGCGCTGGATAGAGGCGGTGGAGTGGGCGGCCGAGAGACTGATGCGCAGGCGGGCGGTGCCGCGCGGGACGGTGGGAAAACGGATGGCGGGAACCAGCAAGCCTTGGGCTTCCAAGGTCGCCGCGGCGTTCATGACGGCTTCGTTGCCACCCAGCACCAGCGGCAGGATGGGCGTGGTGTGGGATGTTAGAAGAGCTGTGGCTTGTTGGAAGGTGGCGATGTTGGCGCGGAGTGCGGCACGCCGGGCCACGCCTTGGGAGGAGCCGATGAGTTGCAACGAAGTGAGCGCGGCGTGCGCGAGGGCGGGCGGCGGCGCGGTCGAGTAGATGAACGAGCGGGCACGGTTGATGAGCCACTCGATCCAGTCGCGCGAGGCGGCGAGATAGCCGCCGGCCAGACCCACGGCTTTGCTGAGGGTGCCCATTTGGAAGGCGATGCGGTGTTGCAACCCGAGGGCCTCGGCCAAGCCCATGCCGTGCTCACCTAACACACCGATCGCGTGGGCCTCATCTAACAACAATAGAGCATGGTGCGCCTCGGCAAGCCCGACGATTTCGCGCAACGGGCAGAGGTCGCCATCCATGCTGAAGACCGATTCGGTGACGACGAGGACGCGGGCGGTGGCGGACTTGGCGCGGATGGAACTGAGCAGGCGGGAGAGTTTAGGCAAGTCGTTGTGTGGAAACACGCGGAGGGTGGCACCGGAGAGACGAGCACCATCGACGAGGCAGGCGTGGCAGAGTTTATCAAGAACGATGAAATCGGATTTGCCGACGATGGCCGGAATCACCCCGACGGCCGTGGCAAACCCTGACGCAAAGGTGAGCGCGGCGGCCGTGTGCTTGGCCGCGGCGAGGGCCGCTTCCAGTGCTTGATGGGGCGGCAGGCTGCCGCACACGAGGCGGGAGGCGGCCGACCCGGCACCATACCGCCGGACGCCCTCGATCAGAGCGGCCTCGATTTCCGGATGCCGGGCGAGACCGAGGTAATCGTTGGAGGCGAAGTTGACCAGTGCACGCCCGTCGCGGATGACCTCAGGGCCTGCGGGCGAGTCGAGCGGGCGGAGCGAGCGCAACAATCCGCTGGCGGCGAGCTGACCAAGGGCATCGGCGGGTGTGGTCAAAACAGTGGCTGAGTTGGGAATATCAGGAGTCAGTTGCTGGCGGTGGCAGGTCGTTCGAGTGCCCAGCGCAGGAGTTTTTCCGAATCCTTCCAAATGTTAGGGGTATTGGACTTGAGGACGACGGTGATGGCGGAACGGCCGTTGAGCGTGCCGGACGCCACGAGGCAACGACCGGCGGCGTTGGTGGTGCCGGTTTTCAAGCCGTCACAATACGGGACGGTTTTGAGGAGGCGGTTGGTGTTTTCAATCTCGCGGGTGCGGCCGTTGTTGAATTGGAAGGTGAAGGCCTTGGTGGAAGCATAAGAACGGAACAGCGGGCTGCGATAGGCGGCGCGGGCGGCGATGGCCATGTCCCGGGCGCTCGAGTATTGACCGTCCATGGGCAATCCGTTAGGGTTGATGAAGTTGGAATTGCGCATGCCGAGCGAGGCGGCCTTGCGGTTCATCAGGGCGGCGAAGCCCGCCTGGCTGCCACCGACGTCGCGGGCCAGGGCGCGGGCCACATCGTTGGCGCTCTTGACGACGAGCACTTTGAGCAACTCGCGACGGGTGTATTGCTCACCGGGCTGGAGATTGAGCTTGGTGGGCTCGCAAGCGCCATCGGAGGCGTCAATGGTGACGCGAGCATCGATGTTGCCGGCATCCATGACGCACAGAGCGGTGATGATTTTCTGGGTGCTGGCGACTGCGCGCGGGATATCCGCGTTTTTCGCGTAGAGGACGCGTCCGCTTTGAATATCAATAACGATGGCACTTTCACCGGCAATGGGCGGCGGCGGCGTCGCCGGGATCATGTTGCCACTGATGAATGACCAGGCTTGCGGGACGGGCTGAGCGACGGGTGGGACAGCGGACTGCGAGGTGGGCTGGCGGCGCGGTGGCGGATTGCCGCCGCATGCGGTGACAAATGCCGCCGTTAGGCAAAGCACGGCAAGGCGGGCGCAAAGTGGGCGTGACATGGGCGGGATGATTCCCATCTTTGACCGGGCATCAAGCCAGGAATGAGGAGAATTGATCACTGGCTCTTTGGCGGGAGCAGACTGCCGTCCATGTC
>JBAXPF010000199.1:0-7839 GCA_037132955.1 Verrucomicrobiota bacterium | reverse complement strand
CGTGCCCCTCTTGAAGACCCGCTTGATGTCTCCTCTGCAAGAGGGGCACAGGCGGCCCGCCTGTGATCTTCATTGGCACACGGGCAAGCTGCCCGTGCCCCTCTTGAAGACCCGCTTGATGTCTCCTCTGCAAGAGGGGCACAGGCGGGACGCCTGTGATCTTCATTGGCACACGGGCAAGCTGCCCGTGCCCCTCTTGAAAGACCCACCGCATGGAGCAAGCTCCATCCTCCTAGGGATTTGCCACCGCCACGACACGCAAAAGGCCGGGAGTGTGACTCCCGGCCTTTTGGATTAGGGGTTCAGGTAACGTGGGTTACGGCTGGATGATGGAGCGGCGGATGAAGCCCTTGCCCGGGGTGCCCTCGAAGGCCGAGTAGGTCTGATACTTCCAGAAGCCTCCGTCCGGCAGGGTTGGCAGACCGGCGTGGGTGTAAGACATGGCGAACTTGGACACCGGAGCGGTCCAGGTGGTCAGGTCGGTGCTGGCTTCGATGGTGTAGGTCACGCCATTGAAGGACACGGACTGGGCACCACCGCTGGAGCTGAGCACGGCATTGGCCGGCACCGCCACAGTGAGGGTGAGTTCCTTGGTGGCCGCACCCCCATTGTCCTTGGTTTCCACCAACGCGTAGTTCGGAGCCCACATTGCATACAAGGTCACCGAGCTGGCTGGCATGGCGAAGGTGTTGCCTGTCACACGACCGGTGCCGCTGCCATCGGCCGCCGTATTCCAACCGGCGAACGAGTGGTTGGCCAGCTTCAGGCTGCCCGTGTTACCGAGCACCGTGATCGTGGTGTTGTAGTCGTGGTTGGCGGAGACCGTTGGCAAGCTGCCACTGGTGCTGCCGTTGCCGTCGTACGTCAGAGCATACTGGGTGATGGCAAAGCCGGCCGTCTGGCTGATATTACCCGTGACGTTCGTATCGGTGCGTGCTGCCGATCCGCTGGAATCCGTCCATGTGGTGAAGTGGTAGCCCGTGTCCGCCACTGCCGTTACCTGCGTGCCGCTGCCGCCATAGTTGACCGTCTGTGGCGAGGTGCCGACGATCGAACCGTGGAGACCTGCGGTGTAGGTCAGCGTGTAGGTCTTGAGCGTGAAGCTGGCCGACACGCTGAGGTTGGCCACCACATTGATGTCCGTGCGGCTCGCCGTGAGCACGCCGTCACTCCAACTGGTGAAGTTGTGGCTCGCGTCCGGCACTGCCGTCACCAGGGCACCGCTGGCACCGTAGTTGACTGTCTGCGGGGTGGTGCCCGAGATCGAGCCACCGGATCCGGCCGTGTAGGTCAGGGTGAACGTGTCGATGGTCCACTGCGCATACAGGGTGGTGTTGGCCGCGATGTTGAACGTAGCCGCCGGGTTGTAGCTGGTGCCACTGTCGTTGGCTGCGGTGTTCCAATGCGCGAACGTGTAACCGGTCTTCACCAGGGTCCCAGGAGCTGCCACCGTCATCAACGCGCCGGAGGCATAACTGCCGCCGCTCGGCGCCGTGCCGCCCGTGTTGGTGTTGCCATCGTAGGCGAGCGTGTAGTTGGTGCCGCCGCCAGTGGCCGTGGTGGTCACATTGAGGACGCCAGGACCGCTGAACCGGGTGTTATTGATGTGGGTGGCACCGGAACCGGTGGCGCCCCAGGTGCCGCTGACCTGCCCAGCACCGTCGATGTAGAGCTTGTCAACCGTATTGCTGGCGTTGGCGATGTTCATGACGCCGTCACCGCTGGCATCAAAGCGCACCGTGGTGGTGGTTGGCAGGCGCAAGGTTGGGGCCACATAAGGCGGATAGCTGGTCGAGATATTGTACTTGCCTGCAAGGTAACCGCCCACTGCCGCATCCTCTTCCGAGGTGAGTACATGATCGTAGCTGAGAATCTCGGCCATGTAGTTGTTCAATGAGCACCAACCTTCCGTACGGCCCAGTTCGTAGGCTCGTGGACTGGTGTTATTGTCGTTGCCGACGATCTTCAAGACCATGTATTGGGAATTGCGGTTAGCACCCAGACCGAAGGGATTACTCAAGGCCGCGCCGTTCTTTGCCGCAGCCGCTGGAACATTCCCATCCCAGCAGTTGCCGTTCTGGTTCCACATGTAACCCCCACGAGAGTTGCTGCCCATCCAAGCACCCCAATCGCCGCCGTTCATCTTGGTGACGATGTACTGGACCTTGGAATACTGGTTGCCCGCAATGCTGGCGATGCCGTTGCCGGCGAATTCAACAGCTGGCAGCCCGTTGATCACGTTGGCCCGCAGTGTCATGGAGCCATTGATCTTTGTCGCCGTATGGCCATTGGAACTCGCGTCAGGCCAAGTGTCAACGCTCTGGCCGTCGGTGTAGGTCAACTTCGAGGCGTCAAACCAAGAGGTGGGGGTCACGGGCGGGCCGCCGCCTGCCAATTTCAGCGTGCCATGATAGACTGTCGTATCACCGAGGTAGGTGTTGGCGTTGGCGAGGGTGAAGGTATTGGTACCGATCTTGCTCAGTCCGCCGCAACCGGTGAGGATGCCGGCCCAAGTGGTGTCCGGGCCGGTGCCACCCACCTGGAGGGTGATGCAGGCGTTGCTGGCATCCTTGAGGGCGAAGGTCCCTTGTCCGGTCAGACCGCCGAAGGTGAACGTGCCGATACCGGAGGAGAAGTTCACCGTATGACCGGCGCCCACATCCACGATGGTATGCATCAGCAGGTTGGCGCTGGTGACGTTGACAATCAGTGGCTCAGTGACCGCGATGGTGGTGGGCTTGCTGACGGTGCTCAGGCTGTTGCTGTTGGTGACCGTCAGGCGCACCTGGAAGTTCCCCCACGTGGCATAGGTGTGAAGCGGGCTTGGCGTGGTGCTGGTGGTGCCGTCGCCGAAGTCCCATGACCAACCGGTGATGGTGCCGCCGGAGCCGTCCAACGAGGTGTCGGTGAATTGAACCGCCAGCGGTGCCTCGCCACCCACCTTGTCGGTGGTGAAGCTGGCATTGAAGCTCGGCTTGAGTTGGAAGCCGGCAAGCAATTCTTCGCCGCTGTCCCACCAGAGGCTGAGGTTGCCGCTCGAATTGACCGTGACGGCAGTGAAGACCACGTAGTCACGATTTTCCACCAGCGGGGTGCCGGGCAAGTTGGCCGTCGTTGCTTGCATCATACTGTAAGCGGGGTTCGAGTCATAAGGGTGGCCATTGGCATTGACCCAGAACCTGGTGTTCTGGTTGATGTTGTTGCGGTTGGACACCGAGTAGACAATGAAGTCATACACGCCCGGGGTGATGCCGGTCAGCGACATTTGGGTGTTGTGGATATAACTGCGCATCAGGTCGTAGGTCGGAACCGCGCTGGTGACAGGGGTGCCGGAGCTGGTGGTGTAATCGCCGCTGCCCCAGTTGTCCCAATCCCAGTTGGCTTGATTGAAGACCAGGCGGACGCCGGTGGCGGCGCTGGTGGCGCTGGTAAGGAGTGTGTTCACGCGGTGTGACCAGTTCCCGTCAGAGGTGGCATCGATGTTGTTCCACTGGTCGCCGGGAGCGCCTGCGGCGGCTGCGCCGGAATAGGACACGTCACCATTGACCGCGTGATAGAACTTCACGTTGACCAGGCTCGCCTTCGGATAGACGTTGAACGCCATGGCACTCGCCGAGACGCTGTAGTCCTTGCCGTCGGACACCTTGTATTGGAAGGAGTCGTAGGGAGTTCCGGTTCCATCCGTGGCTGGCACGTAGGTCAGGGCACCCGTGGTGATGGCGCTGGCAGCAATGATCTGGTTTTGGAGGACAGGACCTGTCCAACCGGTCAGATACAGATTGCCATGAGCAGGCACCGTGGTGATCATGACGGCTTGGAGTTCATCGCCGGCATCGGCGTCGACAAAGCCGAACTCCGTGGTTGCCACTGTGTGAGTCGTGTTCACTGCCATCGCGATGGTGCTGGGCGTGCCGGCCGGCAGGGCGTTGCCTGAGGCTGCCGTGAGCTGGAAGCCGCAGAGCGTTTGTTCGCCACTGTCCCACCAGAAGTTCAACTGGCCATTGGCATCCACCGTGAGGTTCTTGAATTTGACGTAATCGCGGTGCACCACCAGCGGGGCGGACGACGAGGCAAGCACGTCGTTCGGTGAATACAACTGCTGCATCACACTGTAGGCGGGATTCGAATCACCCGGATGGCCATTGCCATTGACCCAGATCCGCACTGACTGATTCAGTTGCTCGCGCATGCTGGAGAGATAGACATAGAAGTCATAGGTGCCTGGCGTCAGGCCGTAGACCGTCATGTTGGTGTTATGGATGTAGCTGCGCATCAGGTCGTAGAACGGCGTGCTGGCGGCGCTCACATAGAAGCGGCCGTTGTTGCCGTTGGCGGTCCAATACTCAGTGCTGCCCCAGTTGTCCCAATCCCAGTTGGCTTGATTGAACATGAGACCCGTACCCGTTGGATTGCCGGCGGAGTTGGCAAGTAACGTGTTAAGCCGGTGTGCGTATATCCCGTCCGAGGTGGCATCAATGTTGTTCCAAGCGTCGCCGACGGAACCCACCGCAGCCGCGCCGGAGTAGGTCGGGTCGCCATTGGCTGCGTGGTAGAACTTGACGTTGAGCTTGCTCGCTCCAACGAGCGCGGGATAGACGTTGACCGTCATGGTGTTGGCCGCGGCGCTGAAATCGGTGCCGTCAGACACCTTGAACTGGAAGGTGGCGTACGGGACTCCGGTGCCGCTCGTGTCGAACCTCAGACCGCTGAGGGCGCTGGCCGCAACCACTTGATCCTGCAGGACAGGGTAGCCGTTGAGCGTCAACGAACCTGCAAGCGGCAGAGCCGTCACCTTGACCGCCTGCAATTCGTCGCCGGCATCCGCATCGGCAAAGCCGAAATCGGGCGATGCGAAAGTCCGGTAGGCGTTGACGGCCATTGTAAGGCTCTTGTTGGCTCCGGTCGGCAAGGAGTTGCCGGAGGCTGACGCGATCTGGAAGCCGCAGAGCGCTGACTCGCCGCTGTCCCACCAGAAGTTCAACTGGCCATTGGCATCCACCGTGAGGTTCTTGAATTTGACGTAATCGCGGTGCACCACCAGCGGAGCGGACGCCGAGGCAGTCACGTCGTTCGGTGAATACAACTGCTGCATCACACTGTAGGCGGGGTTTGAATCACCCGGATGGTTGTTGCCATTGACCCAGATCCGCACTGTCTGATTCAGTTGCTCGCGCTGGCTGGAGAGGTAGACGTAGAAGTCATAGGTGCCCGGCGTCAGGCCGCCAACCGTCATGTTGGTGTTATGCATGTAGCTCCGCATGAGGTCGTAGAACGGAGTGTTGGCGGCGCTCACATAGAAGCGGCCGTTGTTGCCGTTCGAGGTCCAATACTCGCCATTGCCCCAGTTATCACCGCCATCGTAACCATTATTGTACGTGAGGGTCGCGGCTGTCGGGTTGCCGATTGAATCGTTCAGGCCATACGGCGTGGCAGTGGATTGGTTCGGGAAGTTGAAATTATTCCATTGGTCCGAAACGCCACCGGTGGCGCCCGCGCCGGCGTAAGTCGAATCCCCATTATTGCCGTTGTAGAACTTGACATTGACCAGTGTCGGCTGAGCCGCCACCACGCTGAGGTTGGTGGTGTCGTTGGCGCTGTAGCTGGTGCCACCATCATTCGACACTTGCAACAAGAACGAATCGGTTCCGATTGAGGCCTTCGTGTAATTCAACTTGCCAGCCGCCAGATCAGCGACGCTGATGACCTGGTTGAGCGTGACCACCGTGCTGTTCAACTTCAGAGAGTTGGGCGTCGTGGGCAGGCCGGTGATTTTGATTTGCGCCGAGGCGGTACCGTAATCGATGCCTGCGAAGGCGAGGTCAGCGAGCGTGAACGCGTGGGCCGAGCCCGCAAGGGTGGTGACGGTGCCTGAGGCCCCGCCCGCCGGTGTGGACACCCGCGCAAGCTGGAAGCCGGAGAGCAGCAAGCGATCATATTGCTCGTGATTGATGCGCAGTTTGCCATCGGAACCCACGGCGATGCCGCTGAAGACGACATAGTCGCGGTTGGCAATTAGCGGCGCGCCCGTCCCTGCACCAGAGCTGTTGCCATAGGACTTGGACTGGGTGGTCGAGCCGTAATGAAGGGTGATGCCCTGCTGGCGGTTGTCCTGCTGGCGGAAGAGGCCAATGAAGTCGTAGAGGCCGGGAGTCAGACCGTTGATGGTGACATCCGGGTCGGCAATATAGGAGCGCAGGAGATCGTAGAATGTCCCAGCCGTGTGGTGATAACTATTGAATGTCCAGTAGTCGGTATTGCCCCAATCATCGATGGCGGGATAGTTGGCAAAGTCCACCGTCACGCCGGTGGGATTGCCATTCACATCCTTGATGGAGAGGAAGTGGGGGGCGTATTGACCGTTGTTGGTGCCCATGTCGAGATTGTTCCACTGATCGGGGGCCGCACCGACAACTGCCGCGCCGGGACCGAAGGCGACGTCCCCGTTCGCTGCTTTCAGGAACTGGACATTGATCAGGTTCGCGCGGTTGAGCACGTCGAAGGTCGCGGTCTTGGCCGTGCCGAAAGCGACGCCGTCGGAAACCTGGAACCCTAACGAGTCATAGCCGGCACCGACGGCGTAAGACGCCGGGACGAACTTCAAATTGCCGTTTTTGATATCGGCCAGTGCGATGATCTGGTTGAGGAGCACCTCGACGCCGTTGAGATACAACTTGCCCGAAGCCGGAAGGGTTGTCATTTTGACCGTCTGCAATTCATCGCCGACGTCGGCATCCGAGAAGCCGAAGTCCGCGAGCTTGAGAATGCGGAACGTGTTGAGGGCCATGGCGAAGGTGCCATTGGTCCCGACGGGTGCCGTGTTGCCGGTGGCGGGGCGGATTTGCAGGCCGGAGAGCAGCAAGCGGTCATATTGCTCGTGGTTGATGCGCAGTTTGCCATCGGCTGCCACAGTGAAGTTCTTAAAGAGCACGTAGTCACGGTTGAGGACCAGCGGCGCGCCGGGCACGGTGCTGACATACTGGCCATAGGGTTTGGACTGGTTCGATGCTCCGTGGAGGGTGACGCCCTGTTGGCGGTTATCCCGCTGAGAGAGGAGGGCAAAGATATCGTAGTTGCCGGGCGTCAGGCCGTTGAGGGTGACATCGGGGTCGGCCACATAGGAGCGCACGAGATCAAAGAACGTGTCGCTCGATGTGACATGGTATTGCGGCACCATATCATACTGGCCCCAGGTCCAGTAATCGCCGCTGCCCCAGTCATCGACGGCGGGGTAATTGGCGAAGTCCACCGTCACGCCGGTGGCGGCACCGTTCACATCCTTGATCGAGGTGAAGTGAGGGGCATACTGGCCGTTATTGGTGCCCATGTCGAGGTTGTTCCACTGGTTACCGGCGGAGCCGATGACTGCCGCACCGGGTCCAAAGGCGGTGTCACCACTGGCCACACGATAGAACTGGATGTCGATTTGGCTTGCCTGGGCCACCACGGTGGCCGTCATGGTATAGGTCGAGGTGCTCAGCGCGACTCCGTCGGAGACCTTGAACTGGAAGTTGGTGTAGGGGGCACCGGTGCCGCCGGCGGCCGGGGAATATCTCAGGTTGCCGTTCTTGATATCGGCTAGGGCGATGACCTGGTTGAGCAACAGGGGATTGCCGCTAAGGGCCAGCTGGCCCAGCGCAGGCAGCGAAATGATCTTGATCGACTGGAGTTCGTCGCCGACGTCGGCATCCGCGAAACCGAAGTCCGCCAGCTTGAAGTTGCGGTAGGAGTTCTTGGCGATGGTGAAGCTGCCGTCGGCTGCGGTCGGCGCCGCATTGCCGGAAGCCGGGCGGATTTGCAGGCCGGAGAGCAGCAAGCGGTCATATTGCTCGTGGTTGATGC
>JBAXPF010000198.1:0-7898 GCA_037132955.1 Verrucomicrobiota bacterium | reverse complement strand
GCCGCTGCGTCCAGTCTTCTGTCTGGAAGCGCAGCGGTCTTCTGTCTTCTGTCTTTCAATTGTCTTCATCAATGACGACGCTGAGACCGAAGACTTGCTCGAAGAGATCGGCCTTGGAGGTCATGGCGAGGCGTTCGACGGCGGCATCGGTGATGCTGGGGAGGCGGAGGCGCAGTTGGCTTGCGTCCCGGCGGATTTCAATCTGGGACACGCGCTGGGCATGGGTTCGTTCCAAGGCGTCGGCCACGCGCAGGATGGCGGCGAGCTTGTTGACCCGGATGCGATCATCGATGTTGAGGGCACCGTAACTCGGGTGATCGGGACGGGGCACGGAGTGGCGGTGGTAACGCGCAATGAGCGCCACGAGCGTGACGTCGAGCCGGTCCAGCCCGAAGATCTCGGAGTTGAGAATGATGTATTCCGAGTGTTTGTGGTGGGCGCGGGGGCTGATATAGGTGCCCACTTCATGCAGGATGGCGGCCACTTGCAACAGCAGCGCATCATGGGCGGTGAGCTGGTGCAGATCAGTTAGATTGTCGAAGAACAGCGTGCAAAGCTCGCTGACGTGTCTGCTGTGGCTCGGATCGGATTGGTAACGCTCGGCCAGGATGCTGGCAGAGCGGATGACTTCCTCGGCAAAGTTGCCGGTCAAATCGCGCGATAGCAGCAGATCGTGCAACAGTCCTTGCTCGTATTCGGTGCTGGGGATGTGGATTTCGGCCAGTTTGAGGGATTCGGCGATGGCCAGGTTGATTTCGAGCGCGGGCACCAGGGCCTCGGCGGTTTGATAGTCGAGTTGGAAGCGCTTGACGCTTTCCACCTCGCTGAGCATGGCGGTTTCCGCGGTGAATTGGCGGAGTAATCTAACGGGACATACCGCCTGCTTTTGAATCAGGCGGGTGGCGACGGACTGGATTTCATCGCCGATAACGATGAGGCCATCGATGGTGACGTCGGAAAAATCGTAGCGGATTTGGGCGAGGTTGCCCGAGACGTGTTCGCGGATGACGCGCAGCATGGCGGGGCCTTCAGCGTGCGACCCTTCCACGGCCTCACGGGTGCGGTGGGTGCCCATGCGGTAGCTGGTGTAGCGGGTGATGAGGCCGTTTTGAAACAACAAGGCACGGGTGTTGCCCGGGCCGACGTGGACGACGAGGGTGGTGTTTTGGCGCAGGGCGGGCAGATCGTGCAGGCGGCGCCGGGTTTTCAGATAGATCAGGCGGGTCATTTCGCCATCGTCGATGGTGGTCACGCGCAAGCCGCAGGCGATGCGGATGCGGTTCATGACGGTTTCGTGATTGGTGGCCTCGCTCAGAATGTTGGTGGTGGCCGCGCGGGTGACGTTGTGGGGGTCCAGACCGAGTTCGGCGAGGGACTTTTGGAACCCCTTGATGATGGAGACGATGCGCTCGGTGGTGGCTTGGCTGACGCTGCCAAGGCGGAAGATGTCACGGGCGATGGGGGCGGGTTTCTCAAGGAAATCCACGGGCAGGAGCGAGCCATCCGGGTTGCGTTCGGCAACCATCATGGAGACGGAACTGGCGCCGACGTGCAGGGCGCTCAGGAGGGTGAGCGGTGGTTTCGTCTGGTTCAGGGATTTCCGAGCGGGACGCATCGGCGTATCACAGCGCGGATTGGCCGCCAGGGCAATCGCGATTTTTCGCATGGACTCCATTTCGCTGTCCTCTATCCAATATTGAAGATGGATCCGCCGCCGATGCGCGGCGGCTGATAGAGATCACGTGCCGGACGGGATGGCCACCTAATCCCCAAGCGCCCAGCCGATGCCCAGGACCTTGGTGATTTCAAACTGGCGCTCGCGCTGGCTGTTGCCAAGAGCACGGATGGACACGGTGACGCGCACCGGATTTTGAGAACTGAGCCGCTCCAGCGCCTTGGCCGATGGATGGCTTTTGACAAGATAGAAGTGCAGCGATGACTCGAGGTCCGGTGAGGTGGCTTTGAAATTCTGCCAGTGTTCCTCATAGGAGAACCCGTAGTTGTAGTAGTTGCCTTTCTGAATGAAGACCCGCACTTCCCGGGCCTCGGTGACCTTGCCGTCGAGCAGGTCGTCCCAGGTCGCGCTGCCATGGCGTGCGTATGCCTTGAAATCGACCTTGGCCTCGCCGTTCTCCCGAACCACACAGAGGAGCCGCCGGCCGCCCCCGTCCAGCGTCACCGCAAAGCGGCTGCTCAAATCGGGCTCCTGCTCGCCGGCAAGCAGGGGCTTGAGCTTGCTCACCGTTTCGTGAGCGCCAGCCCCGTCGCTGAAAAACCCGGCCATCGCCGCATCCACATCCGCCGCCTGCCGCACCCATTTCAGGCGTTCGGCCTGGCTGGCGGCATGGCAGAAATTCTCCGCCACCACGGCCGGCTCGGGACCGTGGTCGGGGACCACCGGCTTGACGGCTGGCGGACCTGGCGCAGCCCCCCGCCGGGATGGATGGTGGGAGCCCGCAGTTCGTCGGTCATGACCGGGATGCCGCCGGCCCGCAGAATCTGCATCATCAGCGATGTTCCGGAACGCGGCAGGCCGGAGACGACGACAAATTCCATTTCCTCCTCCACGGTGGCAGGATCATCCCCGGCAGGCGCGATGGCTTGCGCCGGGATGCTTGCCCGGGGTTGCGGCACCCGGACGAACTTGTCTTTGCGCAGCACGAGCACCGCCCGGTATTGCTGCTCGTAGGCTTGCGCCTTGACCTCGTCGCCGAGTTTTCGATGGATGCGGACGAGGAGGCGGTAGGCCCGCAGAAACGTGGGCTCAAGCTTGAGGCAGGTGCGCAACGCCTGGCAGGCTTCGTTGAGTTGGTCATCGCCGGCCAAGGGCGGCCATCGCACGCCCGACACCTTCCACGTGGCCACCGCCGTCCACCTCGGTGCACGCCGGCTTCTAACATTTGAGGCACGTCAACAAGCCCTAGCCCGGCACGCCGAGTTGGACCTGCCGGGCGCATGATGATTGATGATTTGTGATGTGAGCTTGGACACGAGCGTCCGCACTAACCAAGCTCACTTCAACAATCCAAAACCAACATTCATCAATCGTCAATCAATTCGGAGATGGCGGCAGTTCAAAAACCTGACTCATTCACAACATGCCTGGCCATCGCGGGGACACGAAAATGCCGGATGAGGTGGGCAAACTTCATCCGGCAAATTGATAGTTTTTTCAGAAAATCAACGCAAGGCTTTCGTGCGCCGGCGCATCATCAGGCCGCCGGTGATCAGCCCGAGCAGGGTGAATGACGAGGTAACCTCGGGAACCGCGCTCACATCGCCCCCGCCCGATGCCGGCCCAAATGCCAAGCCGCTAAGGCCATCCAATGAAGCGGAGGTGACGAATGTGGAGAACGTCCCCGCCGACGAGATTTTCAAAATCGTATCACCGTCGTAGGCATTGCCAACAAAAAGATTTCCCGATGAGTCGAATGCCATGCCGCCGGGGTCGGTCAAACCGGATGCGTAAGTGGAGACCGTGCCGCCCGGTGTGATTTTGCAAACCTTGTCCCCGATGATGTAGCTCGACGCGAACAGGTTGCCCGATGCATCGAATGCCAACCCGTAGGAATAATCTATACCGGTGGCGAAGGTGGAGACCGTTCCACCCGGCGTGATCTTAACAACACTGCTTTCAGAAAAGGTAGTGGAAAAAAGATTGCCGGACGCATCGAATGCCAAACCGAAAGGGTCGCCCACCCCCGAGGCGACAAACGTGGAAACCGTTCCGCCCGGCGTAATCTCGGAAATCTTCCCAGTCGAATTATCCGCGACGAACAGGTTGCCGGATGCATCAAATGCCAAGCCCGCGGGAGCGTAAAAACCGGAGGCGAAGACGGAAACCGTGCCACCCGGTGTAATTTTGTCGATGTTGCCGCTCTGCAGCGAAACAAAGAGGTTTCCAAAAGAGTCAAAAGCCAAGCCGTTACCATTGCTGTCCAACGTAGCGAAGGTGGAAACTATTCCGCCCGAGGTGATCTCGGAAATCTCATGGGAGTTGTTATTTGTGACGTAAAGACTCAGCGAGGCCTTTGCGTTGCTCGCCAAGCCCAGTAAGGCGATAGCATAAATCAGATTTGCAATTTTGTTTTTCATGGTTTGTAGGTTGTCTCTCTTGTTTTGATGTTTTGCCAATCGCGGTGAGGTAAAGCCGTTGTCCAACGCGCATTATTGAAATCCGGCGGAAGTTGTCTATAGGCAGGATTGCCTATACCGGCGGCGGCCTGCCCCCCCCCATCAAGGAGAGTGGGCGTCCCGCCCAATACGGTCAGTTTAGCAGGAGGACATGCGTCCCGCATGTCTTGGCCGACGGGCTTCCAGCCTGTCGATTCAGCGGCGGACAGGCGGGACGCGCGGTCTGCCCTCACAGGCTGGAAGCCTGTTCTCCTATCAAAAAGAGCTGAACTGCCAGTATTGGGCGTCCCGCCCACAAGGCCCATGATCTTGCCGACACTATCACTACAGGGTGACGATAAAACGTTCACATTGCATGGTGACAGATAAAAAGCATGTTCTGCTGTGCCAAAGAATTTCCCCATGAACCTCGACGCCCCTTCTCCCGCCTCCGGTCCGGCCGGCGTTGGCCTTCAGCCCACCAGATTGGCTTTGGTGTTGCCATCGCGCCAGAACAGTATTACCATGGGCACATGAAAACTCTCACCGTAAAACTACCCGATCCACTGTTTGCCGAGATCTCGCGCATGGCGGAGCAGCGCAAGGTGCCCAAGTCGGAGATTGTGCGGGAACGCCTCGAGCAGGGAGCGTGCAACACCATGTCGCTGTGGCAACGGCTGGAGGATCTCGTTGTCAGGGACGACGCAGCCCCGAGCGATCTCTCATCAAACAAGAATCATCTGGCAGGTTATGGCAAAAACCGTGATCGTTGATAGTGGCGTGATCGTGGCCGCCTTGCTTCAGCGCGACCTCCACCACGCATGGGCCAAGGCCAACCTCGAACGCATGACCGGTGCCTGCCTCACCTGTGAGGCGGTATTGTCGGAATGCTTCTATCTGCTAGAGAAGGTATTTGATGGCGGGAAGCGATTATCCGTGCTGCTGGAACGGGGAATCCTGCGAGTGGATTTCGCGTTGCCCGATCATCTCCCGCATGTTCTGCAACTCATTCACCGCTACCATGATACTCCCATGAGTCTGGCTGATGCCTGCCTGGTGCGAATGTCGGAACTGCACGGCGACGCCCTGGTTTGGACCACGGATCACGATTTCGAGGTATACCGCCGCAATGGACGGCAAAAGATCCCGTTGCTCGCTCCCTGGTGGTGACGCTGGGGGGAAACGCAATCCGCTTCGGATCGTGGCTGCTGCGTCTCGCGGCAGGCCGTGCTGGCGGCGTCCCCGCCGCCAGCGTACATGATTAAATTTCCACATCCTGCCGCCTTGACACCCCGCTGCCGCACAGTGGTTGTGTCGCACGGTCATGGAGAACACAGCCTTGAAAATCGATGCGGAGACCTATCGTAAGGCGCGGATTCGTGCGGCGAGGGAGGGCACGTCGGTCAGCGCGATGGTCCGGAAATTCCTGATTGCCCAGGCAGACGAGGAAGACGGGCGGCAGACCCGCCGGGTGGCGGCGCTGGAGGAACTCTATAATGCTATTTGTCTGTCACCTTGAAATAATGGCCAAAACTGGCGCTGGACACCGCAGGCAAAGCTGCTATCTTGCGCCTGTGAGAATCGAAGACTGGCCCGATGAATGGCAGGAATGGGTGGCGCTCACCCCGATGGAGCGCTTCCGGGAAAGTGAGAAAATTTTTGCGCAATACTTAGCCCTAGGAGGTTCCCTTGATCCAGACCCCGATCCGACAAGTCCTTTTGACAATCCAAGCGAGTGGAACTCGAACGCTGCTCATGGGCGGGCAGGCCTGCGTGTTTTACGGCGCGGCGCAAGTTAGCAAGGACGTGGATTTTCTGATTTTGGCCGAGGAAGCCAATTTCAAAAAACTCCACGCCGCTCTTGATACCCTTGCCGCCACCCGGATCGCAGTGCCGGCTTTTGATCCCGACGTGTTGGCACGCGGACATGCGGTGCATTTCCGCTGTTCGGCACCCGGTGTTGGAGGATTGCGCATTGATATCATGAGTCGCCTCAGGGATCTCGCCTGTTTTGATGAACTGTGGATGCGCCGGACGGTCATCGGCGATGCCGATGGCAACGAATTCCACCTCCTCAGCGTGCCCGATCTGGTACAAGCCAAGAAAACGCAGCGTGCTAAGGATTGGCCGGTCATTGAGGCGCTCGTGTCTATCCATTTTCGCGAGAACGCGGCAACACCCCAGGCGCAATGGGTGGACTTTTGGCTGAGCGAGGCACGCTCGCCTGAACTTCTAGTCGATCTCACCGCCCGCTTTCCCGCGCAGACCGCCGGAGTGCTCGCCTCCCGCCCGCTGCTCGCCCTCGCACTTGCCGGTAATTTGCCGGATCTGCGGGCCGCTCTGGACGCCGAAGTCCGCGCCGAACAGGACAAGGACCGCCTCTACTGGGAACCTCTCAAGCGCGAAATGGAAACCTTCCGCCGTGCCGAGCGCGAGGAGGGGGCACGTCACGGGGCAGGGAATTGAACGTGCACACCACTCCTTGAGGGAGCGCAATTGAGTCGTTGCACTCTTCGTCTTTCATTCAAAAATCAAAGGGAACACTTGCCACGCCGACGCAGTAGCAGTCCGCTGGAGACCAGGGCGAGGGTGGAGAGCAGCGTTGTGGGTTCCGGGACCGCCGCGAGTCCGCTGCTGGAAATGGTCGTAGAGACGGGGGTGAATGCTTCCTGATCCATACCGCCATAAGAAATAATGAGGGACGCTCTGGTGCCGGGTGTTGTATATGTCCCAGCATAAGCGGCGAAGTAACTTGCCGGGTCAGTATAGGCGTCCCCCTTGAACATTGTGCCATCAGCCACCAATTGAGTGGCTGAAATAAGATGAACGGCGTGACCGGAAGAGTCTGTTAGTCCAGTTGAATCACCTAGGTGGATTTCCATTCCATAGTTCATGTTGTCCACGCCCATGAATGGATCCTTTGGCTTAGTGGTGGTGCTAATGTAGTAGAATGGATTACTTGGGGCATATGTGCCGGAGAGCCCACCACCAGTAACCTGACTAAACAATAGGTTTGATGGAGATGTATCAAACCAAGAATTTGCACCACCACCCGAATTAGAGAAAGGCAAATTTTGGGTGAAGTTCGGGTTGATCGTGAAATTAAACGTGTAGTCCTGACCTGAGATGTAGCCATAATGGGTGGTCTGGGCGGTGGCGGTGACTGAGATCGTAGTAGTGAGGCTTGCCGATGCAAAGCCGACGCTACCCAGCAGAACAGTGCCAATGAAGATGAACGTTATTTTTTTCATGTTTTCGTGTTTCGTGTTTCGTGTTTTTCCAGCAGCCATGATGACGGGCCAACGCGAATTATCGAAATCCGGCGAAAGTTGTCTATAGGCAGGATTGCCTATACCGGCGGCGGTTTGGAACCCAGTCAAGGAGAGTGGGCGTCCCGCCCAATACGGTCAGTTTAGCAGGAGGACATGCGTCCCGCATGTCTTGGCCGACGGGCTTCCAGCCTGTCGATTCAGCGGCGGACAGGCGGGACGCGCTGTCTTCCCTCACAGGCTGGAAGCCTGTTCTCCTATCAAAAAGAGCTGAACTGCCAGTCTTGGGCGTCCCGCCCACAAGGCCCATGCGCTGCCAATGCAAAGCGCAATTCCTCTACTCATTGGCTCGCCATGGGCCATGGCGGGCAGCACCCGCCACCGCTTGAGTGGGCGCAATTGAGTTGCGGCACTCTTCGTCTTTCATTCAAAATTCAAAATCCAACATTCAAAATTGCCCGCCAGGCGGACTCGTGGGCGCGGCGAGGCCATCACGCCCTAGCTGCGGCTGTCACA
>JBAXPF010000197.1:0-7899 GCA_037132955.1 Verrucomicrobiota bacterium | reverse complement strand
TTGTCCGTGGCGAAGCCGGGGCCGTGCGAAACGATCACCGTGCCGGATTCCAGATTCATGAAGCCGATGCAGCCATTGTCATTGGCGATGAACAGGCCGCCGGCGATATTCACGCCGCCTGTCGTGTTGATGTTGATGGTTCCATTGCGGTTGGAACCCCATGAAGCCACCTGCAGGTTTCCAGTCGGATTCAGAGTCCCCGTGCCTTGCGCAAAGCCGCTGATTCCAAGTCCCGTCGCGGAGGTGTCCGCGAGGTTGTAGAAACTTGGCGTGCTGTTCTGCCCGACGAACATCCAGGCCCCGCCGAATGTGCCGGCAATACCCGCGCGGTGATCGATCCGGCCACCTCCTTTTACAACGATGTCATTGGGAGTCGCTGAGATGTCGGCGGTAATCGTAGCAATGTTTGGAGAGACCGTCGATACAACGGCATTGTCACTGTATGTCGTATCTGGCACGCCACTTTCCGACCAGTTCGTCCCGTCATTCCAATCTGAACTGGTGGTTCCGGTCCAATTGTTGTCAACAGCATGGCTGAGCGACGCGCTGAAGGAGAGGACGATGGCGGTCAAGAGTGGCGCTCCGAAGCTGGAGTTGCGGAGCGTTGCGGTGTTTGATTTTGGTTTCATGGTTTTTTGGTGGATTGGATCTGATGATTGTTAGATCGGTTGGTTTTCTTTCAATGAGAGGCTTCAAAGTAGGTCTGGATAGAGCGTGCCGGGATCTTACACGCCACACTTTCTCCCGCGACACCGAGTGTGAACCCGGCGGGTTGTTCGGTCGGATTCACCACCACAAGCGCCAGCGTGCCATCCGGATTGCGGAAAGCGATGGACTGGATCCCCTGGGGGCCGCCGTCCGAGTGAATCCGGCGGGCACCGGGGTGGACGAACTTGCTGAAGTGGGCGAGGTAGTAAAACGATGGACCGTAGGTGACCTTCTTGGTATTCGTATCGACGATGACGGGGGCGTCGCAGAAGTTTCCGACGTGATTCGGGCCGCCGCGCTGATCGAGGACGATGTTCCAGTCGATGAAACCGCAGACGTAGTTGCTGAAGTCGCCAATGATGTTGCGGGCGTAGCGTTCACCGTTCTCCCACTTGCCCATGTTGCCGGGGGCACCTTCGACGCAACCTTCGGTGAACAGGATGTGCTTGTCCGGGAATTTTTCATGCACACGCGCCGATGCGGCGTAGTCATCACTCACATACCAGTGCAGGCCCATGCCCCATAGATACTTGGCGGTGGCGGGGTCACCGAGTTGGGCGTCGGCGTATTTTTCGATCAAGTCGCGGTTGTGATCGAGGGTGAGTAGTTTGACGTCCGCGAGGCCCGCGCCGTGCAATGCCGGGCCGAGGAAATCCCGGACGAAATCGCGCTCTTGTTCGGGAGTGTATTTGCAGGACTCCCAGGACTGGTGGGCATCGACCTCGTTCTGCACGGAAAGCGCCCAGATCGGGATTTTCTCTTCCTCGGCCATCGCTTGCACGAATTTCACATACACATTCGCCCATGCCGGGCGGTATTCGTTGCGGAGCGATCCACCGTCGTCCATGCGGTTGTTGGTTTTCATCCATGCAGGCGGGCTCCATGGGGAAGCCATCAATTTGAAGCGCTCCGCTCCGGCGACCTTGCGGGCGTCGTGGATCAGCGGCATGAGCCAGCGGCGCATCGGATCGAGCGTGAAATCGTGCAGGTCATAGTCGCCGGGAGTGGGGGCGAGCGACCACATGCTCAGCGAGAAGTCGCATGAATTGAGATGGGTGCGGGCCAGAGTGTAGCCGATGCCCTCCTTGGGATCATAATAGCGGCGGAGGATTTCCATCCGCTGCTCCTGCGGCAACTGCGCCAAGACCCAGGCCGAGGATTCGGTGAGCGCGCCGCCGAAGCCGACGATTTCCTGAAATGTCTTGGCTGGATCGCAGATGATGGCGTTCTCGGTGGAAGCCGCAGCCTTGGTCGGGGCTGGCAGGGCGCTGAGCCTGTGGCCGTTGTCCTTGGCGGTCTCGACCACCGACCAGACACGGGCGGGTTTCCCGGACGCGGAGGCACTGGTGATCATCATGGACAGGCTGCCCAGCAGCAAGGTGTTGGGGACATTCAGGGATTTAAAGAAGGACGGCATGACGGAGACTTCAAGAATGGGTTGGGTGACTGATGATGGCGAATTGGGGTTTGCGGTGTGAAGCTACCGGCAGGATCGAAACTGGCAATAGTCCGAAATGACTAGACTGCATCCTGATCGAGGGTAGCGAAAACGGGTCACCCCGTGGCTCCTTGCGGCGTCGATTCCCTCTCCGATGAGTCTTGAGCGAATGGGTGGTTCTGTTCGGTCACGCTCAGAAGGAAATCGAGAACCCGCAATTCCCCTTCGGATTCGGACTCGGCTATGAATGATTCCGGCGGCAGGGAGTGAAGTCCCTACTTCTTGATCCGTTGGTCTTCTGGAATGACCTTCAGGTCCACAGCCTTGGTCTGAGGGTTGGTTCCGGGCAGCACGAAGATGAGTTTCCGCACTTGGGGATCATATTCCCATACTGCCGAGTAAAGGATTTCGTCCGGTTCATTCTCCAAAGATACTTGGACCCCGATCCTGCGGGCCGGGCCGTCAGGCTTGATATCGACGAGCTTGTCTCCTTCTGGCAGTGGTTTGAGATCGGTTCCGAAGCGGATGGTCAACGGGTTGCCTGTGGTGTTGAAAAAACGAATGGAACCCCAGGGAAAGGCGGCTTTGCTGTCATCGATGGCAATCGCACGCAAACCAGACGGGTGTTGCGGGTCGCGAAGGATCAATACAAGGGGTGACTTGATGTCAGGTGGTATCGCAATCCCGACGGACTCGGGCTTTCCGTCAGGGGCCTTGCGGTCCAGCGCCACCAGTTGGAGAGGCGTTTCACCGATCGTGCATGGATAGGCGGTGGAGCGTTTCAGGGGGGTGAGATCTTTGAGGGTCGTTGTTTTTTTTGCGTCCTTGACGGCGATTTTGAGGGCGGCGATCTCCTCATTCAAAGGAACAAAGCGGACTGATGCGGCGCGAACGACGCCGCAAGGGCAGAGAATGGCGAGGATGGCGACACAGAGCAGGGACGTGATGAAGTTTGACATGGATTTGAATGGGGACTCAGTTTTCTGCTTCGGTTTCCTGGGCGGTAGTTGCGGCAAGAACGCGGCGATCTTCCGGGACGATTTTGAATGCGACCACGCCCGTGCGGACGTCGGCGCCGGGAACGACGAAGATCAGCTTGCGGATATTGGGATCATGCTTCCAGACGGCGGAGTAGAGGATGGTCTTGGTGTCGTCGCGAGCGGCCACCTGCACGCCCGCGTTACGGGCGTCGCCACCGGGCGCGATATCGACTGGAGTCCATGTATCAGGCAGTTCCTTGATGGTTTTATCATGTCGCACGAGGAGGGTTTTGCCGGTCGCATTGACGAAGCGCATGGTTCCCCAAGCGAAGTTGGCGGACGCATCCTCGATGACGAAGGAACGCAGACCGGTGGGATGCTTTGCGTCCGGGAGAATCAAGACCAAAGGGGCTTGGATCCCGGCAGGCATTTTGACGTCGAGGCTTGCGGGCTTGCCATCCGGACTGGTGCGGTCGAGGGCGACGAGTTGAAGAAGCTCCTCACCGGCAGTGCTTCTGATCGGGCCGGATCGCTGGTCGGGATGAAGTGAGAGATTTACGGATTCCTTGCCATGCTGAAAGGCGATCTTGCGGGCGGCGACCGTATGGTCCCATGGCAGAAAGCGGATGGTGGCGGCTACCAGTGATTCATGTCCGGCAAGAATACCAAGAAGAAGGATCAGTGAGTATCGATGGAGAGAGGCTTGCATGGTTTTGTTAGATTTTCAGGGCGATTATCGGATTTCTGATGGCGAAAGCTGCCGGAAGGAGATGATTTCAAAACGGCGGCCAAACGTCTGGTTGGTCGGCGTGATCGATGCGATGGCGGCATCCGCCGCATCCGTGGGGTCCACGAACCGGGGCGTGCGTTGGACGACCGCCTCGCACCAACTGCGGGCCATCACTTTCCCGGCAGCATCGCGGGCCTCACCGTAACCGCGGATGGTGAAGGTGTCCGAGCGCACGGTGATCACGGGCGCAAGCGACTGGAGCACATCGGCCTGGGTCAAGAAACCGGGAATGCCGACGCCAGTATCCGCGATGATGTGGTTCTGTGCTTCCGAGGGATATTTGTCGGTCGAAAAACTTTCCTGCTTGGCCTGCTCGTTCAGCTTGCCCGCGTCAATCGCAGCCTGGATGGCACCGCTTTTCCCGAGGGCGCTGTCCTCGACGCGGCGGTTGACGAATTCGCCGAGCGAAAGGAAGGGCCCGCGCAAGCGAATTTCCCTGACGAGGTTTTCCGCAAGGGTCCGGATTTGAGCGTCGTCCAAGGCGCGAAATCCATTCCAGTTATCGTCCGTCTTGCCGGTAGGATGACGGAACCTCGGAAATGCCGTTTGCGGCGATTGGGACGGTGCTCCGCCTTCAACCTGGAATGCTTCCCCACGCAGGCCGGAGAGCAATGCCGCCCAGGCCTCGACATCCGTGGAATTGACGTTAAAGGCTCCATCCACGCTCAGATGGGCGGCAATGCGGGTGCAACCTTCGGGATCGAGCAGGCGCTTCACCAGGTCTTCATCAGCGAGTCCCGCCTTGTTGAGTCTCATACGGCTGTTAGCAAGCGGTTTGCCGGCAGGATCCTTCACGAATTCGGTCACCGCATCGCGAAGGGGGCGTTCCACATTGGCGATCGGAGCGCTCCACGCTGTCGCTGGGCTGCCACTGGACGAGGGCCTTAGCGTGGGCGCGGCACCGCTGAAGAAGAATCCATCCCACAGCGCCTCATTGGTGAGATAGGGGGTGTCATAGACCGGAACTCCGGGGATGGGCGCGGTATCGACGGACGCCGTCTTGGCTAGGCCGAGGTAGGGTGATGCCCAGCTATTGGCGAACTGGTTCGCGGACGAGAAGGCTGAGGACGCGAGGTCGGCGGATTGGAAAGATGCCAACGAGAGAGACGGCTCGCGCGGTATCTCGAAAAACGGAAGATGATCCTTTCCCTCCGGCGGACTGTTGGTCGCCCCCCAGAAGGAACGCCTGCCGTCAAAGCTCGTCTGGATCGCTCCATCAAAGGACGCCACTGCACGCAGGGTGGATTGATAGTGCGGAGCCACACTGAAAGTGCCTGCTGCAAGCTGATGGTTGATCGATGCCTGGCGGGGATTGGTTGTATAGACCAGGTCGGAGTTGGAGGATCCATCAACGGTCTTTGCCGTGCGGTGAAACGTTTCGATGACCGCGTAAGGTTGGGGAGGAGCTTGCAGCAATGCGGATGCGATCATAGGAGCGGATTCGGGTAGTGAGACGGTGGTGAGATTGAGGATCTGGACATCGGAGATCGCCTGTTGGCTTGCGGCATCGACAAGCGAGACGAAGTAGTGAAATCCTTTGCCCTGCTGTTGATAGGTTTCGAGCTTCAGGGTGATTTTGTCAGTGTCCCGGAGCGCTGGAAGGGTTTTGCCATAGATTCCATCCTCCATCGGGATTTCGAATCCACCGGTTAGATTGAGGTCCTGGACATCCGCCACCGGGCGCATCTTTACCGAACGTTTTTCCAGCTGCGTCTCCTTCCTGTTGAAAAGAGTCGGAGTTGGCGATGAAGGCACGAAGACACGGACTTCGCCGGGTTCAAAACGGATGGCCTTGTTCAGGTCATTGCCGTCGGCACTCAGATCACACCTGAAATAGGGACCCGCCTGCCGGGGAACCCATGAATCCTGGCCCATCATCACGGCCAGAACGAAGTCACCGGCCTGCACGTTGTTTCTTTTCCAGGTCATTTGAAACGGCAGATCCATCCAAGGAAACGCGTAGGCCCCCTGCATTTCGAGTGCGGTATTGTAGGGGTTCCACAGCGCGATGACCGGCGTGAGCACCAGCCGGATTCGGATCGGGCTGGTGCCACCGGCGGGTCTGACAAATTTCACGCTGAGAAGATAGATCATCCGGTTGAGAATCGGCCGGACGGCGAGACTGGATGTCGTGCCGCTTGGCGGCTTGGCGGGCGAGAATTGGGTGCCGCCAGAAGCGCCCGGGATGCTTGCCGCGACATGATCGGCTCCGCGCCAGGCAACCGTTGGCGAAGTGCCACCGTAAAGATGATGGGGCATGCGGTAATACGAACGCAGGTGCTCAAATGTGGGGACGCCCGCAGCGAGGAAGCGGTCGTCGATTTTCACCTCACTGTAGTCGGTGACATTGGAGACAATCGGATTTTCCACCAGCGGTCGGAACAAGGCCCGCTGACCTTTGTAGGTTGCCGGGGATGAGAAACCCATGTTGGCATTGGGCGAGCGGAATGGATTTGGAGTGCCGTCCCACGACGCCCGATCAAAATCCGAGTCGCCCATCTCAAAGCCGAGATTGAGATCCACCTTGAATCCTCCCTTGACCACGTCCGTGAGCAATCCCTGCGCGTGAGTTGTGAAACTGGCACCCACAGCCGGGAGCGCTGCGGAGTCGGCGATCAGATCGGGATCCAGCGCGATTTGTTCGAACGAAATCACACGGTTCGCCCGCAGGTTCCAGCCGTCAGCGGGTTGCTTGAGTGCGGTGCCAAGGGCCAGCGATGGGCGGCGCTGGACTTGCAGGGCGGCGTTGACCATGGTGTCTGCATCCGGTCCGGAGACGTTGACTTTGGCTTTCGTGTTCTCCTGGGACACGGCCCATGCATAGGCTCCCTTGGAGACTGCAACCGGTGGCGCACTCAGATCGAAGCCGTTGCGACTGGTCGAGAAAAGGCGTATCCAGCTTGGATCGACGTTCGTCTCTGACCATTCCTTTCTCTTAAGGGCCGAAGGATCGGGTGCCGAAATCAGCCATGAACGGAAAAGATCAGTCTTCGGCTTCGTGTAATCCGGCGCACCCTGATCCGGATTCTTGTCGAATCCCGGCGTCCACGACGACCAAGTCCCAACCAGGTGACTTTGCCTGGCAGACGCAAACAAGGAGGCATCAGCCGTGATCCTGCGGTCATCCCCCGTTTCCTTTTGAAGCTCACCGATGGCCAGCATGACCGCCATGCGGGCATTCGCTGCCGCCCGGGCCTGCGCCTCACCGCTGGCGGATGAACGCAGGCTGATTGCGCTCAACGAGAGTAAACCGACCGCGATGACGGTCAGCAAAATCATCAGCGAGAGCGTGACAACAAGCGCGAACCCCTTTGAACGGGCCAATCTTGCGGGTTTCTGAGTCATGGGTCAGGGTTTCTATCGCCGTGAAGGTTGCCGGAAGATTGATGTGATGCAACGATGCTCTGTTTTCGATTTAGGCAGAGTCCAATCGAATTCATGGCAAAAATGTTCCTCGGAGACGCATGAACCGCTGATCGACCCCGAAAATCGGGGCAGCATCACGCACCGTCACCTGCTCGCGGATGTCATCGAGAGGAACTGCTTTGGTTTCTATGGTGAAACCCGCGCCTGAATTCCAAGTTCTCAAATCACTGGAAACCTCGCCGATGCATTCAAAGTCGAAACGCCGCCTCAAACGCGTGTAGGTGATGGAGAGGAATCCGTCCTGAATCCCGACGATGGGGTAGACACCGTTTTCGGTTGTTGCCCGGAGCCATGGACTGATGCCGGAAGTGTAGGCAAAAAAATTGGCCAGTCCGTCGTGGTTCGGATCGGCATCCGGGGCGCTGAGGCTGGCGTTGGCGAGCTGTCCGGCGGAGAACCAGGTGTTTTGAAATGAGTTCCAGCTTGAAGTTCCGAGTGGCAGCACGGCGAGGCCGACGTTGTCAAAGATGGCGGTGTTGAGAGCGCCGTTGTTGTGTGATGTTACCGCCAGACCGACCAGAACCTCTGAGCTCATCGCGAGTGTCACAGCATGACTA
>JBAXPF010000196.1:0-7917 GCA_037132955.1 Verrucomicrobiota bacterium | reverse complement strand
GTGAGAACGCGGTCACCCCAAGGAGGGGCGGACTCCGATCCGCCCAGTCCAGGAAACGCCAAGAAACGCCAGGGGTGAGCGATCCATATGCCGGGCGATTCGGAGATCGCCCCTCCTTGATCCCGCCGCTCGTAGGCGCGTTCGTGAGAACGCGGTCACCTGAACCTGAAGTTCTTGATGAGGTCGATTTCCTTGGGGGCATAGGGCTTGCCGTCTGGCCAGAGCATGTCCCAGTGCCATGGGTCGTTGATGGTTTGACCTTGTTGTCCCCATGGCAGATAGGTTTGCTGCCTGCCTGCCACGAGCCCCCAATTGCACCAACTCACCTTATGTTCCGCAAACATCGGCAGCATGGCCGCATAGTCGTGCCCCTTGAGACGGCGGATGGTTTCGGTGCAAATCAACGGGCGTTCCTGCTTTTGATAGCGCTGGATGGTTCCTGCCACGGCTTCCGCCTGGCTGTAGTCGTGGAAGCTGACAATATCGGAAAGTCCGGCCATGGCCTGTGACATGGTGCTGTCATGATCTTTCCAAGGACCGGTGGTGAGCGGTTGCACCGGCTGCATGGCCCTGGCCCATTCGAACGCGGCAGTCGCCAGCGGCAGGCTCTTGTCTCCCAAGCCGCCGTTGCCGGGTTCGTTGTAGAGGTCCCAGGCTAACAGACGAGGATCTTTGCCAAAGGCCCCGACGATATCCTTGACGTATTTTTCGAGGGCGGGCCAGACGGTCCGGTCAGTCACTTTCGCCGGGGCGGGGCTCGGAACCCAGCGGCTGTTGTGGACGCCCGGCACCGGCTCGGGTTGCTTGCCCACCACGGGATTGGCATTCGCAAAGTTGACGTCGTCGAAGAGGCACAGCATGACGCCGAGCCTGTGCTTGGCGGCGATGCCGAAGAATTGATCCAGCCGCTGCATCAAACCTTGTGGATCAACCCGCCAGACTTCAAACGAAAGATTGCAGCGGATGCTGTTGTAGCCGGACTCCTGCGCCCACTTCAATTCCCTGTCAATCGTGGCGGGATCAAAGGTCTCTTTCTGCCACCATTCGAGCATGTTGACCGCAGAACTGGGCACATAGTTGACCCCGCGTATCGGGGCGGCGCGCTCATACCATGTCCACGCCTTTTCTTTCGACCATCGCGGCGCGGGTTCCGCGGCCGCACCGACAGGTTCCACCATCGCGAGCATGCCCGCGAGATGCATCAATGCCCATAGTGTATGTTTCAATGCTTTTCGTTAGGATGGGTTGGGGCTGATCTTGAGCGCCTTGATCTATTTCAGGGATCGGTTCATGATGAGGGCCTGCTGCTGTTGCAGCGCATACGGATTCACCCTCAGGCAATCTTTCGCAGGCGCGTTGGTGAGAACGCGGTCTTGGCGGCAAATCGTGAAATTCACCAAAGAAACCGTGAAATTCACAATACGGGAGGGGGCTCGCCTGTTAGCGTCCCGGCCTCACCAAGCACACCCATGTCATCACTCCTATCCCTAGCCTCACTCGTCGTGGCGATGATCGCCTTCCGTTTCATGCCTCACCCGGAGAATGTGGCGCCTATCGGCGCGTTCGCCTTGATGGGCGGATTGTTCCTCAACAAGCGCTTCGCCTTGGCCGTGCCGGTGCTGGTCTTGGTGTTAAGTGATTTGGTGCTCAATGCCCAAATGGGCTATCCCGTGTTTCACACGCCCCGCTTGCTCGATTACAGCGCCTTCCTGGTCATTGGCATGGCGGGTCTGGCCCTGCGCGAGCGCGGCTGGAAATTCCAATTGGGCGGCGCGGTTACGGTGCCGTTGTTCTTCTACGCGGTGAGCAACCTCGGCGTCTGGCTCACCGGCCTGAGTCTGTCCGGCCAGCCGTATGCCAAGACTTTGGCCGGCTTGGTGGAATGCTATGTGGCGGCCCTGCCGTTCCTGCGCGGCTCGATGTTAGGTGACTGGGGCTTCATGGTGCTGTTTGCTGCGGTCATGGCCGTTGCCGGCGCCGGCTCACGCACCGCACACGCGCTCGCCATCCCACGCCATTGATTGAATCATCCCCCAATTAAACCATATTGATTTATGAGCACTCTATCAGAACTTTCGCTGGCCGTCGAAGGCGGCAAGCGCAATGACGCCAAACTCATCACCCAAACGCTGCTCGAGCAGGGGCTCAAGCCGCTCGACATCGTCGAGCAGGGGTTGGTGCCCGGGATGGCCAGCATTGGCGAGAAATTCAAGAACAACGAGGTCTTCGTGCCGGAAATGTTGATTGCGGCCCGGGCGATGAAGGAATGCATGAGCGTGCTTGAACCGCTGCTCGCCGAAGCCGGTATCAAGCCGAAATTCACCGCCGTGATCGGCACCGTCCAAGGCGACCTCCATGACATCGGCAAAAACCTCGTGGCCATGATGCTCAAGGGTGCCAACTTCGGCATCGTCGATCTGGGCACAAATGTGCCGCCGGAAAAATTCGTGGCCGCCGCGCAGGAACACAACGCTCAGTTGATCTGTCTGTCCGCACTTCTAACCACCACGATGCCGGCCATGAAGCTCACCGTGCAGGCCGTCCGTGACGCCGGCCTCACCAGCGCCAAAATCATGATCGGCGGCGCTCCTGTCACCCAGGAGTATGCCGATGAGATCGGCGCCGACGGCTACAGCCAGGATGCCGCCAGCGCGGTGGATCTGGCCCTGCGGCTGGCGGAAACCTGCTAGGCTGCGCACCTGCGGTGGACCCGGCATTCCCGCCAACAAGCGGGAAATTCCGGGCGACACCGCGGGTTTAAAAAAAACGTTAGATAGGGGCAATCCTCCGGAGGGCCGCCTGACTGGCAACCAAACAACAGCAAACGATGAAACAAATCCTGATGGTGGCGATGGTGATGGGCGTGGCGGGTGTCTGCATGGCGGCCCCGAAAAAAACGGTCGTGGTATGGTCCGAAGGGACGGCCCCGAAGAATGTCTATCCGAATGACATCAACACGGCGATCGCCGAAGGGCTGCGTGCGTCGGAGGACATGAAGGATTGGGACGTGGTGGTCGCCAATTTGAGCGATCCCGACCAGGGCTTGCCGGATGCCTTGCTCGCCAAGGCCGACGTGCTGGTCTGGTGGGGCCACAAAAAACATGGCGCGGTCAAGGACGATCTGGTCAACAAGATTGAAAAGCGCGTCAAGGAAGAGGGCATGGGCTTCATCGCGCTGCACTCCGCGCACTTTTCCAAACCTAACAAGGTGCTGATGGGCACGGCATGCACCTTTGCCGCCTATGTATGCGACAACAAGGAGACGGTGATCAAGGTGGCGGCGGCCGAGCATCCCATCACCCAGGGCGTGGCCAAGGAATTCACCATCGAAAACGAGGAACGTTACAGCGATCCCTACGCGGTGCCTCCCGCCGCCGCAACGCCGCTGGGCAGCACCCACATACACAAGGACGGCGTGAAGGAGGAGAGCACCCAAGGTTACTGCTGGACCGTGGGCAAGGGCCGCTATTTCTACTTCCAGTCCGGGCATGAGACCAATCCGATCTACTTCCAGCCCGAGATCCGCAAGATCATGGCCAATGCCGTGAATTGGGCCGCCCAGAAATAGCTGATTCCGTGCGTGATGCCGCGACCATCTGCGGTTGAATTTTTTGTGGGCAGGGACCGTTTTCCGAACGGTCCGGCTGGGGCGGGGTGACGGCATCCTTGCCTGTGGTCACCCTATTCAAGACACCGCTTGAAGGGCGAATGGCGGCTGCAAATCGCAGCGGTCATGCCTCCAGCGGACGCCTCGGAGAGGCGTCCCTGCCTTGCGCCAGAAACCCGTCGTCATCCAGGAAACATCCGTGGGGCAGGCTAAGTCCGGCGGCGGGTGCGGCCGGACCATGGGCTAACAGCTGGCCATCCGCCGCTGGCATGAGGAACCATCCCGGCAACAGCCGACCCCAAGTGCCGGGTTTGCCGCCGCTCTGCACATCCTTCGAGTTAGACACCGCCGCCGGATCCGGCATCGACATTGCCACCACCATGCCGTCGAGTGCCAGGCACGGGCAATGCCGCAGGTTGGGGCGTTCCAACGGAATGGCAGCCTGCACGCTGAAATCGTAAAACACGACGGGCTTGCCGAGAGTGGAGGCGGCAAGTGCGGTGCGCAAGACCTCGCCGCCGACCCAGGTGCCGCCGGCCTGGAACTGCGCTTGCGGGCGCGGCTGCACCGGTGATTTGTAGAGTTCAGGAAAGGCAATGGTCAGCCCTGACAAACTTGCAAGGGCCGGATCATCTATCAGCACAGCAAAGCCATGCCGCCGTTGCAAGGCATTGACCTGGCCGATCTGATAGCCATTGATCCACATCCGCCGCCGCTCTTCCGCTGAGGCGCGGGCGTGCCGCCTTTCTTCACATGGCATGCCATTTGCTTCGAGTGCAGGATGTCCCAGGCTGGACAGCCGCGCCGCTCCCGCACCACGCGGCATTCTAACCAGCCAGGCGCTTGCCTTGAAGCGCGCTTCGATGGCCGCTGCGGACGCTTGCATCATGGCGTCGCGCAGTCCCGCCAAGTTAGTGGTGGCGGGTGCGAGGGTCTCGCCAAAGGCCACGGTCAATCCGTGACGGAACGCCTGACACGGCCGCTTGCCGAAAAACCGCCCGCGCTCGAACGAGAAAACCGACCCCCACGACCCGTCGCACCACAGCGGCACCAATGGATGTCCGGCCTGTTTCGCGATCAAGGCGAATCCGCGCTGCAGTTTGCACAGGGTGCCGGTGCGGGTCAGATGTCCTTCGGGAAACAGGCACACGGTATCGCCCTGGCGCAGGGCGGCGATGATGCTGCGGATGGCCTCGCGCGGTTGCTCGCGGTTGATGCCCACCGTGGCGAAAAAACCCACGAACCAGCGCACCGCGCGCTTCTTCAGGAACACCTCATCCATCACAAATCGCACCGGCCGTCCGCACGCCGCCGCAATGAAAAACGCATCAGCGTAAGTCACATGATTCGGCAACAACAAGACCCCGCCACTTGGCGGCAGGTGATCGAAACGCACCGTGCGCACATGATAGATCGAGCGCACCAGCGTGGCCCCAAGCACCCGGATGAAATGTCCCGGCAGCAGGCGGATGATGAACAGGGTCATCAGCGCGCAGATGACGCCGGCCACCGCAATCTGCACGCGCAACCCCGGCATGGCACTCATGCCGAGCGCATGGGTGAGGAAGGTGATCGCCTCGACCATCGCCGCCGCCAGCATGCCCGCGAAGCAATCCTGGAGATTGACCGCGGATTGCAGTTCGCCGCGCTTGTCTGCCGGATAGCGGTCTTGCACCCACGCGTTGAGCGGTGCCAAAAACACCGCCGAACTCAGCGCCAGCAACACCAGCACCGCCATGAACCCCACGCCACCTAACGGAATACAGGCCAGCCCCATGGCCAGCACCGACATTGCCACCCCCGCCACCGGCACCCAGCCCAGTTCGATGCGCCGCCGTAACAAAAACGCCGCCAACCCGAAGCCCCCGATCATGCCCAGCGAAGCCGCCCCCATGAACTCCGAGGACAAGGTGCCGAAGCCGCCGTGGCCGCCCGTCATCGCTTTGGCCAGCTTCACCGACCATAGGTTGATGAAGGTGGCCAAGCCCCAGAAAAACGCCATGCCAAAGGACGCCTGGCGCAGGGGGGCATCCCGCCACAGGTCTTTGAGGTGGCTGAAATGTTGGACCAGCAACCCCGCCCGCAGGGGCACCCCGCCTTGCGCCGGCACCCGTGGCACCACCCACGCCATCAGCAGCGCCGGCACCGAACACAGCGTGAGAAGCAACAGCGGCAGCAGCGCCGCCGTCCACGCCACCGCCTCCGTGCCCCCCAGGCCACGGTAGCGCGAATCGTAAATCCAGCCCGCCAGGATCTGTCCCGCCAACATCCCTAACATGGATGTCATCTGCTGGATGCCTGAGGCAAACCCGAGATGCCCTGAACCTAACAACTCCTTGTTGCTGCCGATCTTTGCCGGACTGAAAAACGCCGCCTGGGTGGCGAGGGCGAAGAACCCGAGCATCGCCACCGGCATGTTGCGCATGACCACCGCGCCGCAGATGGACATGAGGATGAGCACCTGCGCCACCGCCGCGCCTAACATCACATCACGTTTTGAAAAGCGGTCGCTCATCCAGCCGGCCAGCGGCGCGAACAACACATAGGGCAGGGAAATCAGGATGGCGGCCCAGGATTCCACCGCGACGCCCACCGCCCCGCCCAGCGCCACCAGCATGAATTGCGCGACCTTGTCGTTGAACGCGTTCTGCGTCTGCTGCACGATCATGCACCAAAACCCCACCCAATGGCGGCGCGTCGGCGACCCAGCGCATGATTCCTCAGGTGTCATAGGGAGTCACGATCCCTGCTCTACCGCACCCTGTCTAACAACCATGGCAGCAACCCCTCCACCGGCAGGCGTTCCTGCTCCATGGAATCGCGGTGGCGCACGGTGACGGTGCCTTTGAGGGCGTCGCCATTTTCGCCGAGGGTATCGAAATCCACGGTGACGCAGAAAGGCGTGCCGATCTCGTCCTGGCGGCGGTAGCGGCGGCCCACGGCCCCGCCATCGTCGTAGAACACGTTCATCCACGGCTGCAATTTTTTCTGGATGTCGCGGGCGATGCCCACCTGCGCCTCGTTTTTCTTGAGCAACGGGAAGATGCCGACTTTGACCGGGGCCATTCTTGGCACGAAGCGCAACACGGTGCGCACGTCCTCCCGGCCCTTTTCATCTGTTAGAGTCTCCTCGTCGAACGCCTCGCAGATGAGCGCGAGCACCGTGCGGTCACAGCCAGCGGACGGCTCGACCACATGCGGCAGGAAGCGTTCCTTGGTTTCCTCATCGAAATACACCAGCGATTTGCCGGAGCCTTTCTCATGCACTCCGAGGTCGTAGTCGGTGCGATACGCCACACCTTCCAGCTCCTGGATGCCGAAGGGAAATTCGTATTCGATGTCGTAGGTTCTTTTCGAGTAGAACGCGCGCTCGCCGTCCGGCACGTCGAGGATATGGAGTTTCTCACGCGGGATGCCGATCTCGCCGTAAAACTTCAGCCGTTCTTCCAACCATTCGTCGGTGAGCCGCATGCCGTCGTCCGGATGGCAGAAATACTCGATTTCCATTTGCTCGAACTCGCGCGAGCGGAAAGTGAAATTGCGCGGGTTGATCTCGTTGCGGAATGACTTGCCGCATTGGGCGATGCCAAACGGCAGCTTCACCCGGTTGGAGTCCAACACGTTTTTGTATTGGCAAAAGATCGATTGCGCCGTTTCCGGCCGCAGATAGGCGATCTGATCGCCGGTGGCGCCGAAGTTCGTCTGCAACATCAGGTTGAACTCGCGCGGTTCGGTCAGCTCGCATTTCGGCGAGTGGCCGGGGCAGACGCTCGGCTTTTCCTTGCACTGCGAGGATTCCAGGTTGTCGGCGCGGAACCGGCCCTTGCAGGTTTTGCAATCGACCATCGGATCAGAAAACCCGCCGACGTGACCGGAGGCCACTAACACTTGTTCCATGGTGAGGATGGCGCCGTCCATGCCGAGCACGTCATCGCGCTCCTGGACGGTTTTGCGCCACCAATACTCCTTGAGGTTGCGTTTCAGTTCCGCACCCAGCGGACCGTAATCCCAGCAACCGTTGAGGCCGCCGTAAAGCTCGCCGGCTTGAAATATCAAGCCGCGGCGTTTGCACAGGGAGACGATTTTTTCCATGCGGACGGGATCGGTGCTGTCTTTGTTGGCCATAGGGGGTCGGGGTCGGGGGAGCAGATGCAAGCAGGCATGAACCCCGTAAGCAAGCCGCGATTCAAGAGGGGCACGGGCAGCTTGGCCGTGTGCCCATTGGACCCTGATCACTGGGTCGAGAACTTCGTGAGCAAGCCGCGGCGGCGGGTGTAATTCAAGATCCAAACGAAAAACCCGCCGGCCAG
>JBAXPF010000195.1:0-7974 GCA_037132955.1 Verrucomicrobiota bacterium | reverse complement strand
AGGAAGACACCTTTGCGGCCATGCCCGTTTGGTTGCAAACCGAGCAGACCGAGGCCGAGGAGGCTGTCTGATCCCACCCATCCATCCCACCCTAACTCTCAAGAACCATGGCAGGCGGCGGCGGCAGTACTGAAAGTGGCGAACCGGAATTCCAGATCGCTCCGATGATCGATGTGTTGCTCGTGTTGCTCATTTTCTTCATGAGCATCACGACCGCGGAGATTTTGAAGGTCGATTCCACCATCACACTGCCAGTATCTCCCAGTGCGAAAAAGCACGATCCGGAAATGACCAAGAAGGAAGTGGCGATCAATGCGCGCTGGGATGTCAAGACGAGCAAGGCGACCTTCCTGGTGGAGGACAAGTCCTTCGCGACGCCAGCCGAGTTCGTGGAATATCTCAAAGGGCGCCTCGCCGCCAAAAACGGCAACATACGGGCACTGGTGCGCGGCGACCGCTTGCTGCCGGCCAACGAAGTCGAACGCGTCATGAACATGATCGGTGACGCCGGTTTCGTTGATATCGCCTTCTCCGCATCCAACAAAGAAAAGAATCAATGAAAAGGCGCAAGCACAAGCAATCATCCGAGGTCAATCTGGGGTTCCAAATCGCCCCCATGGTGGATGTGGTGTTCGTCATCATGCTCTTTTTCATGGTGATGGCCGGGGCCGTGCAAGTGGAGAACACCCACAACACCAAGTTGCCTGGCACCATCCCTGCTGATGCCGACACGCCGATTCCCGACGAGATCGCCATCCGTATCGATGACGACGGCCAAGTATTCCTCAATGACGAGTCCTTCGACACGCCGCAAGTCAAGTCACTGCCTGATCTGGCTAGCAACCTCAAACAACTCCAGGAAGCCAGCAAGGCATCCAATACCGCCGTGATGGTGACCATCTATGCCGCCGAGCAGTCGAAATACGAACGCATCATCGATGTGCTCGATGCTCTGACCCGAGCGGGCATCAGCAATGTGACCTTCCAGGCAGTTGCGCCGGAGTAATTTCTCGTCTAGGTTCAGAACGCAACAAACCCGCCCACCGCCATGAACGAATATCAAGATTATCCTGAAGAAGAAGTCGATACCGAGAATCTGGAAGAAGCACCACCCATGGTGATCACCCGCCAGACGCTTTGGGAAAAACTCGGCGGGCGGGCGCTGACCTTTGCCGTCGTCATTCATTTATTGGTCATCACCCTTGGCTTTTTCTGGATTTTCCAAATCATTCGTGAACCGGTCCCCCCCGTGGACTTCCTGCCCCCGGGCGGCGGCGGCGGTGAGCGCAGTGCCGATCATGCGGTGAAGGAAAAGCAGAAAAAGCAAATCGTGCCAGTCAGCAAAGCCAAACGGGTGGTGGCGGAAGGCGCACGGGCCCCGTTCGTTATTCCCGACCAGACCGATCAGTTCGGTGAAATGTCCCCGCTTTCCTCGATGGGCGGCGGCGGCATGATCGGCGGTCTGGGCGGATCGGGCAGCGGCAAAGGCTTCGGCAAAGGCAGCGGCAGTGGCAACGGCTTTGGCAACGGCAAAGGCAAGGGCCACCTCTTCGGACTGCTTCCCCCAAGCATGAAGAAACGCTGCGACAAGGATGAACGACTCAAGCGCATCGCCGCAACCGGCGGCACTCCTGCCTGTGAGGACGCTGTCTACAAGGGACTACAATGGCTCAAAGCCAATCAAGGCGCGGACGGTGCATGGGCTGGGGATAGCCGGGTGGCCATGACCGGCTTGGCGCTGCTCGCTTACTTCGGCCACTGCGAAACCCCGCTTTCCGAAGAGTTTGGTGACTCGTGCTTGAAAGCCATTATCCATCTGGTGGACATCGGCATGAAAAACGATGGCAAGCTGGCGGATAGTTTCACCAAGCCATCCTGGTCTTATGAGCATGGCATCGCCACCTACGCCTTGGGAGAAGCCTTGGTGTTTTGCGAGGAGATCGGTCAGGATGTGCCCTATTTGCGCGAAGTCGTCGAAAAAGCCTGCCAGTTCATCATCGACAACCAGAATGTTAACGGCGGCTGGGCCTACTCCTACGCCATCACCGGCGGCCATACCGACATGTCCGTCGTCGGCTGGCAAATCCAGGCACTGAAAGCCTGCAGCCACAGCCAAATCAAATTCAGGGGCAGGGCCACCTGTTTGAACAAGGCATGGAAATACATCGATTTTTGTCAGAATGTGGGTGGGGGTTATGGCTACGCCGGGCCCGACTCCAAGAATAGTGACTACTTCGGCCTCACCGGGGTTGGCATGCTGTGCAACCAAATGTGGGACCGCGGCAACCATCCCGGGGTGAAAAAAGCCGGCAATTATTTGCTCAGCAACACAACCTTCGATTACAAGAACAAGGCCAACCTCTACGGCCACTATTACGAAGCACAGGCCATGATGCAGAGCGGTGGTGAGGATTGGAAACGCTACAATGCCTTGTTCCGTGACCAGTTGCTCAACAACCAGCAAACGGATGGCTCATGGAAACCCAATGGCTGCGCGTTTGTTAACAATGATATCTTCACGACTTCTCTCTGCACCCTGATGTTGGAGGTCTACTACCGCTTCCTCAAATCGAGTGGCGGCGAGGGTAGCTTTGGCGACCTCTGATTTTTCCAGCATTCCTTTCTTGACAGACAGATGTCCGGCGTGATTTCCTCACGCTGGCAATCATCGCTGGATGGTTGGCCGGATCTTGCACCCCCACCCGTGTGAGGACGTTCCTGAAATCTTGCGGACCACGCACTGCGGCATTTTCGCTCGTCGAAATCGTTGCCGTCATGGCGGTGATTGCCTTGCTTACAGGTGCCGGGATCCGGGTGCTGGATAAGACCGGCCCACAGGCCCGGAGAGCGGCGACCGACACCTGTATCGGCCTGATTGATCAGGCCCGCGTCACCGCCATAACCTCGCGCACGATCGTTGTGCTGGCGATCGCCGAACCCGGGGATCTGCCGTTCGACGATGAGCGCTGCCGCCTCGGGATTTTCAAAATCAATACTTGGCCCGCCCATCCGAATACGCTGGATGCAACGCTCGTGCGCCGCTGGCAATGCCTGCCGGGGGGCACCGTTATCCTCCCCGGCAGCGTCAACAACGTCCGCAATCCGCGCGATGAACCCGAAATCACGCTCCGTTACTTCACGGGCAGGCAACCGGTCCAAGGCCGGTTTCACCTCATTGCCTTCACCCCGCGCGGCGCATTGCTGTGGCCCGCCGGGTCGGACCCGTTGGTCCTGCGCATCGCCGAGGGCGGCTACCGCAACGGGCAGCCGGCGCCTAACACCCGCGGCAGCAACCGCTGCATCGCGGAAAACCCCTTGCAAATCGGCCGGATCACGGCCCGTGCCTATCGCATCGATGGATGAAAACGCCAGGGACAGCCCCCACAAGCGCCCGCGGTGCCTCGCTCATAGAGGCGCTGCTGGCTTTGGGTGTGCTCGCTGTTGCCCTGCCACTGGTTTCCGCCGTGATGGCCCGCTCCGCGCAAAGCATGGCCGCAGCACAAGCGGAGAGCCGCTGCACATCGATCATCCCGGCCTGCCTGCAGGAAATCGACGCCGCCCATGAGGGCAAGGCGCAGTTCTTGCCGAAACTCACCCGCGGCCAGCCATTCCCCGCTGCGGGTGAAACCCTCGCCCTGGCTTTCACCGATGATGGCCGCGCCCTCGGCTGCGTCAAACCCCAGGCCTACCTAACAGGCACACGGACGCTTGCCGACGCAGCCGTCCACTACCTTGCCTCCATCCGCTGCGAAGCCGCCACACCCGGCACCTGTGCCATGCGGCACTTGTGTCTAACACTCGAATACCCGTCCGCCGCCCCGGCAGCCAAACGCAAGAAGCTCGATTTTCACACCCGGATTCCATGAGTTGCGCGCGTCAGTCCCGGCATGGCTTCACTCTTCTGGAGTTGCTGCTATCAATGGCGCTTGGCATGATGGTCCTGATTCTGGCGATCACGCTGCTCGGGCGCAGCGTCGACCACTACGAAGGCATTGGCGGCGGAGTGAGCGCCGAACGGGAAGCCCGCACCGTGCTTGCCCAGCTCACTGCCGATCTGAATTCCGCACACTTTCACAAGGATGGCGTGTTTGAGCAAAGCACGGCCGATTGGCCGCTGGATCGCCTCGGTTTCCTCAGCCTTCAAGCCCGCGACGCCCAATCCGCCGCTGGCCAGCTTGGCGATCTCTGCGCGATCCATTACGCCACCAAAGATCTCCTCATCAACGGCAAGACCGTGCGCTGCCTGATGCGCGGCTTCCGCGACAGCCACGCCACCTTCACGGCTCTTCACGATGGCCACCCCGCCACCCTCTTTACCCCCACCGTACGCGACGAACCGCTCGCCTTTGGCATCCTCTCGTTCGAGGCCCGCCCGCTTTCCCGCGATTCCTCGGGCCACTGGCAAGCATGGGAAAAATCCACTGCCCATGCCCCGGAGGCGGTCGCCGTGCGTCTCGTCATTGCCCGCCGCGACCTCGTCTCCAAACTTGCCACCGCCGAGGCGTGGAATGGCAACGGCGCCACCTCAGGCTTGTTAGGGAGTGCCTCACAGGCCGCCACCAACCCCCGCCTGGAAGTCTACGCCGCCCTCATCCGTTTCGGCCATCCCAACCCGTCAACAAGCCCTGCCACGCCCTCGGAGCGCGGGTTGTAGAAATCCAACACCATGCCTGTTTCACCCTCCAATTCCAGCCACGTTAGGTTCGCGGGTTTTGTGCTGCCGGCGGTGGTTATCATTGTCTGTGCCTTGCTCATTCTGGCGGTGGGAGCCCTGCTTGTCGTCGGCGTCGAACGCAATACCTCGCGCTCGCACGTCGATCACCAACGCGCCGCTCTGGCCGCCCGCGCCGCTCTGGAAGCCGTCAATCGCATTCTAACCGTCGAGGCGGCGAATGACACTTTCACCATTCTCCAATCCACCCTCAAACAACCCGTTAGACCCGGCCGCGAGCGTGCGCCTTTCCTGTTTCTGGTGCAGGGGGACACGTCCGGCGGCAACGGCTTCACGTTCCGCTATGTCCCGCTCTTCAGCAGCTCCGGTCCACCTGCCGATGCCGCACGTCTAACACCTCCAGCCGTCGAGCCACTCATCAACACCCTGCCCGCCCAATCCGTCGAGCTGGACACCCTGCCCTATCTCGACCCGGTCTCCATCGTCTGGCTGCCCATCGCGAATGCCAAGAATGAAGTCGTCGCCCGCTATGCGTTTTGGGTTGAAGATCTCCAGGGGAAAATCGACCCTAACACCGCAGGCAACATCGACGGTCCCGGTGGCACCCATGCCGGGGTCGCGTGGCCATTCCCAGCCCCTGGCCTCAACCCCTCACCCGAGGCCCCCGCGCTCGATCGCATTGCCCTCCACGCCGTCGATCCCGCAGCCACCACCGAACATCCGGGCGAACTCGGCAAAACCCTCGTTAAAAACCGCCCAACCCTCCTGTCCCCGGATTCCACGCTGGCCGCCGCCGAGATCCAACCACCACTGATCCGCGACACGCTCGACCATCTAACCCATCCGCAGGCCCGCGCCGTGGAGGAAAACCTAACAACCACGGTGCAGCCCTACTTCGAGCAACCCCGCGTGCCCTTCACCGCTGGCATTGACGCCGCCGCAGCTGGCGAACCCAAGCTCAACCTCAACGCCCTGCTCGCCATGGGGCCGGCCGGAGTCGAGCCCATGGCCGCCTTGATCCGCAAGGCGCTGCCGGCCTTTGCCAGCCGCAAAGGCAGCTTTCCCGATGACTATCTGAAAACCCTCGCCGCCAACGCCATCGACTACGCCGACGAAGACACGCAATCCACGCAGGTGGCCGGCAGTCACCGCGGCCTCGATGGCTTCCCGCTCATCAGCGAGGTGGTCTTGCAACTCCACTACATGGGGCAAGAGCAAGTCGGCGGCCGCCGCATCCTCACCTGGCAGTTCAAATTGTTTGCCGAACTCTGGAACATGACCCAACAAGACGTCAACGGGCAAACCCGCCTCAGCTATGAAGTGGCGCTGCCCATGGAAGGGATTGGCGCGGGCACCGGCTCGCAACGCTTCGATGCTCCGGAGTTGCTGGAAAACCCCGCCAAAGCCACCCACCAACTCACCAAAATCAATGATCGGTTCTGGTCGCCTGAAATCCAGGTGGCGTTGCGTGCCAATGAATTCAAGTTCTACGAATTCGCGGCCGTCTCCTACGCTCTCGATGTCGGTCCCGCCAGCATCTCGGTGGCGGACCATTTCAGTCTAACCGAGAGCGCGGGCGCGGCCGGTGTTTCCTTACTGTGGAATGGCCAGGAGGTGGACCGCGCCGGAGGCATCATCCGCCAGAAAAGCGGTCTCGAATTCGATCTCTCCAAACCCAGATACGCTTCCAAAGCCACCGTTGCCGCCCTGTCTCTCGGCCCGTTCGGCGCGGAAGTGGACAACCCTGGCGACCCGCGCATCTCCTACTATCTGCGTAGTAAGCCCGTCGGCGAAAATGCCTATCCGGAAAACTCCAGCCCCAACCGCCGCAACATCCGCCGCAGCTCCATCTATGACGCCGACGCGCCGCGCAAACCCAAGACCTACGGCCGTGTGCTGCCCTCCGAATGGCCGGACGGCGGACATGACTCACTCGTTGGCACCTGGCCGATTTCTGAAAACGACGCGGTGTGCCCAACTGATGTCAGATACCAGTGGGCACAAAACCCCATCGCGGCCCGTGCCCCACAGCGCCTCTCGAATGCCGGTCGCTTTTATAGTGCCACCGAACTCGGGCGCATCTACGACCCCATTCTCTGGCAACCCACCTATGACACCGCGCAGGATACGGCCGCCATCCGCAAGGGTCTCATGCCGGCCAGTCGCTATGCCTGGCCCGATGTGCTGCCCGCCAGTCCGGCCAGCCCGGACCACGGCGGCGGCAACTCCCTGCGCATCGGCCGCCCGGAACACCCGGCGTTTGACCAACCCGGCAAGCGCGCGCTCCAACTGCTGGACCTGTTCCATGTCGGCCAGGCGCGCTCATCCGAGCGTGCCTTGCGTGAAGGCAAGGTGGTGGAGATCCGCGGCCATGTGAATGTCAACACCGCCACCCGGGATGCCTTGCGCGCGCTGGCCGCCGGCGCCTTGGGACAGGATCCATCACTGGCGAGCGTCCCTAACACTCTCAATCACGACCCGGCACCCGTGATGGCTCCGGCAACCACTCCGGCCACGCTTTACGCCCCGTCCGCCGGACCTCTGATCGAGGCGGACCGGCTTGCCGACGCCATCCTTCGCACGCGGCCCTTTGCCAGCCCTTCAGAACTCGCATTGGTCAAGGACGCAGAGGGCAAATACATTTTGGGCAATCCGGAAGGCTATCGGCCGGGCATCCACATTCCTAACAACACGCGCGTCCAGTGGACGGATTCCGCCGCCGAGGAAGTCTTCGCCCGCGTCCATGAAGCCGCCACCGTCCGCTCGCGCAACTTCCGCGTGTGGGTCATCGGCCAAGCCATCGCACCCACCGCCAGGACCGATGCCAAGCCGGAAGTCCTCGCCGAGGTTCGCAAGGTCTTCACCGTGTTTGCCGATCCTGGCGAGCGCACCGGCGAGGGCACCATCGATCCGGCAAAATTCCAACCCCGTGTCATCCATGAAAACACGTTCTAACAAACTCACCGGCTTGTTGCGGGTTGCTGTCATGTCCGGTGGCTTGTCGCTGACCTCCCTAACTGCTCAAAACCCGGCGGTGGAACGCGCCGGGTTTGTGCGCCTCGTCAATACGGTGGCGCAGGGAAGCGACAAGCTGCAACTCCTCATTGATGGCGAGGTGATCAATCCGGATGGATACAAGCTGGGGGATGTCACCGGTGGCATCGGGCTCAAACCCGGTGCCCATCAGATCACCCTCAGGCGCCCTGGCGTGAATGAAGGGAATACCCGCCTCACCGTCGCCGCCGATAGCACGATCACCTTGATTCCTTTTGCCGAATGGGTTGCGGCCACCGACGACACAC
>JBAXPF010000194.1:0-8039 GCA_037132955.1 Verrucomicrobiota bacterium | reverse complement strand
CCAGCGCGTCGATGGAAAACGGCAGCTTGTCCGGCAGCCCGTGGCGGTTTTTCGCGTCATACGCCGCCGTGTGGGTGGCGTAGAGCACGCGTTCCTTGCCGCCCACGCCACGGGTTTTGCCGCTGTCTTTTTCCGCGATCCGCGTGACGTAGTTGGCGAAAAGCACGACGTCGGCCCATTCCTTGAGCAACGGTGCCACCTGCTTGCTGAGTTTCAGTTCAAACCGGTCGTAACTGCCCGCCTGGTCCGGGGCCTCGAATTTCTTCACCGTCGAGTGGGCGAGGAAGACGACGTTCATGCTTCGTGCCAGCAGGGTGTCGAGCGAGTTGAGGAAGCGGGCGAATTCCTCGGTCAGCAGGACCCAGCCCTTGCCGTAGCCGAAATCCTCGATGCTGTCCTTGTTAGCCTTGCGGCACAGGTGTTCGGCAAGCCGCTTCTCCAGCCAGTCGGCTGTGTCGATGACCAGCGTGCGGAACGGATGCTGTGCTTTGGCGAGTTGGGCGACGGCCGCCGTGATTTCGTCCCAGGACGAAGCCGCGTCGAGGCGGATCACGTCGAGGTGGTGGGTGCCGCCTTCCGTGTCGAGAAAGACGGGGGATGGTGTCAGACTGGCGAGCGTCGATTTGCCGACGCCTTCCGGCCCGTAAATGACGGCCTTCTGTGGCCGGGTGATTCTGCCCCGGCTGATTGCCAGGGCACCGCTTTGGTTGTTGATGGTGTTCATCTCGGTATTCCGGGTGGTGTCAATTGACCGCTGAAAAGTGGATCTCTTGGTGGCCCTACTTCCTTCTGCGTCGTGGGGTGAAAATGTTTGCCCCTGAATTTTCAGAAAAATTCGGCAGGTCTTCACCAGGCTTGGAATGAACGTGGATTTGCCTTTCAGATGTCCCTGTTTCGCAACCAGCCGATGGCACGTTGCAGACGAACCCGCATGATGCGCGCCTTTTTGTGAGGCAGTCCAAACGCCTGGGCAGCCTCTATGAGATTGCCGTTTGAAGCATCGAGCGCATCCGCTAGTTTGCGCAGATCGCCCGGGAGGTTTGCCAAGGCTTCCGCAATGTCGGCAGTTTCGGCACGATGTTTGTCCCACGACGGGGGCAAGCCGTGGTAATTCCGACGATTTGACTCCAGATCCGTCACCTGCGCCATGTCGTCGTCCGGATCATCAGCGTCCGCGCACGGCGAGTTCATTGAAAATGCCTCCCGGCGGCTGGCCCGGCATTCGCGCTGGTGCCAGCGGATTATGTCAACAGCCCGGTTTCTAACGATTTGTTGGACCGCCCTCTCAAAGAGTATGTCCTGCACCTTTGATAGTGCAGATGACACGGTGATGTGCAGATCCTGCTCGATGTCTGGAATTCCAGTTTTGCAGAGACCCAACATCCTGGCGACTCGTTCGGCCTCTTTCGCGACGATGCGCGTGATCCGGGGGTCGATGCCCGGATAATCATTATGATTTCCCATGGGGTTCCTTTCCCCGGCCGGGAAAGGAGGGTCATCACCGGTTTAGATCCCGAGGCGGCCGCAGCACCACGCATGAGCATCAAAAGCAGCAAAGCGGAGGCACCGTGGCATCGCATGGGCGATACCGACGATGACCTCCGCTTCGCGGCCGGTCTGTTAGTTTTTGTTAGTTGATTTGCTTTTTCGGACTTAGTTTGTGTCAGAGACAGTGGAGCGTCCGGACTCCTCCATCTTCCAGCTCACCGGAATTCCTTTGTGAACCTTGAACTTGATCTCCCACTCGCCCCTCCGACTGGCGGTGTCCAGGCGAAGGTCGCGCAGGGCTTCGAGCAGGACATCGTCCGCCTCCATGGCGTCATGATTGCCGGATGAACCGCGGCCCCGTGGTTTCCCGGTGCGGGTCACTCGGAAACGCGGCCCCTTGATGAGCGCACCGTCACGGATCAGGACCCCTCGGATTGTGCCGAACCTGACGTCACGCACCTGGGATCCAATCCACTTCAGGCCGGACCGAATCCGGTCCTCACGACCATCGCTGCTTTGTTTGTGATTCATTGTCATGGGCTTAGGCAGAATTCGCGGTTGTATGCAGGTTTTGGGAACGATAGGGGCAAAAAAATTATTTGGTCGGCTTCGATGCAGCCAACTGCGCCTGCGCACATTCCTTGGCGTCCATCTCACGGAGGGATCTTGCGGCGATTTCCGCCATCTTCTGGCTGACCTTGAAGGTGCCGGCTATATCATACTCAAGTGCCCACAGCGGCCAGTCACCTGGAATGCCGTTGGCCTTGCATTCGTCAAAAACCTGACGCAGCAGGGGCTTAGGCATGAGAATGGCGGCCATGAATTTGTTCGCCTGAATCTCCCACCATTCGTCCCTATTGACTCGAAAGATCTGCTCCTCGCGGCAGGCTGTCGCGATAGTTTTTCTTGCGGCCATCGGAGCTTCAAACAAATCCCCCTGAAGGCGTTCGTGTCGGATCTTATCGGCATACCTGCCCGAGTGCAATTCACCGTGCCCGATCTCGTGCGCCAGGGTCGAGCGGGTCCGGATGAGGCCCAACTCACTGGAATTGTCGGCCAACTCCCGGTTGATTTCTATCATCACAAGGCCATCCTCGGAAAACTTGGCCTTGCCCAGCACACCCTTTGGAAGAGGGGCGTAGTCTTCCGGAAATCCCCACCGCTTGTCACAATAACGTTCGATCGGCACCGGACCTGGAGTATCCGGCATGAGGCCCAGCGAAACCAAGCTCTCGCAGGCGATGCGATGGATTCGTGCTTCAGGGATGAAAAAGTATTCCAGAAACGGGCCGGGACCATGTTTGCTAGCCATGATTCAGGGAGGGTCGGGGTTTTCGGAAGGGGGTGGAACGGTTTCGACGCGGCGAATGAATTCCTCCGGCGTCAATTTGTTGTCTTGGACGAAATCCACCGCCCGGCGGAACGCAAACGCGTATTGGGCGTTCATAACGGCGAGGTCCTGGATTTCCCGTGCCGGCCCCCGCGGGTCACATTTCCGCAGTTCGGCGGCGTCGCAACCAAGCACCTCGGCGATTTTGCCGATCAGATCATCGGAGGGAAACCGGCGCCCGTTCTCGATGTCCGACAAAAATGCCGCCGAAACGTGCGTTCCCGTCTCCGGGTCTTTCAGCTTTTCGCCCAAGTCGCGCAGTGCTAAATCGGCATTCTGGCGCAGTTCGCGCATGCGTTGTCCGAGTGTTTTGGTGGGCAGTGGATCCATGTTGTTGATGTGGGATGTCGGGACGGCGCGCAAAATTGAACCCATCACGGAGATACGTCAACACATATTTTGCCATTTTACGATAATTTTGGGAACAAGCGCGGAAAACCGCCACCCGCCAGGGCCACAACTGAGGAGACCGCGATGAACCTCATTGGAGCCACCACAGACAGTCGCTTTGCCCCGGATTCGGCTCTTTTCACGACGCCGTTTGGACACCGGGAAAGTGGCGGCGGTCGGCCATGGCGGGGTGGCGGTCATTGCTTGGCTGTTTGATAGCACGGGGGATGGGCGGGGACAAGAGGGAAGTGTGAGCTCACAAGCTGATGCACAACCCCGGCCCGAAGAACTCGAAGCCCTGCTGCCCGCCAACTGGATCAAGGCACAGGAGAGTTCATCGCAGACTATCGAAGTCGAGGTAGCATAGATGCCAGAGATGCCAGACCTCTGACAAAAATGCCAGAGGTGCTCTGTTGAGCGCTTACAGTTGTCGGCGGCGGCGATGTGCTCCAGCGGTGCCACGGATTTTTCGTTAGGTTGTGGTATCCGCCCGTGGGTGGCAGCGACAATCCGTCCAGCAACCCCGCTTACGGTTTACCCGCTTCCACCATACGCCATGGGGTCGCGGGTGCCGGGCAGAGCCCTACCAGCGGCCTCATTTCCTGTGCCGAAGGCACAAACCGGCACGGCCGCAGGCAAATCCAGAAATTAGCGACGATGTCAATTTGCGAATCTCAAGCGATATCAATTCGGCCCGCAACAGGTATGACGCTTACCGCGCAACAACAAGCTACCATATCTTCGTATCCATTCTTTCTGGGACAGCACAACATCGAACTTTCCACGTTCGTTGTATTCCAATGCGTGCGCAATGCTATCATCGATATCCACTTCTTTAGAAGTCTGTTCTCTCGAAACCCACCATTCTTGCGATGCATCAGCAGTAGAATCAGATGTTTTTATAGGAAATGAATTCAACCAAAATAAGATAGCTCCAATTACGGCTAGGCCTCCAGCAATGGATGCTGTCATGACTATTTTTTTGTCCATTTTGCAGTTTGTGGTTTAACAACAGGCTTAAATTCTTTCCCACTCCCTTTCTCGAAAACAATACTAAATCCCCACGACCAGCTGCCTTTCTCAACCATGCCTTCTCCAATTTTGCATTTGAGCGTGGATACAAAATCCCAAGTCATTTCTGCATTACTATTTCCGAATGCGTCAAAAACTTGGCCAAATGTTCCGGCATCCGGAGGTTTGATCGTCCAGGATCCGTCCTTGTTCATTTGGATCTGATTCGCTGCCAAACCAACTTTTCCGAATGGATAGCCTGGCGTATCCGTCAAGCGGAGAGTCGTCTCACCGATGTTTGCTTGAAGTGGGTAACGCTCTCCCCCGCCATCTAAGTGCCAATCCTTATCAAACCCTTTCAAGCCCTTGCTGGAGTTCTTAGCTTTCTGACTCCAATAGTGTTTGGGGAGATCATTTTTATCGGCAAATATGGCGTCAATGGTGACATCATATCCAACAAGCCTAGAAAAGAATGGGCTATTGAGCATTTCCTGCATTTGATTCAGTAACTTCACAGTTTCAGCATCAATACTTACGTTTCCATCGGCACCTGGAAACAAGGTTAGCGGGGGAATTTTTCCGTTTTTCGATGTGATTGAAAGACTCAATCGATCAAGAGCTTTTCCGCTATATGTTGTCGTGCCGCCATCAAATGTGCCTTCTTCTAGGCCCAAAGAATCGATAGAGTAGATACCGTTGTTATTGACGAACCCATACAAATTCCGTCCACCCCTTTCCCCAATTGGATCCTTGCTGATCCAACGGCCCGTCAGCGGGTCCATATATCTGTACCCGTAGCAAGCCATATGCATGGGTTTGGCCCCCGAGCAATTGTTAGCTAACTCTTTGCTATCCAACGTGATACCCGAATTTCCGGGTCCCGGCGACCTGGGTCGGGTCGGACGTCGAATCGACCCTAAATCGGCGCTGGAGTCGCCGCGGACGGGCGCATTGCCCCAGATTCGGCCCGCTTCACGACGCCTTTTGGACACCGGAAGGATGGCGGCGGTCGGCCATGGTGGGGCGGTTGTCATTGCTTGGCTGTCTGATAGCAGGGCGGCTGGGCGGGGACAAGCGGGAAGTGAGGTGTACGGCTACGCAACAGTCTTTTCGACTATTTGTCTGTGGCCGGAATTTGCAGCGTTTCATCCGGTGGGTCAGGTCCGACTCTACCAAGATACCCCTGGAGGGAAGCGGTGGCCCGCCTGCGGGTGCCGCCTCACCGACAATCATCCGCAACGCCTGGACCACACCGGTCTTCATTATGGATTCATTTATAGCTGTCATAGATCGGCAAACTATGACGCCTATGACAGAGGACCGCTAGAATCTTCATACGGCGCTATGGACCCGGCTTACAGTTATTCGGCAGCCTGGAGGCCGGATCCAACAACGCCTTGTTCTACACGCTGCTGGCCAACTGCCGGGTACATGGCCTGGATCCCGAAATGTATCTGACCGAGGTGATCAAGCGCCTGCCGCACAATGCCACCCCGGAACAAGCCGCCGAGTTGACCCCGGCGCGCTTCGCCGCCGCCCTGCAAGCCAATGAGCAGGAAGTAGCCTAACAAAACTCCCGAAGGTCCAGCGGCAGGGGGACGAATTTAGGACGCTTGTTGAAGCCACGGCCTGTCTGAGCTGATGTGCCGACGCATAGATAACATACACACCCGTCTATCTATGCAAACCCGGCCAGCGGCATCCCTGTCCACGCATTAAGTGCTTACCGTCAAAACGACTCGATAATAATTCGGCCTTTAACACGGAGAACGTCACTTCTCGTTGGAACCGGGAAAGTTTCCTGCCCATCTTTGCACTCCATTTCTAACCCGTCCAACCAGCCGCGATTCTGAACCGTGTGGCCATAGTCCTGATGCATTAAAGCTAACTGCAGCAACATCTTCTCGAAAATCCACGCTGAAGTCGGTCAAAGCCAAACTATCAGTGCTAATAATATACGCTTGACCAGAAACCGGCACATCACAGGCAGCCTGGCAGAATTCGAAATAATACCACGTCTTCCCTCGTCTAGTCGCCCTTGTCACTACGACATCATATTCGTTCGATTCCCTTGCAAAACTAACGCGTTTCCGAACTTCTTCCTTCATAGGTGGTGCAGAAATCAACCTAAGTGAATATCCAAATAGACCACTCAAGATAACCAATAACCCAACTGCTATATACCAAATATGTTTCATTTATTTATACTATTCTGAATAAGGGGACTTCAGATCAGCTTCAATTTGTTTCCCGTAGTAATCCGGCTGCCTCATGTAGCGAAGATGCCACTTGGTAGCTCGACGCGAGAGTCGTCTATCGCCTACGTTGCCTGCATCACCCGCAAAATGATCGTTTACGAAATCGGTTCCCCAGTATGTCATAAATTGAAATGCGAAATATACCGCAAAATGATGGGTCTGATCACTTCTGTTATCGACCCCATCCCAATAGTCAGAGTGAAGTCCCGCAGGGCCAGGGACGCCGGTAATTGGAACTGCAGCTACCGCGCGCCCGTCCCATGCAACATCTGCAATACTCCTGCTATTTGTGAAGACACGCAGATACAATGACGGAACACGGTCCCTGTAATACATCCCACCCTTGGTGCTGCGTGATGTCTCACCGGAAAACAAGTGGAGCCAGTCGAGAACCGATCCCAGCACTGCGCCAGTATCATTCGCTGAATCACCCCACTGCGCCCACTTGCGCGAAATAGAAACAAAGTATTCGTCAACCCCAACCGCACTTCCCGCTTTAGCCCACTCACGCAATGCATCCATGCCCCAGTCTGCGGCCTGATCAGTCGAAGAAGCTCCACAGTCGACCTTTGCGAATCGGTATCCTCCATCAAAATTTCGGAACCATAGATCTTCGACAGAGAAGGTATGACCATATGCCTCAAACTGATGTAGGGCAAATTCAACCTTTGCACCATACTTCTCCCTCATTTTACTCGTGACCTCTGCGGCCGTGTATTGGCCCAACAAATCCCACCTATCCACCCCGTCATTTGAGACAAACCCATAGAGGTTCACCCCGCCCTCTTCTCCTATAGGATCCTTGCTCATCCAGCGACCGGTCAGCGGGTCCATATATCTGTACCCGTAGCAAGCCACATGCATGGTTTTGCCAGATGTCCGATTGTTAGCTAACTCTTTGCTATCCAATGTGTTACCCGATTTCCGAGGTCCCGGCGACCTAGGGCGGGTCGGGCGCCTCCGCGTGCCGATTCTGGCTGGAGGATCGTCATCACCGGGGGGCGGACTGCCCAAATCGGGCGGTCCAAGGGTCGGCGCAGGGTGTGACATGACGGCGGTCATCGCTGGAACGGTCGATAGCCCATCGATATGCACGGTGCAAGAGGAAAGTTCCTTTGAAATTCCGGAAGCAGGCGGGGCGGGGTGCCTTTCAGGCTCCGTGATAGATCCGTTAGAGTTATCGCTGCCGTCTGCGCTGGAGTCTGCTGGCAGCCTTCCATGCGGATGGCAGCGGGCGTGGACCTCTGCCAGTGCCTGGATGTTGACGTGGGTGTAGATTTGGGTGGTTTCGAGCCTTGCATGCCCCAACATTTCTTGAACATAGCGGATGTCAGCGCCCCCCAAATGCATCGAGGTGGCACAACAATGTCTAAGCAGATGGCACGAGCCATGGATCTTGACCTCCGCCTTTTTCATGAGTTTGGTGACCCAATTGCCAAGGAACGCGGGGCTCAACCGCATGCCGTAGCCGCTGAGGAACATGGCGGTTTCATTTGGCAGGT
>JBAXPF010000193.1:0-8053 GCA_037132955.1 Verrucomicrobiota bacterium | reverse complement strand
CGGAAGAGCTTGCGGCCGGTGGTTTTTTCGTAGTCGGCGACGCGGTGCGCGCGGGCCTCCGCGATGAGCGGAATGGTTAGGAACTTGCGGCCACCGGTGGGCTTGATGGTGCCGCCGAAAAGCTGGATGCGGAAGCGGACATCGGCGATGGAGACGACGGCACCGGACGCGGTGATGGATGTGACGGCGGTGGCATTGGAAATGTCCTGCCAGTAATGGGTCTTGGAAGCGCCCATCTTGTTGGGCTCGGTATTGCGGGCGCGGAAGTGGGTGTGGAGATCGGCCTCCAGGCGGGCGGCGAGCGCGGCATTGAGGGCGCGGCGGCCGCCACGGAGGAGCCCGTTGACCTTGACCAGGAAGGCACCCGTATCGGCAGCATTGGAGGTGATGGTGATGGATGTCATGCCAGGACGGAGGAAAGGATGGCTTGGATCTCGGCGAAGTCTGCCGGTGACCAGGCGGCATCGCGCATGTCAGAGATGCGGCTGGCATTGGCGGCGGCAGGCGCGAGATATTGGGAGACGGCGCGGGCGACGGTTTCCGCATCGTCCACGGTCTGGCCGAAGTCGCCTGCGGTGGCGGCCAGGCGTTGGTAGGCAACAGTCCTGCGGGCGGCTTGCAGGACCCGTGCAGTGGCATCGGCAGACAAAGATTGGGCGACGGAAAGCGCCTGCGGAGCAATGGCCGGAAGGACGAATTGGACCGGCGCGGGGGCGGGCAGGAGGCGGATGACATCGCCGGCGATCTCGACGTCTCCCAACAAGGATTTGAGGATGACGCGGCGGCGGTCCTCGGGAAGGCCCTCCAGACTGGCCTGAAGGCTGTCATTGAATGGGATGTCCAAGGGCTGGATGATGTCCTCCGGGGAGATGAGCCGGAGACGCTCGGCCTCGGCACGGAGGATGGTTTTGAGGCCCATGCCGCTGCCCCAGTCGAACGGTGGCCACGGAGTGCCGAAGCGGGAGATATGGCGCAAGATGGGAGATGTCTTCACAGCTACCATGCGGCCGGGGGCATAGGGGTAGTCGGTACCCGGCTCGCCATGGAAGGTGCCGCCATGCTCGGCCCAGACTAGCGGCCAATCGCGGATTTCGCGGCGCGGCTTGATGCGGATGAGTTCCTGGGCAGGAGCGGCGGCGAGCATGTCCGGATCCATGCCGGCCTTCCACTTGGCAAAGCCCTGGGCTTGCGCAAGATTCATGTCCCAGATGAGGCCGAGACGGGCGGAGCTTTTCATGTCCCGCAGGGAGCCGCGCTTGACACCGCCGCGCTTGTAGCCGGCCGCCGTGAGTTCCTTGCGCATCTCTTCGATGAAGAGGCCGCGATCCATGTGGGATCCACCCTCCGGCTTGACCAGGGCGAGACGGGAGGCCAGACGGGTCTTGATGTCCTGAAGGACGCGCTCATCCTCCATGGTGGCGGAAAACAAGGCCCGCATGCGCAACGCCGCCGGGACACGCTCCCACTCACGGGAATTCATCGCACTGCCCAGCGGGGTGCGCTGGTCCAGGGATGCGACCGCCTCGGCGAGCGGCTGGTCTGTGGAGGAGGAAAGCATGGTCACTGGTCACTGGTCATTGGGAAGATGTCACTGGTCACTGGTCATTGGGAAGATGAAGATGAAGACTGCTGCTGGAAGCAGCAGCTACTGGTTAGATTCCGTCCATGCGGGCGCGGCCGGTGCGGGAGCCTGGGGCGGAGACGATCTCGACGCGGGAGGGTTTCTCGGTGGGGACGGCGGTGGTGACTGCGTCATCGGCCGGCTCGGGGCGGATGGCACCCTTGGCGACGGATAGGAAGAAGGCATCCGCCTTTTCGTATTCGAGTTTGCGAGCTTCTCCCGGTTGATAGCCAGGAATGGAGGCGAGCATGCGCCAACGGGCGAGGGCGACGGCCTTGGCCTTGAATGATGGCGGAATGAGTGTGGTATCCGCAGAGATGGTGTTGGGCGCCCAGGTGACGATGTAGCCGCGGATCTCGGCAATGAGATCGGATAGAATGGGCAGGAGCCGGTCCGGAACGGTTGAGGCGGATGAGGTCTTGGCGAAGTCATCGCGCTCGCGCTGGGTCATCCCGGAGAGGATGTCGTCTTCAGTGAGGGTGATCCAGAGCATGGGGGTGGAAAAGTTGAAAGTGGAAAGCTGAAAGCTGAAATTAGAGAAGAGTTAGAATCCCGGTGATGCGGCGGGTGGGACAAGCCTGCCAGAAAAACCCACCCGCCGCACGGACCGGAGTCCTAACGGTTACGCGGTATGCGTGATGGTGACGCGGCGGATGCCGGTGGTGATGGGGGCGAAGATCAGGGACTCATGCCAGACGGTGATGTCCGTGAAGACAGCGTGCTCCTGAATGGCCACGGCCCACTCGCCACCGCCGGTGACGGGACTCCATGCGCGCTTGATGTTGGATGGATCGTCCATGATCGGGCTTTCCAGCGCGGAGTAGGAGTAGGCGAGTAGCGCGAGGCGGTCGGCCTTGGCCGCACCCTTGGTGGTTTGCTTCATGCCGTCCTCGACGATGACCTTCTTGACGCCGAGGTAGCGGGCGAGTTCCTCCAGCGTGTAACCGGCATGGTTGGCCATGGCATGGTTGACGCGGGCGGCATTCTCGTAGCTGTCCTGGCGGGATTGCCAGGCGGCATTGCCCAGGACGCAATGGGTCTGGATCATGCCGGTGGCAGTGCGGCCGGTCTGAACCATGGCGCGCAACAGGCCATCCGGATTGGTGGCGGCGCTGAACGTAACGGCCAGATCGGTGGATGCACCGTGAACCACGGCGATGCCGCGGACGATGTCTGCCCGGACGAGGCGCGCCTTGAGGGCGGCGGCATAGCGGTTTTCCCAGCCCGGGATGACCACGCCATTGACCTTGGGCAACGTCTTGTGATCGACGCGCATGGTGAGGCCCTTCTGGGCGGTGGCGGCAGTGGCGGCGGTGCCACGGTATTCCACGCGCTTGAAGGCGGCGCCCACGCCGCGGATGTCGCTATCGTCGGCTTCCGTGAGGAATGCTTCATCGTCCGCCTTGGCGAATTGGAAGAAGTCATTGGTTTGAAGACCGGGGAACAGGTCGTTGAGGCGGGATTCCTAATCGGTGGTGGGCATGCCGGCCAGCAATCCCTGCACATCCTGCGCCAGGGAACCGGCGTAGTTTTGCGTGGAATTGGCGACGGTGATGCAGCCGAGTTCCGGCATGCCGGAGAGGCTGGTGGCACCCGTGAGGGCGAGGATGATATTGGAGTAGTTCGGTTTCATGGTGGAGTTGCAGTTGTGAGTTATCGGTTATCGGTTATCAGTTAGAACAATTGGGGGAGGTCATTGGTCACTGGTCATTGGTCATTGGGGAAGAGGAAGAAGTTGAAGTTCGTTGTCTATCCAATGACCTTTGACCATTGACGGTGATGTTTAGCTTTCGGCGGTCCAGGTGCCGGTGTAGTTGATGACGTCCCAGGTGCCGGTGGTGAGGCAGACGAGCTCGACGTTTTCACCGACGGCATCGGCCCAGAGGTGCTTGCCGGCCGCGCCTTGGACGCCGGAGGAAGGCAGGGCAATGGTCTCAGTGCCATTGGGATCCAGGATGAGCTTCTGAGCTGCCTCCACGATACCAGTGACGCGCATACCAACCACAGCGGCGGGCAGGGCGAAGGTGGCATCGCCGGAGGCCCCGGCATTGCTGAGCACGACGCCCTCAGTGGCCTGGAGGGCGGAGACGGTGGCACCGGCGGCATTGACAACCACGGCCGGCGTGGAGACGGGCATGGGGATGCAGGTGAGAACCTCGATTTCCTGGCCGTCTGCGGTGGTTGCGGTTAGAGCCGTACCGACTTGGTAGGAGCCGGAGGCTGCGGTGGCGCTGACCTTGCCTGAGGCGGCAGTGTAGACCGGTGCATCCACGGAGATGACGCCATCGGCAATCAAGAGCTGCGTCTCAGGCCCGCCGAGACAGCGGACGCCAATATCAGTGGTGACGAGGGCCGCATCCGCGACGCTGCCGATCGGGCGGGCCGTAGCCGTACCCAGAAGGATCTGGCGCGCGGCCGTGCCTTTGCGACAGAGCAGATAGGGAGTGTCGAAGGCGACCTCCGTGATGCGGGTGACGAGGCCCCCGGCATGACTGCCGGCGATATTGATCGCATCGACCCCATCAGGGAAGAATGCGCGGGCTACGCCCAACATGGGGGCGAGGATGAGGGCGATGGCGAAGGCCAGGATGGGATGCATTTTATGTTTCATGGTGTTGGTTGGTTGGAGAGGTGGAGTGTTGGAGTGGTGGAGTTGTGGAATGTTGGTTGTCAGTGGAGGGGAAGACGGCTGGAAGCCGCAGTTACTTGAAGAGTTCGGGCTTGGAGGCCTTGCACTCGTTGAAGGCGCGGGTCCAACCGGCCTCGTTGGTGATGTCGATGGACTTCTCAGCGGCGAATGCGCGCACACCCTCGGTGATGCGGGAGGCGGCATTGGCAGCATCGATGCAGAGGCCCTCGCGACGGTTGCCGAGATCCGGCACCTTGGAGGCGGTGTTGAGCACCGGCATGAGGGACTTGAGCTTGTTAGCCTCGGTCACGAATGAGGTGTTGAGCGCCGTGGTCCAGGCGGGCTTGTCCGCTTCCGTGATGCGGCCGGTGGCGATGGCCTCGCCGATGACGGTGTCCACAGCCTGGCTGCGGATGGCGTCGAACTCGGTTTGGAGCGCGGTGTGGCGGCTGTTAGCGGCGGTGGTGGCGCCCTCCGCAGTGGCCTTGTCGGCTTCGGAGGTGGCTTTGGCGCTGAGCAATTGGACAATCGCTGAGCTGATTTCATCGGGGCTCGGGGTGGCGTCGGGGGCGAACCCGAGTGCGGCGAGCGCTTCTGCTGTTAGTTTCATGGTTTCGTCGGTGTTGGGTTCGCCGTCGCCGTCGGCACTTGCCGCGGCATCAGGAGATTGTGTTTCAATTTCGATCTCGACGCCCTGGAGGGAGTTGAGGGCGATGGTGTTTTGAAGGATGTTGGGGGTGTTGGTGAGACCGTCGGACCAGAGGAGCACGGGGGTGAAGTGGTCCGGCTTGCCGGGAACGGGGGCGAGGCGCCAGTGTGGGGAGTGGCCGGAATACTTGGGGGCATCGCCGGAGAGCAGGGACTTGCCATCGCTGTTGATGACGCTGGTGACATAGATTCCGTCGTCACCGGGCTCGATTGACTTGATGCGTCCGACGGCGGAGGCGCGGTGACCGGGATTGGCGGCGGCCCAGTCGGGATCATCGGGGTGGCCCTCGTAAATAGGGATGCCACGGAAGAAGGTGGCGAGCTTGGAAGTGAGGCTGCCGAAGTTGATGGCCATGGTTTCCGCTGACTGGCGGTCCACGACTTGATAGATGAGATTGCCCTTCACATCATCGACGGGAAAGACACCGTAGGGGCTGAGGCGATAGCGAAGCGTGGTCTCGCCCTCGGGCAGGGTGAGTTCCTGGAAGACACCGGAGACGGCGTTGATGGCGCGGGCGGCGGTGTTGATGGCGGTGGTGAAGCGTTTCATGGGAGGTCAATGGTCACTGGTCATTGGTCACTGGGAAGAGGAAGAGGGGAATGCTTGCTTGGCGGCGGTTAGAGTGGCGGTGCCCATGGCGGCTTCGAGGGAGGAGGCGAGATCGGAGGCGGCGGCGGGGTCGATGGATTGGAGGGCATCGATGGCGGATTGGGCGACTTGCAGGAACTCTGCATCAGTCATGCCTGAGTCCTGCGCGGAGGCTGCAAGACGATCCAAGACCGAGGTGGCGGCTGGCGCGGTGGCGGCCGCCACCCAGGCGCGAAAGGCGGAAGGGGAGGAATTGGCGGCGGTGGTGGGAGCGGGAGGGATGGGACTTATGGGACTGATGGGAGGGATGGGACTTATGGAAGGCGTGGAGGATTCGCCGAGGGCGAGTTCTTCGGCGTCGGCTTCAACGATGCCGAATTTGTTGGTGAACCAGGATTTGGAGATGCGCACGCCCATGAGCTTGGCATCTTTTACAGTGGTGAGTTCCTGGGTGAGATTGTCGCGGGTCTTGGTGCGGAGCTTGAGCTGGCAGAGGACGGGGGCGGATCTGCCGAAGTGCCAGGCGATGACGCGGGATGTCAGGCCACGGTTGAGGGTTTCCGAAACCCATGCGGCATTATCGGCATCGAGCTCATCAGAATCTTCCTGTTGGGGATTGGAGCCGACGCCGGAGGCACGGGAAATGGTGGAGAGGTCGCCGCCGCGCCAGAGCATGACCTGGGCGCGATCCATGCGGTCGATGAGCTTTTCGTAGGGGACCTCTCCCTGGGTGGCGAGATTGAGGACGGCGATTTCATCACCGGAATTGATGACGGCGCCGAACTCGCTGCCGATGCTGGAGACGGCGGTGACCATCTCGTTCCAGCCGGTGCTGCCCTGGGTGGCGGCGGTCTTGCCGAGGAAGGCGGGCATGCCGTGGCGGTCGCAATAGGTGAGCCAGTCTTGCAACGGGATCTGCTTGAACATGCGGGCGAGGACGCCGGCGAGCATGACGCCGCGGCCGCGGGAGATGAGCCATGCATCGCGGCCGCCAAGGGTGTCCAGATCCACGCCGCGCTGGGCATAGGGGCTGGTAAGGAAGCGGAGACGGCCGGTGGTGGCCTCGAAGAACCAGGTGGGCACCTTGACGAGCTCGGCAGAGAGGCCGCCACGCGTGGGCTTCCAGATGATGTGATGGGCGGCGTACCCCTTGCCATAGCCGTCCATGATTTGTTGGACGAGGAGGCGCATGCCTCCGGCTTCCTCCAGCTCGACGGCATCGGAGGTTTGCAGATCCTGATAGAACTGCTGCAGCACGGCCTGCTGGTCCTGTGCCTGCTGCTTTTGCTCGGGGGTGATTTCATCCTTGGGCAGGATGTCATAGCCCCAGCGCGAGACGGCGGCCTTGGCCTTGGGGGCGACACAGGAGATGATGTCGTCATGCTTCTCCAACCATTCCATGACCCAGGCGAGCCCGGCGATCTCGCCGCGGCTGTATGCCTCCAACTGACGGACCAGGACATCGGGTGTCCAACCGCGCAGCGGATTGAAGCGGGATTGCTTTTCGAGCTTTACGCGCTCGGCATTCACCGGGCGGCCGTCTGGACCTAAAATGGTGGGGGTGGATGGCATGGGGGGATGGTCTCGCCTCGCGAATTGGCTGGCAGAGCTGTGAAGGCACTGCAAAATCCTGCAAACTGATCGTAAGGCCGGAGGCGGACGATGGAGGCGGGCGGGGACGCCCCCCGCTCAGAATCGATCCTGGAGCGTTTTGTGGAGAGGCTCATAGTCCGGCTCCTTTCCTCCGGTATTCCGGGCGCATGGATTCGATGGCTTGATAGCCGCCCTGGCCACCATTGCGGGTGGCGGCGCGGGTGGCGAGCGCCTTGGCAGTGCATCTATCGGCATGGCCATCGGCGGAGTGCGGGGCGCGGTAGGAAATTCCGCCGTTGTTAGAGGTGAAGCGGCAGACGGAATGCAGATCCTCGCGGATGACGCGGTCGACCGGGACGCGGCAACGTTTGGCCTCAAAGGCCATGCGCAACTTGCTGAAGAGATCGACCTTGGTATTCTGGGAGAAGGTGACGAGCTCGATCTTGCCGAAGAGGTGGCGGGAGGGATTCCACTCGCCGAACTCCTTGACCAGGTAATCGCCCATGCCGACGCCCGGGCCGGTGTAGTCCAGGGCAACGCGCTGAACCTTGGCAATGCGGGGCCGCAAGAGATCAATCTGATCCGGCGTGCTCATGGCCTTCATTTCCAGCACCTCACGGGCTTGGGCGACGTCTCCCAACAATTCATCCGTCCAGGCGACGGAGAGATCCACCTTGCGGGCGAAGTCGATGCCCATGAAAAGCGGGGACTGCTGGGTGCCGAACCAGAACTCAGGGGCAACCATGCGGGTGGCCTCCGAACTCTCGCAAGTGGCGATGAGATCATAGGGGAGCAGGACGGTGGATGAATCCATCGGCTCACACTCGTATTCCTGCGCCCATGCATCCGGATCATCGAGGGCCTTGCGGAGTTTCTCGGCATCCAGGGGCATGCCATCGGCGATGGCGTCATG
>JBAXPF010000192.1:0-8065 GCA_037132955.1 Verrucomicrobiota bacterium | reverse complement strand
CCGGCCAACCCGGCCAACCCGGCCAACCCGGCCAACCCGGCCAACCCGGCCAACCGGGCCAACCCGGTCAACCCGGTCAACCCGGCCAACCCGGCACCAATCCGGACGCCTCGTTGCGCACGGCGCAGGGGGCACCTGGCGTGCCACCGGAGTTGGCCAAGCTCGGTATATCCGTAGCGGATTGGGAAAAGATCAAGACCTCGCTCAGAGCCGAAGTCGGGGGTTCGTCCGTCATCGCCCTGCCGGAGGAATACCGCGACCTCGTCCGGCGTTACTTCGAACAAATCTCCAAAGGCAGCCCACGATGAAGCCGACTTTCCCCAGCGCCTGTGTGACTGATGTTGGGGAGCGCCGGCGTCCCGCCGGCTGTGTTCGGCATCTTGCCGAACACTCTTCCGTGCAATTCAGCACCCTGAAAGCGCGAGTGTTTCCCCGCATGAAATATGTTAGACAGGCGTTCGCGCTCACCCTTTTCATCATCCCCCTGCTCCTCACCCCTCCGGCGCGCGCCCAACAGCCCGCACTCGATCCGGTCTTCGCCCAGTGGCGGGCCAAAGCCGACCCGGCGGTCGAAAACGCCCTCTCCTATTTGCAACGCGTCCAAAAACCCAATGGCTCCTTCGAGGGGGCCTACGGCGACTCGGTCGGCGTGCCGGCCCTCGTCGGCATGGCATTTTTGTCCAAGGGCCACCTGCCCACCGAGGGGCCCTACACCACCGCGCTCAACCGCTGCATCGACTTCATCCTCGCCAGCCAGAAACCGGAGGGCTTGTTTGAAAAGGGCAGCGGCGGCAGTGGGCCGATGTATGCCCACAACATCGCCACCTTGTTTCTATCAGAAGCCAGCGGCATGGTTGATCCGGACCGCCAACGCCGCATCTCCGCCGCGTTGCCCAAGGCGCTCGCCCTCATCCTGCGCGCCCAGGCCGTCAAGAAGGATGCCAACAACCGCGGCGGTTGGCGCTATCATCCCGGGGCCAACGATTCGGACACCTCCTGCTCCGGCTGGGCCCTCATGGCGTTGCGCTCCGCCAAGCTCAACGGCGCCGCCATCCCCGACGAGGCGATCCTCGCTGCCATCGATTATCTCCACCGCCATCAGAAGGAAAAGGACGGCTGCTTCGGTTACACCGGCCAGGATGACAAGGCGCTCACTCTAACCGGCATGGGCCTGCTCTGCCTCGAACTTTGCGGCGAACATGGCACCGATCGCACCAAGCGCGCCGCCGATTGGTTGCTGCGCCATTTCCGCGAACTCAGCGGCGGTCAGTTCGCCTTCTATGGCAATTATTACAATGCCCAGGCCATGTTCCAAATCGGCGGCCGCCACTGGCAGGAATACGCCAACTGGATGTATGCCACCTATCTGCCCAAGCAAGCGCCCGACGGCTCATGGGAAAGCCAGGAAGCCGGCCGCATCTATGGCACCGCCATGATGGTGCTGGCCTTCACTGTGCCGTGGCGCCAACTCCCGATCTATCAGCGCGACGAAACCGTCGATGAGGACCCCGCGCACTGAAATTAAGCGCGGCAACCGCTTAGGAAGTCACGTGAATCGCGGGGGGGATCCCACTGCGGCTGGAGCGGCACCCTGGCTTGTTAGAAAACCCCGGTCATCCATCATCCGCCGCGACAATCCCACGTCCGATCGGGGGCGTGGATGGTCGCGGCGCGCAGGCATGAAGTGAGCGAATTTTGTCAGATGTGCCCGGCAAGCCCCGCCATTTACCGGTTGACAGGAGCCCGCTGCCCCTGTTTGAATATTTCCACACAATCCGCAGGAACCAAGACTCGTATGAAACTCATCCAAATCAAATGGCTCATCCTAGTCGGCGGTATCGCGATCCTTGCGTTTGTGGCGGGTATCGTAAGCTATCCTGCCATGCGCTCGCAACTCACCGGCCTGAGCGCCGCGGCTCCGCCCGCCCCCGCCACCACCACCCAGTCGGTGGCACCCGCACCCACCCCGCAAGCGCTCGCACCTCCCGCCACCCCGGCCCCCGTCATCGACTTGAGCCAACTTACGCCGTCCCAACTGCCGTCGCAAGTCACCCTCAATGTCGCCACGGAAGTCGCCGATGCCTCCGGCCTGAAGTTGAAAGTGGATGCCGGCAGCCGGCTCAAGCTCGTGCGCATAGAAGGCGATCAAGTGGTTGTCAGCCCGGGCACCAGCCCGTTTGAGGGCCGGGTGCCCATCAGCGGCACCGACCTGATGGAACAACTTGCGGCCATTCCACCCGCGCCGGCCGCTCCCGTCACCGATCCAGGCGCCGCCACCCAACCCGCGGCCACGCCGGACCCCGCCGCTGTTGCGGACCCCGCCGCCACACCCCCGGCTGCGCCTTCTGCCGCCGGGCCAAGCCCGCAACCTGCGGCACCGGCCGCCAGCTCACCTGCGGCCACGGGCGACACGGTGGAAGTGATGAAGGCCCACATCCGCGGCGGGGGCGTCAAGGAGTTCACCTTCGAGCAAGTGCTGGGCTGGAAAGCGGAGGCGGACGAAGTGATCGATGGCTCGACCTATCAAACCGGCATCATCCGCTACAAGGCGGAAACGATTTTCGGCGAAAAGACCATCGAAGCCAAAGCCCTCCTCCAGGACTGCAAGGTGGTGCGCTGGGTCTGGCCCAAGAGCGGCATGGAAATCAAGTAACAGGCTGCGGTGCGGGCTTTCGCCGCAGGGGGGCATGCCCAATCTAACCGATATTGCAGATCAAACTCCAGGGTTCGGGATCACACTGCGCCTGCGGTACGCACGCAGTCCCAGCCATCCGAGCCAACCCAGCGTCACGGTGACGCCGGCGATTTTCCCCCACGGCAGCGGCAGGACCGCCTTGAAGTGAATGACCACGTTGTGCTTCAGGCCCTCTTGCAATGTCTGGTCCCAGATCAACGTGCGCCCGCTATCCGCCGTGCGCGTCGCGTTGGACGCCACGGCCCCCACCGGCAAATGCAGGATATAAACCAAACGCTTCCCATCAAACTGCGCTGCGGGCATCAAAAAAAATCCCGGCAGCGCCTTGGATGGCGACACCGTGCGCGTCACCTCCACCGTGGAGCCACTCTGGCGGATCTCGAATTGCCCGATCAACGGTTCCACCGCAAGCTTGCAATTGCCTGCTGACAACGCCGAGTCACCTCGCAGCGCGGCGATGAGCTCGAGCACGGATTGAAACGAGGCGTTGAAATCCACCACCATGCGGTCCGCGTGGCAGGTGACCTGGTGGCTTGCGTTTGTCAGGGTGGGCGTCTCCCGCACAAACTTATCCAACATTTTTGAGATGCCCGCCTCGCCCCCGCAGCTTCTGGCGATGACGGCGGGGATGGCGTAATGGATTTCCGCCCTGCCGCTGCCGTTGGCCGCCAGCCAATACTCTTCGCGCCCGTCAATGCACGACGCCTGCAATGCACACAGACCTAGCAACACCCATCGGGACAAGCAGCGCATGGACTCCATCGGCATGGCGGGATGGCATCGGCCTCACATCCGCTGCGCGCCGCTGCGCATGAGGATGTCGCCAATTTCGACGTGTTCGGGCGCTTCCAGAATCCCCAGAATCGCCCACGCCACATCCTCCGGGTCTAACATTTTCATCGCGGCGCGCGTCTGGCTGAGGGTTTCCTCGCGGCCGCGGAAGTATTGGTCGAGCATCGGGGTGTCCACATAGCCCGGCGAGACGCAGGCCACTTGGATCGGCAGCCCGGCCGCCTTGAGTTCCGAGCGCAACGCATCAGTGATGGCACGCACGGCAAATTTGCTCGGCGCATAGAACCCGCCGCTCGGCGGCACCCGGTGGCCGCTCATCGAGCACAGGTTGACGATGCGCCCGCCATTGACCGGAAAATGTTTGAGCGAGAGCTGGCAACACAGCGTGAGGGCCATCACGTTGACCCGCCACATTTCCTCCCAATCGGTCGGGTTGCCATCGATGATGCGCGAGAGATAGGCGACGCCCGCGCAGTTGACCAGCCCGTCGATTTTGCCCAAGCCATGGAAGATCGCCGAGATGTCCTCGCGTTGCGTCAAGTCCGCCACTATCGGCGACACATCCTCGGACAATGCGGCCGGCCGCCGGGTGACGCCAAGCACATTCGCGCCCCGGTCAACAAGGAGTTCACATAAGGCCCGTCCGATGCCACTGGAAGCACCGGTCACTAGCAACGTTTGCCCTTGTACGGATGGCATGCGCCGAGCTTGCCACAACCCGCCGCCATGTGCAACTTGGAATCCATCCGGAATGGATTTGGCCCATCCCAATCCTGGCCTTGGCAAAACCCCACAGACTGCTATCGTGCGTCCAACCCGCCCTTGGGGCATCACCGGATGGGATGGAAATCTAACAAAAAACACCGCGCGACACCCCGCGACCCGCAAGCCCGCGCCGGGGAGCCTCGTGGCGTCGTGGCCGCCGCGACGGAAAGTGAGGCATCCCAGACGCCGGTTCTCGCGCCCGGGGTGGCCGACCTGCCGGGCGATCCCACCGTTGGCCGGGCCGGGCGATTCACCGGTTGGCGTGGCTGGTTGCTGCGGTTGGCGCTGCTCATGGTGGCGCCGTTGGTGTTTTTCGGCTTGCTGGAAGGTGGCTTGCGGGTCGCGGGCTATGGCTATCCCACCGGCTTTTTCCTCGGCACGGATGCCAAGGGGGAATTCATCAGCAACCACCGGTTCGGTTGGAGGTTTTTCCCGCGCTCGCTGGCCCGCACGCCGCAGCGCAGCGTGCTCACGGCCAAGCCCGCCGGCACGATCCGCATTTTCGTGCTCGGCAGTTCGGCCGCCATGGGCACCCCCGATGCCGCGTTCAGTTTTGGCCGGATCCTGGAAGTGATGCTGCGCGAACAATATCCGGACACGCGCTTCGAGGTGGTCAACGCGGCGATGACCGCGATCAACTCGCACGTGGTGAGGGAAATTGCCCGCGACTGCGCCGCCCGCGAGCCGGACCTCTTTGTGGTTTACATGGGCAACAACGAGGTGGTCGGCCCTTACGGTCCGGGCACGGTCTTTCAGCGCTGGTCGCCCAGCCTGCGCATGGTGCGCGCCAATATCTGGGTCAAATCCACCCGCGTCGGCCAGTGGCTCGGTGACGTCGCCGGGTCGTTCCAGCGCAAGTCGGGCACCCCGGACCGTTGGCGCGGCATGGAGATGTTCGCCAACAACCGGGTCGCGGCCGATGACCCCCGCCTGTTGGCTGTGTACGACTCCTACCGGCAAAACCTCACCGATATCTGCGGCATTGCCCGCCGTGCCCGGGCCGCCGTGGTCCTCTCAAACGTGGCCGTGAACCTGCGCGATTGCCCGCCCTTCGCGTCCGCCCACCGGCCCGGCCTGACGCCCGCGCAACTCGCCGAGTGGGAAAAACTCTCCAAGGCGGGGGAAGAGTTGGTCGCCGCCGATCGCCCCGAGGCACTCGAGCCCTACACCGCGGCGGCAAAAATCGACGACCGTTTCGCCGACCTGCAGTTCCGCATGGGTGAGTGCCTGTTCAAGGCCGGCCGCTTCGGGGAGGCGCGCGACCACTTCGTGTTGGCCCGCGATCTGGACACCCTGCGCTTCCGCGCCGACACCCACATCAATGCGATTGTCCGCGAGGTGGCGCAGGACCAGGCGGCCGCCGGCGTGCGCTTTGTCGATGCGGAACGGGTGTTTGCGGAAAGCGATCCGGACAGCATGGGGATTGTCGGGGAAAACCTTTTCTATGAACATGTCCACCCGGGTTTCGATGGCAACTATCTGTTGGCCCGCTCCGTCCTCGACCAAGCCCGCCAAGCCTTGCCCCAACTCGCCACCGCCCGCAGGCTGGACCCGGTCCTGTCCCGCCAGCGCTGCGCGGAATGGCTGACCTTGACCGCGTGGGAAGAGTCCCAGTTGTTCTCCAAGATGGTGGACCTAACAGCAGGGGAGCCGTTCATCCATCAACTCGACCACGCGCGCCGCCAAGCCGCCGCACGCCAGCGCCTGGCCAACCTGCGGCGCTCGGCAGCGACCCCGGAGGCGAAGGCCGCCGCATGGAAGGCGTATGAGGCGGCGGTCGTCAAGACCCCGGATGACTGGCAGTTGCGGCGCCATTTCGGCATGTTCGCCCAGCAGGAAAAACGCCCGGATGTGGCCGTCGAGAACCTTCGCGTCGTGGCCGAAAAATTGCCGTGGGATCCCGCGGTGCATGGCGAGTTTGCCAACGCCCTAGCCGACCACGGGAAACTTGACGAGGCCATCGTCCATTACCGCAAGGCCTTGGAACTCAAGCCCGATGAGGTCGAGGCCCAGAATGCCCTCGCCGCCGCCTTGTGGCGGACCGGCCGCGCCGATGAGGCCATCGACCTCTACCGCAAGGTTTTGGAAGCCCACCCCGACCACGAGGTGGTCCACAACAATCTCGCCTCGGCGTTGGTTGCCCGCAAACAATTCGACGAGGCCATCGCCCATTACCGGAAGGCGGTGGAACTCAAGCCCGACTACGCGGAGGCCCGCAAAAACCTCGGCAAGGTCCTCATCCAAAAGGGCCTGACCGATGAGGCGATCGACCAGTTCCAGAAGTCTCTGGAAATTAAGCCCGATGATGCGGAACTCCACTACAAACTGGGCATGACCTTGGCCGACCGCGGCCAGCCCGACCAAGCCATCGTCCATTACAAAAGGGCCTTGGAGCTCAAGCCCGACGACGCCCCGGCCCACAACAACCTGGGCGTCTTGCTCGCCAGCCGCGGGCAGATCGACGCGGCCATCACTCATTATCAAAAAGCCTTGGAGCTCAAGCCCGACTACGCGGAAGCCCACAACAACCTCGGCCCCGTCTTGTTTCAGAAAGGCCTCCCGGCGGAGGCCCTCGCTCATTTCCAAAAGGCCGTCGAGCTCAAACCTGATAGTGTCGACGCCCGGGTCAATCTGGGCATGGCCCTGCGCAGCGCCGGCAAACCCGCGGAGGCCATCCCGCATTTCCAGCGCGCCTTGCAACTCCAGCCCGGCAATGCCGCCGCCGCCAAAAACCTCAACGCCCTCCTCAAGACCGCCCCTCCCAGGTGAGGCTCACCATGCCGCCACCCAAGGAGCGGCGGTCTCCGAACCGCCGTCTTTTCCCGCGCAGACAAGAGAATGGAGACAAGAGAATGGAGACAAGAGAATGCAGACAAGAGAATGAAGACTGGGACGCTCCGATCTGATTCATGTGTCTCATATTCTCTTGTCTAACCATCCCCCTCTTCCATCATTTTGCCAAAATCTTTCTGCCCCAAATCCAAAATCAGTGCCCTCTGTGGCATCAGTTCTTTTCAGGGCTTGTCTTGGCCCGCCCCGTCCCCAATCCCCACGTCCTGCCGTGCGACACTTGGGTCCTCTCCCATAACCCCTAACCGCCCGCAATGCCCATTTCCCTAGGAATTTCAGGGCCAAATAATTTTTTTATTTTTTTTGAACATTTTCCTTGTGATCCCCCGAACTTTGGCCCTTATTCAGATCACAGGCATGCTCCGCCTGGCTTTTAGTATCCATCTCAATCTGATCTAACAACCCACCCGACACCCCGAAAAACCCGCAAATAGCAGTTCCCAACCGTATGAAAACCAACCCGCAACCACCGCAATCCCATAAACCACCCTCCGGATGGCTCGCCCTGTTCGCCTTGATGATCTCCTTCATCTTCGCAGGCACCCTCCAGGCCACCCCTTGGTCCCTCATCAGCGCCAAGTATCGACATAACGATAACGATACAGCCTATTCCGGCGCAGCCCTGCTCGGCACTGCCGGGGATCAGTGGAATGACATCAATGACGGTGGCAACACCTCGGCGCAGGTCTGGCCGAATGCGATCGTTGATTCGACCGGTGTCACCGCGGCAGGCGTGGGCTTTCAATGGTTCTCCAGCGCGTGGGGTGGCAACTACTGGAATGCCACCGATTATTGGGCTGGTGGTTCGTTTCATGTCTATAACCCCGGCACTCCGACCACTCCATACTACGATCTCTTGCGGTCCTATTGGCTCAATGTCGACCAGCAGGTTACCGGCCTGACGCCGAACGCCCTGTATGACCTGGTGATCTATTTCCGCGTTCAGGACAACCGTTGGGTTCA
>JBAXPF010000191.1:0-8075 GCA_037132955.1 Verrucomicrobiota bacterium | reverse complement strand
TGTCCTTGTCCTTATCCTTGTCGCCCTTGCACTTGCCGCACTCGGCGAGGGTGCCGTCCTCTTTCTTGTCCTTGTCCTTATCCTTGTCGCCCTTGCACTTGCCGCACTCGGCGAGGGTGCCGTCCTCTTTCTTGTCCTTGTCCTTATCCTTGTCGCCCTTGCACTTGCCGCACTCGGCGAGGGTGCCATCTTCCTTCTTCGCCTTGTCCTTGTCCTTGTCCTTGTCGCCCTCGCATTTGCCGCAATGGGCCAAGGTGGTGCCGTCTTTCTTGTCCTTGTCGTTATCCTTCTTCTTGTCACAAGGACAGGCGAGGACCAACGGGGCGACGATGAAGGCGGCGAGAAGCACGCTGAGTTTTGATTTCATGGGGGTATTGTTGCTTTGTTCTATATTGTAGGGTGTTGAAGCATTGAATCACGCTCACCCTTGTGAGCCATGCCGCACGGATTTATTCACAGATTTTTTGGATTGCAATCAATCCATGCGGCGAGGCCCACCTTGGAAACGGCGGAAAGTTGCCAAAAAATCCCACATTCACTGGTTGCGGGCGAATTTCCACGCGGATTCGGCTTGGCCGGAGTGCAGGTAGCGGCTATCAGCGTGCGCCATCCCGTGTCATTCACCGTCCTAGCCACTGATCCCAGCAGTTCCGCCCGCCGCGGTGAGTTGGCCTTGCCGCATGGCACGGTGGCCACACCGATGTTCATGCCGGTGGGCACCCAAGGGTCGGTCAAGACCTTGCATCCCGCCGAGCTTGAGGAGTTGGGCGCGCAAATCATCCTCGGCAACACCTACCACCTGTGGTTGCGGCCGGGCCATGAGTTGATCCGGGGCATGGGCGGACTGCATGATTTCACCACTTGGCAAAAGCCCATGCTGACCGATTCCGGCGGCTTCCAAGTCTGGTCGCTGGCCAAGCTGCGCAAAATCACCGAAGAGGGCGTGCGCTTCCACAACCATCTCGACGGCTCGAAAATGCTGCTCACCCCCGAGTTGAGCATGGATATCCAAGCTGCCCTCGGGGCGGACATCGCCATGCTCTTCGACGAGTGCCCGCCCTATCCGTGCGACGAAGCCTACGCCGCCAAGTCGCTCGGCCTCACCAGCCGCTGGGCGCGACGCTGCAAGGATTGGATAGAGACCCACCAACCCCGCTCCGGCGACGGCCGCCAACGCCATTTCGGCATCGTCCAGGGGTCGGTTTACGCCGAATTGCGGGAACAATCGGCACGCGAGTTGGTGGAACTCGACTTCGATGGCTACGCGATCGGCGGGGTTTCGGTGGGCGAACCGGAGCACGAAATGTTCCGTGCCATCGATAATGCCGTGCCGTTTTTGCCCTGCGACAAGCCGCGCTACGCCATGGGGCTGGGTACGCCACCGCAAATCCTCGAGATGATCGGGCGCGGAGTGGACCTGTTTGATTGCGTGATGCCCACCCGGGTGGCCCGCCACGGCGTCGCCTTCACCCTCGACGGACCGCTCCATATTAAGAACCTCATCCACGCCCAAGATCCCCGCCCCTTATGCGAAAGTGCCCACCCGCATGTGGCCCGATTTTCCCGCGCCTACCTCCGCCACTTGTTCCGTGCAGGCGAAATTCTCGCTTTGCGATTGCTTTCCTTCCATAATTTGCATTTCTTCCTCCGCCTCGTTGCGGATTCACGCGAGGCAATTTCCGCCGGATCCTTCCCGACCTTCAAAGACCACTTCATCCAACGCTACACCCAGCCCCCACTGCCATGACCTCATTCCACACGTTTTCATCTCTCCTCGCCGCGGCCGACGCCGCCGCCCCCAACGGCATTGGCGGCCTTTTGGGCAACCCGCTGATCATGATGGGCCTGATGTTTGTGATGTTTTATTTCCTGCTCATCCGCCCGCAACAACGCCAGCGCAAGGAAATGGCCGCCCGCATCGCCGGACTGCAGACTGGCGACAAGGTGGTCACCACCTCCGGCATCCATGGCCTCGTCCACAACATCAAGGAGCACACCGTCGTCATCAAGGTGGCTGAAGGTACCATGATCGAGTTCGATAAACCCGCGGTTGCCATCGTCCACAAGAAGGAGTCCAAGTAAGTTCGCCGCCAGTCCATGCTTGCAGTTGCCCCCACCCTTAACGAAAGCCCGCTGACCCTTTGGGTCTTCGGTGGCTGCGGGGTATTGCTCTTTTTCTGGTGTTTTGCAGTAACCGTCCAACTTCGCACACGAGTTATTGGTGCCCTCGTTATCGGGGCTCTAGCCATTGGCAGCCTCGCCTTATTGGCACCCAGAAAATCCATAAAAACCGATGGTGGAACGGAGTTCTCCCTGCGCCTCCTGCCCCTCGAGGACGACAACGGCACCAAGCAACCCATCACCAAGAAGCAAGTCAACCAAGCCATCGGGGTGCTGGAAAAACGCCTCAAGGCCATGAAGACCCGCGATGCGCACGTCACCCCACAAGGTGACGCAGGCATCCTCGTGCAAATCCCCGGCGTCACCGCAGAAACTTCCCAGCCGTTCAAAAGCCTCCTCAAAATATCCGGCAAGCTCGAATTGCGCGAAGTCCACCCGCGCAACGATGAAACCAACCTGAATGGCAAGACCCTCGCGGCACGGGTCGAGGCCGGCGGTGAGATTGTGCCAGGCTACAAGGCCTACACCTACCCACACAAGGATGCAGACGGCAACCCAAGGAGCGTGCCGATTCTGCTGAACCGGCGCGCCGCTCTCGGCGGCCAGGATATCGAACTGGCCACCCCCTCACCCCAACAACCCGGCGCCGTTTTCATCACCCTCAACGGCGCAGGCACCGATAAGATGGTCGCCCTGACCAAGAACATGCAGGCCGGACGGGATCGCATCGCCATCGTCCTCGACGGGCTCGTCATCAGCGCGCCCGTGGTCAATCAAGTGCCCTTGGGCAAAAACTTCATCGTTGAAGGACTCCGCGAAACCGGCGAGGTGCAAAGCCTGGCCAGCGCCCTGATGTGTCCTCTGGAAATGCCCCTCGTTGTCGAGGCGGAACGCACCCTTCCCCCAGCGCAAAATTTGTAATACCCCACGCCCTCCAACCAACCGTAACTCCCGCCATGCTCTTCCTCGCCGCCGCTACCGCCAAGTCGTTCTACGAAGATCCGCTGACCCTGTTTGTCGTCGGCTTGATCTTGATGTTGCTCTTTTTCTGGTACTTCGCCACCGAGATTGAGCGCCGCAAACGGAATGTCGGCACCGTCCTGACCATCGGCGTTTGCGCCCTCTGTCTGCTCTCGGTCTATCCGCCCAAGGACCGGCTCAAGGGCGGCATTGACATTCTCGGCGGTTCGTCGTTCTCGCTGCACATCCAACCCAAGGTTGATGCCGATGGCGCGGAAATGTCGGTCACTCCGGCGCAAGTCGAGCAAGCCATCATGGTCATCGAGAAACGTCTCAATGGCATGGGCAACGCCGACCCGCTCATCGCCCGCCAGGGGACCAACGGCATTTTGCTGCAAATGCCCGGCGTCGAACCGGAAGAATCCGCCCGCATCCGCCTCCAACTCGAAAAGGTGGCCAAACTCGAATTCCGCGAGGTAAGCTCGCGCAACGACGAACCCGGCCCTGATGGGAAAAGCCTGGCGGCACGGGTCGAGGCCGGTGACCAGATAGTCCCCGGCTACAAGGCATTCACCTACAAACACAAGGATGGGGACGGCAACGAAATGAGTGTGCCGATCCTGCTCAACCGGCGCACCGCCCTTGGTGGCAAGGAGATCGCGCTGGCCACCCCCTCCCCGCAACGACCGGACGCGGTGTCCATTACCCTCAACAACGAAGGCACCGAGAAGATGATCGCGCTGACCTTGCCCATGAAGCCGCAACGGGATCGCATCGCCATCGTCCTCGACGGCGTGGTCATCAGCGCGCCGGTGGTCAATCAGGTGCCCTTGGGCAAAGACTTCATTGTGGAAGGACTGCGCGAACCTGGCGAAGTGCAAAGCTTGGCCAACGCGCTGATGAACCCGCTGGAAAATGCGCTCAAGGTCGATGAAATGCGCAATGTATCCCCCACTCTCGGCTCCGCGGTGGTCAAACAAGGACTGGTGGCGGGCGTGCTCGCCCTCACCCTGACCTTCCTGTTTGTGCTCATTTACTACCATGTGTCCGGGTTCATTGCGATCATCGGCCTGATCGTCAATACGATGATTTTGTTTGGCGTGATGGCGATGTTCGGGTTCACCTTCACCCTGCCCGGGATAGCGGGCATGGTGTTGACCATCGGCATGGCGGTGGATGCCAACGTGCTCATCTATGAACGCCTGCGCGAGGAACTCCACAGCGGCAAATCCATCAAGAACGCCATCGAGGCGTCATACGACCGCGCCTTCAGCGCCATTTTCGACTCCCATGTCACCTCACTCATCACCGCGCTCATCTTGTTCTGGTTAGGCAGCGGCACGATCAAGGGCTTTGCCGTGACCCTCACCATCGGCGTGACCGCCTCGCTGTTCTCGGCGATTCTGGTCACCCGCGTGATCTTCCGCTGGGGCGTGGATTTCAATTGGTGGAAAAAGCTCACCTTCCTGGATCTGATCAAGTCCGCCCGCTATGATTTCCTGGGCAAACGGCACATCGCCATCGGCGCGGCGCTGCTCACCATCGTGATGTCCATCGGCGCCTTTGCCTATCGTGGCGAGCGCGCACTGGGCATCGACTTCACCGGCGGCACCCGCATCATGTTCCTGTTAGGCAGGGAAACCAAGATTCCGCTCGAAGACGTGCAAAAGGCTCTGGCTGGCATCAAGCTCTCGAAGGCCGCCTATCCGCAACAGGAAAGCAATCCGACCACCGGCGCCCTGCTCACGATCCGCTGTGCCAGTGCGGATGCCCCGGCCATCACCAAGCAACTGCGTGAAACGATTCCCGCACTGGGTGCCAAGGGCGGCAACACCAACATCACGTTCCAGTTGGGCAAGGATGGCAAGGCCCCGCTCGACCAGATCCAAAAAATTCTCGACGATAACAAGGGCAGCCTCGCGAAGGCCGCCACCGCCAAAGCGGACAGCCTGGGCAGCGGCACCCAGGTGACGGTGCACTGCCCCACCCAGGACGCCCCGAATCTAACCACCAAACTCAGCGAAGCCATCCCGGCCCTCGGCAAGAATGTGAGCCAAACCACCGACTATGCCATTGATGCCAGCCAGGAAGAAGTGTCCGCACTCATCGGCGGTTCCTTCCTTATCCAATCGCTGCTGGCCATCGCCATGGGCTTCGTCGGTATCGTGCTCTACATGACCGCCCGTTTCGAATTCTCATTCGCCTTGGGCGGCTTCGTCGCGATTTTCCATGATGTCATCATCTGCGTGGGCATGGTGGTGCTGATGGGCGGGGAACTTTCCCTGATTCACGTTGGCGCCGTTCTCACCATCGCGGGTTACTCTATCAGCGACACCATTGTCGTCTTCGACCGGGTGCGTGAAATGTTGTTGGTCCGCACCGACTCGGTGGAAAAGGTCATGAATGATGCGATCAATGCCACGTTGTCGCGGACCTTGCTTACATCCAGTGCCACGCTCATCAGCGTGGCCATCCTCGCCTTCCTCGGTGGCTCCGCGCTGCGCGACTTCGGCGTCATCATCTTCATCGGCATCGTGGTGGGCACCTTCTCCTCGATCTTCATCGCCTCGCCGGTGGTGTTGTGGTGGAGCAAGCGCAAGGGGGTGAGCATCCGCGAGGACATCCTCGCCAACATCGAGCGCGAACAATCCATGTCTGCGGCACCGTGAGGCGGAGGACCGGTGCGGGGCAGCGGCCTGCCGCAGGATTTACTCAAACCGTGCGCGGTCCGAGCCGGACTGGCGGATGATGGACGCCAAGCTGCCGGGCTTGAGATCTTTGTGCATGGGAACCGGAAGGGTCCGGGTGGACTCGCCCGTCCGCAATTGCAGGATGCGATGGCTTCCCCGCTGCCGGATTTCCACCACCATACCCTCTTCAAATCTAGGAATCGCGGTCAACTTTGCTCTCATGGAGCCACCCTGCACGAGCTCAGCCGGGAGTGAAAATCAAAATTACCCGGCTGCAGGCACGCCCGGCAAAAGATCGCGTATTGCGATTTCTCGCATTTTTGCTAATCCTGCCTTGCCAGCTCCGAAAAAACCGTGCATAGCCGCCCCCCGCGCACATCCGCCGGGTCTATTTCCCTACTTGCCTGCATGTCCCTGAAAATCAGAAATCTCGCCATCATCGCCCACGTTGACCATGGGAAAACCACCCTCGTTGATCAATTGCTGCAAGCCGGCGGCACCTATCGTGAAAACCAGGCCGTCACCGAGCGGGCCATGGACTCCATGGACCTCGAACGCGAAAAGGGCATCACCATCAAGGCCAAAAACACCTCCGTCCATTGGGAGGGCTACACCATCAACATCGTCGATACCCCGGGCCATGCCGACTTCGGTGCCGAGGTCGAACGCGTCATGAAAATGGTCGACGGCGTGCTGCTTGTCGTCGATGCCTCCGGTGGCCCGCAGGCCCAGACCCGCTTCGTGTTGCGCAAGGCCATGGAGGAAGGCCTCAAGCCGATCGTGGTCATCAACAAGATCGACCGCCCGCTATCCGAACCGCTCAGAGTCCACGATCAGGTACTCGAGTTATTCCTCGATCTGGACGCCAATGAAGACCAATTCAACGCGCCCTTCGTGTATGGCTCAGCCCGCGACGGCTATTTCATGGACCATCCGGAGGATGAGCGCAAGGACTGCATCCCATTGCTGAAGAAAATCATCGAGTTCATCCCGGAGCCCAAGGCGGATCCGGCTGCACCGTTTTCCATGCTCGTTTCTAACATCGAGTGGGATGACTATGTCGGCCGCGTCGCAATCGGCAAAATCCTCGGCGGCGACGTCAAGAAAGGTGACACCATCTGGCTGCTGCGCAAGGATGGCACCAAACAGCAATCCAAGGTGATGAAAACCTTCACCTACTCCGGCCTGGCCACCACCGACTCCGAAGGCTGCGGCGCGGGCGGCATCGTCGGCATCGCCGCCGGCATCGAAAGCATCGACATCGGCGAAACGCTAAGCGCCTCACCGGACATGGAACCGCTGCCCTTCGTCGCGATCGACCCGCCGACGGTGCAGATGCAGTTCTCTATCAACGACGGCCCGCTGGCCGGCCGCGAGGGCAAGCATGTCACCTCCCGCGCCGTGCGCGACCGCCTGATGCGTGAGTTAAAAACCAACATTTCCATTCAGGTTGAGGACACCGATCAATCCGGCATCTTCAATGTGTCGGCGCGCGGCGCGATGCAAATCGCCGTCCTCGTTGAGCAAATGCGCCGCGAGGGCTTTGAAGTGTGTGTCTCGCGGCCGATGGTCATTTTCCGCCGCGATGATGCGGGCAAATTGCTAGAACCCTTCGAGACGCTCTACATCGAAGCACCCGGCGATTTCACCCAGGGCATTCTCAAGATCATGGCCAACCGCAAGGGCCAGATGGAGCACATGGATACCGAACCGAGCGGCCGCACCTTCATTCAGGCGGTGATTCCGACCCGTGGCTTGATCGGTTTTGAAACCGAGTTGGTCAATCTGACTTCCGGGCATGGCATCATGAGCCATCTGTTCAAGGAATACGCGGAATACGCGGGCGAGATCGTCAACCGCACCACCGGCACGCTCGTCTCGATGGACGCCGGCTTGGCCACCCCCTACTCGCTGCAAACCTTGGAAGACCGCGGCAAGCTCTTTGTGGGCCCCGGCGACGCCATCTATGCCGGCATGCTCGTCGGCGAAAACCCGCGTGTCGGCGATTTACCGGTCAACCCGGTCAAGGAAAAGCACCTCGACAACATGCGCTCGTCCGGCAAGGACAAGACCTCCAAGCTCACCCCGCCGATCCGTTTCTCGTTGGAACGCGCCATCGAATACATCGATGTGGATGAACTGGTGGAAGCCACCCCCAAAAACATCCGCCTGCGCAAACGCGTCCTCGACGCCAACGCGCGCAAACGCGCTGCCAAAGGCAGCAGCGTCGAGGACCGCAGCAAGCGCGGGTAAGGCGGCGTAAATAAATAAACTTGACAAAGAGATTAAGATTTCTTAAGTTCT
>JBAXPF010000190.1:0-8076 GCA_037132955.1 Verrucomicrobiota bacterium | reverse complement strand
GCCGGTCTGGAACGCACAATGTTTGAGAAATCGGCAGCGCAAGCGGCCATCATCGCCAAAGGCGTCACCCGCCTCAATTTCGCCTTGGCCGCCGAGAGTCTCGCCAAAGGCACCGGCAACGCGTTGAAAACCGCCACCCACGATGTCACCACTCACTCCGTTGGCTTGCTTACCGACGTGGTCCACGGCGGTCTCAAACAGGATTTCCAGTTGCTCACAAACCCGGCGGCGCTGCCCGCCATTTACACTGGCAAGGGTGTCTATGCCTCACTGCTGGGCTTGAAGGCCACCGATGTTCCCTCCGACCCACCCTGGGCCTCGCTGCACCAGTTCAGCCGACTCTATCGAGACAAGCTCACCAGCGTGGCGGGCGTGCCCCTCCTCAAGACCTCGACGCCGGCCAAATGGGTGGCGGCCACCACCTCCGCCGACAATCCACCGGTGACAACGATCAACCGCCAGCCACCGCCAGGGGTGTTGCTCCTGCCCACCCTGGCAAAAGTGCAAATGCTTTTCAGTCTGATCGGCCACGATATGTATAGCTACCCGCCGCCGATTGGCAGCCCGATTCCCGACAATGCCCCGCATATCACCGATCCGCAAAGCAGTCACTTCCTCGGCACCAAATACAAATACGACCTGCACCTGCTCTACACGCCCATTGTGACGCTGCACAACCCGTACAACGTCACACTGGAGTGCACCGATCTGCGGGTCGAGTTTGTGCGGGTGCCCTTTGCCATGCAGTTGTTTCGCAACGGAGTGGCGCAAAGCAAAGGTTTGGTGCCCTTGGAAACCATGTATGGGTCCAACACCAGCGGTGCCCGGCCCATGGTCTTCGGGATGAACCTGAAAAGCAAATCGACGTCCGGCCAGCCTGACACCACCACCTTCCGCCTGCTGCCTGGCGAGGTGAAAGTCTTCTCGCCCTACATTGATCCGGATCGCACCTATCTCCAGGAACAATTCAATCCACAGTATTGGTATTGGGCTTACCAAGGCCTGGAGAAAAACATCAACGCCATCCCCGGTTGGCGCGGTTATGGCATCGGTTTTGACTGCGACTATTTGGCGGGGGGGCAGGCAATCGATGGCATCAAGGAAAACGGCCATTGGGAATCATGCATGGGCCTGGCCGCCGATGATGAGTTCTATGTGCTGTTTGCCCCCTTGAGCGTGCCGCCCAGCGGCAACAAGTTCACCGTCCAAATGTCCGTCCCCGACCCTCAAAATCTAGCCAGTCGCATTACCATCAATGCCATTGAAATGGATTATGAATCCCCCACCGGCCTCCAGGACTTCATTATCGGCAAAGGCGGCACCCTGCGCTATCCCAAGACCGGCACGGTGAGAGGGTTCGACATGGTGGAGCATGCCACCACTGCGATCAAGGATCTGGTGAAAACCAAGCCCTTCGCCTTGCTCAGCGTGCAAGCCAAGTCCACGTCCGGCGCGCGTGATGTCAGCAACGAAGATGGCCGCCTTGCCACCAAACCATGGTGCTTCGCCCATGCCAATATCGGCGCCTCCACCCAGAAGGTCGTCAGCGAGCACTGCGCGAATTTTTCCCATGAAATCGACTTGCAGCCCCTCGATTTGAACAAGGGAGCCACCGGCCTGGTGTCAGTCGATAAACAAGACCGCGGCAATTTCATCTCCGGTCACAGTTCAACCTACGGCGTGAAATTCGGTGTCCAATACGACATTCCGCTCGCTCCGCTGCAGTCGTTTGTTAGTCTCAACGGGGCCAACCCCGGCGGGGCCTCGGGCTATCTGCCGCGCTTCGCCCAGCCCATTGGCAATTCCTGGGCGCACCCGCTCATCTCCCCAACCAAACTCGCGGAACCGAGGACCGGCGGAAATTTGCTGGATCACTCGTTTTTGCTCAACCTCGCGTTCTATGATAGCTTCTACTTCTCCGGCTTAGCCGACCAAGTGGGTCCTTTCGGTGCCAGTGCCAGGACCGCCGCCGCTCTTGCCGGGGGCTTTGCCGCAGGCAAGCCGCTCGATGACCCGCGCTTGCGGTTGCACCAACCGGACAACCGTCCTGCCAGCGAATTTGCGGGAGTGATCGCCAAAGCGGACGCGCATATGCGGGTCGCCGCATGGCAATGGATGGAGGGCGCCTTTAATGTCAACTCCACCTCCGTCCTGGCGTGGAAAGCCATGCTCGGCTCCATTCACGATTCGCAGGCGCTCGTCAACCAACTCATGAAAACGGCCGTGCCGCCCACCTCCAAGCTCGGCGACCTCACCGATGTCGGCAAGCAGGAAGCCCGCATCAGCCGCTTCCGGTTGCCGGGGTCCAATTCGGGGGCGGACGGGGCTGACCTCAAGGACGGCTATTGGCTCGGCCCGCGCGAATATTCGGATAGCCAATTGCAGGAACTCGCAACTAACATTGTCAAGCAGGTCCGCCGCTATGGGCCGTTCCTGTCGATGGCGGAGTTTGTCAATCGCCGCCTCGGCACGGACGACAAAGCCCAGCGCGGGGCGCTGCAACAGGCAATCGACGCTGCCGCCGTCAATTCCGCCATCGCCCTTAAAGCCAGTGCGGGCTTCGAGATTCCCGCCGCCGCAGTGAAAGGCTACAAGTATCTGAACGGACCGGCGGGCGCCGGCCCAAGCTATCAGGGAGCCCCGGGCTTCCTCACCCAGGCCGACCTGCTCACCGTGTTAGGCAATGCCGCCACGCCGCGCTCCGACACTTTCACCATCCGCGGCTACGGCGAGGCGCGGGATGCCAAAGGCAAGATCCTGGCCAGCGCCACTTGTGAGGCCGTCGTCCAACGCGTTCCCGAATGGGTCGATTCCGCCGACGTGGTGGAGACGGCCCTTGGCGCCTTGCAGAGCCAGGCGAACAAGACCTTCGGACGGCGCTTCCTCATCACCTCGCTGCGCTGGCTCAATGCCAGCGAGATTTAGTCCGGCATCTTCATCCTTGCGGATCTTTCCTGATGCGGTATCACCGTGGCATGACAGCGCATCTTCAGAGCCGTTTTTTTTGCCAACCTAACCATTTGCCGAAAAAGTTTTCCCTCGCGGGCTGGTGGTTTGTTCTGCTCGGCATCCTGCTGCTGGCACCGGTGGTGCCGGCGGCGGCGCAGAGCGCGCTGGAGCGGGACTTTGTCACTCCGCCGGCGGCGGCCAAGCCCTGGGTTTACTGGTTCTGGCTCAACGGCAACATCACCCGCGAAGGCATCACCGCGGATTTGGAGGCAATGCAACGCGTGGGCATCGGCGGGGTGTTGATCATGGAAGTGGACCAGGGCACCCCGGTGGGGCCGGTGGTCTTCATGAGCGATGAGTGGCGCGCCCTGTTCAAACACATGGCCAGCGAGGCCCACCGCCTCGGCATCGAGGTGAACATGAACGACGACGCCGGTTGGAACGGCAGCGGCGGCCCGTGGATCCCGCTCGACAAGGCGATGCAGGTGGTCGTCACCAGCGAACAACGCGTGCCCGGCGGTAAGAAATTCGCGGGAGTGCTGCCGCCGCCGCGCACTTGCAAGGGCTACTACCGCGATATCGCCGTGCTGGCGTTTCCGACGCCCAAGACCCTGCCTAACATCGAGGACCGGGTCCGCAACCTGGCTGAAAAATCGGTGTCATGGTCGTATATCTCCGGTTACAGCATGGGCACCGACCGCGAGGCCAAGGTGCCCGGGGAAGTCATGGTCGAGCAGGCGCGGATTGTGGATCTAACGGACCGGATGAACGCGGATGGCAAGCTGGTGTGGGACGCTCCGCCCCTCGGGCGCAACGACGAGACCAGCCCGCCCGAGGGGGAATGGACGGTGGTGCGATTCGGCCACACTTTCAGCGGCGCGGAAAGCCATCCGGCGCCGGCCACCGGCATCGGCCCGGAGTGCGACAAGTTGAGCAAGGACGGGATTGAGGCGCAATTCAACGGCATGATCGGCAAGTTGATCGATGACGTCGGCCCGCTGGCGGGAAAAACCCTGGTGTCGACTCATGTGGATAGCTGGGAAATTGGCGGCCAGAACTGGACGCCGAAGATGCGGGAGGAATTCAAGCGGTTGCGCGGCTATGACATGTTGCCGTTCCTGCCGATTCTAACCGGACGCTTCATCGGCAGCGTGGATATTACGGAACGCTTCCTGTGGGACCTGCGCCAGACCGTGTCGCAGTTGCTCACGGAAAATTACATCGGGCATCTCGGAAAATTGGCCCATGACCACGGGATGCGACTCTCGATGGAAGCCTACGGCACGCCCGCCCTCGACATGGATGTGATCAATGCCGTGGATGAACCGATGTGCGAGTTCTGGTGGTCGGGCGGCGGACGGCTGGATTGGTCCCTCAAGGCGATGGCCTCCGCGGCACACGTCAACGGCCGGCCGGTGGTCGGCGCGGAGTCGTTCACATCTAACAGAAGAGAACGGTGGCGGGGTCACCCGGCCACCATCAAGGCGCGCGGCGACCGGGTGTTGTGCGGCGGGGTCAACCGCATCGTTTTCCACCGCTACGCGATGCAACCGTGGGCGCGGGACCTGCGGCCCGGCGTGAGCATGGGCCCTTACGGCCTGCACTATGAGCGGACCCAGACATGGTGGGAAAACTCCACGGCATGGCACCAATACCTGGCCCGTTGCCAATACCTGTTGCGGCAGGGGACCTTTGTTGCCGATGTGCTCAGCCTGCAGCCGGAGGAGCCGATGCAACGCTTCAACCCGCTGTCTCTAACGGGATATGACTACGATGGCATCAGTCCGCAGGCATTCGTCAATCAGGCGGGTGTGAAAGACGGGCGGTTGGTCCTGGCCACCGGCATGCGCTACCGCTTGCTGGCACTCTCCACCACCAACACCAAGAACATGAGCGTGGCCATGCTCAGGAAAATCAAGAGCCTGGTGGATGAGGGCGCGGTGGTCCTCGGCCCCGCGCCGGAGGCCACCCCGGGCTTGGCCGACTATCAGCAGGCCGATCTGGAACTGAAAAAACTCACCGCAGAACTGTGGGGGACTGACGAGAAGGAGAACGACCGAGTCGTCGGCAAGGGCCGCGTGTTCCGTGGCATGAAACCGGAAGAAGTCCTGGCCAAACTCGACGTGGTGCCCGATTTCAATTCCGACAAGAAACTCAATTGGATCCACCGCACGGTCGATGGCGCGGAGGTTTACTTTTTGGCCACGGGTGTCGATCAACCTGTGAGTTCCCTCTGTTCGTTCCGGGTGAGCGGGCGGCAACCGGAGTTATGGGATCCGGAGACCGGCAGCATGAGGCCCATTCCGGGATACCGGATCGAACCTAACGGATGCACGGTGCTGCCGATGCAGTTCGGGCCGAGCGGCTCGGCGTTTGTGGTGTTCCGGGACAAGGCCGACCCTGCCCAACAAGTGCTGCGCGTCACCCGCGATGGACTGCCCATTCTTGAGGCGGCGCAATTGCCTGCAACGTCGGCCGCGCTGGATCTGGTGCAAGGCACGGTGGCTCAAGCCGGAGTCTATGAGTTGCAGACTGCGGACAACAAGAGTCGCCGCTTCGAGGTCGGTGCGTTGCCGGCACCTATGGAGCTCGCCGGTCCGTGGGAGTTGGCGTTTCCGCCGCAATGGGGTGCGCCGGCCAAAGTCACTCTGGACAAATTGGTGTCGTGGAGCCAGCACCCGGACCCCTGCGTGAAGTATTTCTCATGCACGGGCAGCTACAGCAAGACGTTCGACATCCCGCAGGAAACGCTTGGCAAGAACCGCCGACTCTATCTGGACCTCGGCAACGTGGCGGTGATGGCGGAAGTCAAACTCAACGGCAAGAGCCTCGGCATCTTGTGGAAAGCCCCGTTCCGCGTCGAAATCACCGAGGCCGTCAAGAGCGGCCCAAACTCCCTTCAGGTCGGCGTCGTCAACCTGTGGATCAACCGCATGATCGGCGATGAGTTTCTGCCCGCCGATTGTGAACTCAATGCCGATGGCTCATTGCGCGCCTGGCCCGCCTGGCTGCTGGAAGGCAAACCCAACCCCAGCGGCCGCTTCACCTTCAGCACCTGGCGGCTCTGGGGCAAGAACGAGGCCCTGCAGGAGTCCGGTCTGATAGGCCCGGTGCGCATCCTCACCTGCGCCACCCTGCCGGCGCCGTAGCAAGCGGCGGTCGCGGTGGCCGTCGCTGGTGCCGCGCGTCTCATTGGCACGACGTACACCAAGGAAGCACCCATTCCCTCCCTCCGTGTCCTGCATGTGCTCCAGTTCAAACCTCTTCAAAATCTTCCGCAAGCCGGAGATTGCTTCCGGGGCGGCATGCTGCATACTGGCGGCGGTCTGCCACCCACATGCTTACGCTTCTTAAAATCCGCAATCTGGCCCTTGTTGACGAACTTGTTTGGGAACTCGGCCCGGGCCTCATCGGCGTCACTGGCGAAACCGGTGCTGGCAAGTCGGTGATCGTCGGGGCGCTCAAGCTTGTGTTAGGCGAGCGTGCTGAAAAGACCTTGATCCGCACCGGCGAGGAGACGTGTGCAGTGGAAGCGGTGTTTGAGCTCAAGGATCCTGCGGAAATCAACGCCATCCTCGAGGACGGCGGCCTTGCCCCTTGCGACGAAACCCAGCTCATCGTGCGCCGTATCATCGGCCAAGCCAACACCCGCCAGTTTGTCAACGACTCGCCGGTCACTCTCGCCCTGCTCAAGCGTCTGGGTGAGCATCTCGTCGATCTCCACGGCCCGCACGAACATCAATCGTTGCTCTCCGCCGAACGCCAACTCTCGATGCTTGATGCCTACGCCTGCGCGGAGGACGCCCACGCGGGCTACCGCGACCGCCACCGTGCGTGGCGCCACAAGACCACGGAACTCGAGGACGTCCGCCACGCTGAGAATGCCAGCGAGCAGGAACTTGAATTGCTACGCTATCAAGTCCAGGAAATCGACGGTGCCAACCTCAAGCCGGAGGATGAACAAGACCTCGAGGACCGCTGGCGCCGCGCGTCCAACGCGTCGCGCCTCGTCGAGGCCGCCGCCGCCGCCGCCGCCGCTTTCACTGACGAGGACGGCATTTTCCAACGCCTCGGCGAAGTCCAACGCCACATCCGTGAGTTGGAAAAACTCGACCCGTCGATCCGCGAGCGCACCGCGTCGTTAGAAACCGCCACCCTCGAACTCGAAGACCTTGAAACGACCCTCGCCAATTACGCTGAAGAACTCGACATCGACCCCGCCGCCGCCGCCAGCCTCGAGGAACGCGTCAATTTGATTGAATCGCTCAAGCGCAAATATGGCCCGTCTCTAACCGATGTGTTGGCGCGCCGCGAAACCGCCGCCGTGCGCCTCGACACGATCGAAAACCGCGGCGAGAAAATCGCCGCGCTGGAAAGTGAACTCACCGCCTGCCGCGCCGCGCTGGATGCCGCCGGCAAATCCCTAACGGCAGCCCGGCGCAAGGCCGCGCCGAAACTTGCCAGGGAAATCTCCAGCCAACTCAAGGATCTCGGATTCCTCCAGGCGTCGTTCGAGGCGCCGTTGCAAAACCTAACCGAACCGGGCCCGCAAGGGTTCGAGGCGATCGAATTCCAATTCGGCCCGAATCCCGGCGAGCCCATGCTGCCGCTGCGCCAGATCGCGTCGTCCGGAGAAATCAGCCGGGTCATGCTTGCCGTGAAATCCGCGTTGGCCGACCAGGACGCCACCCCGCTGATGGTGTTTGATGAAATCGATGCCAACGTCGGCGGCGAAGTCGCCCGCGCGGTCGGCCGCAAAATGGCGGCCCTCGGCACCCGGCATCAGGTGGTGGCCATCACCCATTTCCCGCAGGTGGCGGCCAGCGCCTCCAACCATTTCGTGGTGGAAAAGGAGGTTTCCGGCGGCCGCACCCGCTCGCGCTTGTTCCGCGTCCACGGTGAAACCCGCATCGCTGAATTGGTTAGAATGTTGGGTGGCGGCGGCGAACAGGCCCGCGCGATGGCCGCATCCTTGTTAGGACAGTAGCTGCGGCTTCCAGCCGCAGTTTCTCTTTGATTCACTGAAATGATGATGAATGGAATCCATGGTCGCCATCAAGGAGCGTGGGCGTCCCGCCCAATACTGTCAGTTTAGCAGGAGGACAGGCGTCCCGCCTGTCAGGGCCG
>JBAXPF010000189.1:0-8087 GCA_037132955.1 Verrucomicrobiota bacterium | reverse complement strand
GCGTTGCCGCGGGCAATGGCTTGGTGCATTTCCTGTTGGAGCGACACGTAGCGGTCGGGAGTTGCCGGGGCGGCAGCGGCGAGACCGACGCTGAGGAGGAGGAGTGCGGTGGTGGTTTTCATGATGTGGAGAGGGCTTGGAGTTGTGCGATCGGGTGAGGGCCCGCATGGGAAGCGATGCTGGCAGTGGCGGTTGTTCCTCTAACTTGACGCCGGAGCCACACGCGACCTATCCGCGCGGCGGGAAATTTGGCAAATCGGTTATCGGGTGGCGGGAGCTTTGTTGAGTGAGAGACCGAATTGTTGCCAGCAGAGGCGGGTGATGCGGGTCTCGAGGGCGTTGAGCGGGGGGTCGTTGGCGGCAGGGGCAGGGATGGGGGCGAGCGGGCGGACTTTGCCCAATTGCTTGCTGGTGAGCCGGAAAAGCTTGCGCAGGATGTCGGTTGGCAGGTTCTTGGGCTTGGTGACGGTGAAGGAGAGGGTTTCAGTAACAGGAGCTTTGGCGGTGCCCCCGGTGAGCCAGAGGTCAACAGCGGCGGGGGCGCTCTTGCTGGTGCTGGTGATTTTGGTGGTGACCTTGAGGATGCCGGAGGATGCGCGGCCGAGGTCTTTGGCCGCCTGTTCAAGGATGGGTTTGATCGACTTATCGAGATCGCTGGCGATGCTGGCGCGGAGGACGATGGGAATGGCTTTGGCCGGGTTGCTGTTCCAAACGGGCAACTTTGGCCGGAGGCGTTGGATGGCGGCACGGGCCGTGTTGGCTTGGGATGGATCTGGAGTGGTGGAATCAAGCACCCGTTCCCATGCCAGCACAGAGTGAGCCAATTCACCGGACGTTTCCAACAGCGAGGCGAGTTCGATCAAGTAACGCGCACCTTTTGAGCCCAGTTCGGAGTAGGTGTCAAGGCCCGGGTTGGGCTTGAGTTCGCCGATCTCGACGCCGGGCTCCACGGGCGGCGGCGGACTTGGAATGGGTGCCGCGACGGGCGGCGGCGGGGCTTTGGGGGCAGCCTTGGGCGGCTGTATTTCCTGATGCGGCAAGGAGGCTTCAGTTTTTTGGCGGATGATGGCCAGGCGGGCCTCCGTCGGGGGGGTTAGAAAATCCATCTTGCGGGTGCACAGCCACCAGATGCCGAGGGGAACGACAAGGGCGAGGATGATTGAAAGCGACAAGGGAACGCGCACGGGCGGATACTGGCCTGATCGGCGCGGTTGCGCAAAGCTGAAAGCGAGCCAACAGAGGAAAAACAAACACCCCGCCGGTGAGGGCGGGGTGTGAAGTGAGAGAATTTTCCGGGGTGCGGCTCAGCCCTCGGATTTGACGAGGAGGGCGCGCTTGCCGACGCGCTCGCGCAGGTAGTGCAACTTGGCGCGGCGGACCTTGCCCTTGTGAGTGACCTCAATCTTGGCGATGCGCGGGGTGTGCACCGGGAACACGCGCTCGACGCCTTCACCGTAGGAGATTTTGCGCACGGTGAACGAGGCGTTCACGCCCGAGCCACGGCGGGCAATGACAATGCCGGCAAAAATCTGCACGCGCTCCTTGCCGCCTTCAACAACGCGGGTGTGGACCTTGACGGTGTCGCCGATGTTGAATTCGGCGACGTCTTGTTTCATCTGCTCTTGTTCGATTTTTTTAATGATGTCCATGGGGTCCTCCTTCGCGGGAAATAGATACGGTTGGTGGCGGCCGGGTCAGTGCAACCCGCGGCGCGGGCGGCAGAGCTAGGTGATGTGCGGCGGAATTGCAACTGCGAAATTCATCCGATGGGCGGTTTTGCATAAACTTTTTCCGGATCGAAGGTCAGTTCGGTGCTGATGAACTCCAATATTGCGCCACCAGAGGCCGCATCCGGGACCAAGCGACGGTAAAAACAGGTGCTTCTGCCGGTATGGCAGGCACCCGCGCCTAATTGCTCGACAAGCAGGATCAGAGCGTCCTGATCGCAATCGGTGCGGATTTACACGATGCGCTGGACGAGGCCGGAAGTGGCGCCCTTGTGCCAGTATTCGCTGCGGGAGCGCGACCAATAGACCGCCTCGCCGATTTCCAAGGTGCGGCGGAGCGATTCGGCGTTCATGTAGGCGAGCATCAGGGGTTCGCGGGTGGCGGCGTCGATGGCGAGGGCCGGAATCAGGCCGTCGGCGGCGAATTTCGGACAGAAGGCGGTGCCTGCCTCGACTTCGGCGTGGCTGCCGCGAGGGGCGAAGGGGATATTGGAGTCCATGCGCCAACCATGAAAGGCGATCCACAGGTTGTCCAGCGCACATTATCCGCGGCGATGGCGATTTCTGGTTGCGCGGCGGGCGGGGCCGGCCACCATCGTCGCGCATGGCATACACCACCGAGCGGGCATTCGAATTGATTTCTGCGGCACATCAGCGCGGCCGCCTGGCCCATGCGTTTTTACTCAGCGGAGCGGTGGGCTGTGGCAAGGAAAACCTGGCCGCCCGCCTGATTCAATTGGTCAATGGCGCGGCGCAGGCGGATGGCTTTGATTTGTTTGGCGAACCGGTGGCGGCGGTGGTGCCGCCGCTCGATGAATTGGAAAGCGGATGGGTGCGGCTGTTGCGGCCGCGCATGAAATCCCGCCGCATCGGCGTGGATGAAATCCGCGACCTGGAACATACGCTGCATCTGGCGGCCCCGGGTGGGGCCTGCAAAGTGGGCGTCATCATCGAGGCGGATCGCCTCAATGACCAGGCCGCCAATGCGTTTTTGAAAACCCTCGAGGAACCGCCGCAAAAAACCCTGTTGTTGTTGCTCACCGCCAACCCCCAGCGGCTGTTGCCGACGATCCTTTCGCGCTGCGTGCGCATCCCTTTGTTAGGCGGGCGGCCGCTGCTGGCCGAGGGGGGGGCCGAATTGGTGGCGGCTTTGAATCAGGCGGCCACGCGGGGCTTTGGCACGCCGGTGGCGGCCTTGCATCTCAAGTCGGCCTTTGTGTCGTTCTTGACCCAACACCGGGCGGCGGCGGATGCCGCGGCGGCGGCAGCGGAAAAGGAGGAAATCGCCGCCTATCGCGATGCCACGGATGGGGCCTGGCTCAAGGAGCGCAAGGTGTTTCATGAGGCAGCGGCGCAGGCCGAGTATCTGGATGCCCGCAGCCGCTTGTTCGATGTGCTCATGGCTTGGATGGCCGATCTGCTGCGGCTCAAGACGCAGGCTGCGGGTCTCGATTTTCCGGAGGCCGCTCCCAAGCTGCGACCGATCGCGGAAGCCGAAAGCGAGACCCGGCTCTTGCAGCGCATGGAGGCGCTCGATGTGCTGCGCCGCACGCTCGAGACCAACGCCTTTGAACCGCTCGCTCTCGAGGTCGGCTTTCTCAAGGCGTTTGGCTGAGGCCGGAATGCTCAACAGAATGTAGTCCAGGACTTTAGTCCGGTCTTTCTTAAAATGAAGAACGGACTGAAGTCCGTAACTACATTTATGAACGCGATTTTGCGCTTGGAATTACCTGGGAAGTCGCGCATATGGACGCCACATGCCTCCCCCCAACATCATGGTATCAGCTATTTTTGGCGCGTCCCTGCTGCTGACACCGTTGGCCACGTTGGCTGCCGCAGAGCCTCCAAGCAGCAATCCTAACATCCTTGTCACCCCTGGCGGCGAGGTCGGTGATGCGGCCATGGCCTCGATGAACCGCTTTCGTGCGGCGCCTTATGATTCGCTGGCATGGCTGCGGGCCGATTTGACTGGCGAACGGGTCACGGAGTTCGATGGCAAATGGGGGCACCTCATGAACCGTCCCTTCAAGAACTACTCGGGAGATATCTCGGGGCGCTTCATCGAGATCATGGCGCTCAACTCGCGCGGGTCCTTTGACGTGCATCCCGCACTCAGGGAGTTGCTGGCGGCGGTGCCAAAATACCAACGCCACGGCGGCTATTTCGCCGCATCGGGGGTCATCGATTGGCAGCAGCCCATCGACTTCAAAGGCGAAGGCGGCGGCACCATGATGCCCGCGCTGTGGGGTAATGCGCGGTTGCTCTGCGGGTTGGTCGAGGCATGCCGCGCCTTCAAGGATGCAGGTCTGTTAGATTGTGCCAGGAAACTCGGTGACTTTTACCTTGGTCTTCTCCCGCGCTTCACTGATCCGGCGCACATGGCGGAGTACACCGCGGGCGATACCTTTGCGGCCGGCTATGTGACCTGTTATTTTCCGGCCATGGAAGGGTTGGTCAAGCTCCACCTGCTCACCGGCGAGCGGAAGTATCTTGATGCCGCCATCACCATGGCGGAGTTCTATCGCGGCCTCGACCGCCTGCCCATCGACCATGCCCACGGCATGCTCTGCAACCAGGTGTCATTGCTGCTGCTATTTGAAACCACCAAACAGGCGCAATATCTTCAGCGCGTCGAGAAACGCTGGGGCGATCTGGTGGAAGGCGGCTATATCAATCCGGCCGGCGGCATTCTGGAGGCTTGCCAGGTGAAATATGGAAGGGACGAAGGCTGCGCCATTGTCGATTGGCTGCGCCTGAATTTGGAGTTGGCGCGGGTGACCGGCAAGGCCCGCTACTTCGCCATGGCCGAGCGCACGCTGCACAACCATTTTTTACAGAACCAGTCGCTAACAGGTGGCTTCGGCCATCGCTCCGTGCGCTGCGATGACAACGGTGTTGTGGGATTTGCCAAGCGCATCGAGGAAGCCACATGGTGTTGCACGTTCCACGGGCAACTCGGGTTTGTGAATTTGCGGGCGCATCTAACCGAACTAACTGACGGAGTGCTCACCAGCAACTTCGCCCTGGACTTCACCCGCACCGATGGGGCTGGGACGCTGGTGTCCGGGATCCTGCCCGGTGTGGGTGTCGGTGAGGTGCTGCGCCAGCGCATCCATCTCAGCGGCATGGCCGCCACGGTTCTGCGGGTCCGTCATCCGCATTGGGCCGATGCCGTCACCGCAATCGATGCCGACGGCAAGGCACTGACCTTGGCTGGCAAGGATGGATTTTTTGCCACCACCCGGCCGGTCACCGAGGCGGTCTTCATCTTTGGCGGCGGGCTTTATGCCGAGAACCGGCACTGCCTGCGCCTGCCCGCCGGACCGGTCGCGGCTGAGCCATTCGTATTGGGGTTTGGCCCGAAAATTCTGGCGTCCCTGGGCCGCACTGCCACCACGCCGGACTGGCCCACATCGCTCACCCGGGCGCGCGCGCTGGGCCTGGTTCCATTCACCGCCGCCATGCGCACGCAGGATTGCGGCTTCGGCTGCAGGTAAAATGAATGTAGTTCCGGACTTCAGTCCGTTCTTCATGACCGGACTGAAGTCCTCGACTACAATTACGAACGCGATTTTGTACTTGGAATTGTCCGGGAAGCCGCGCATACGATCAGCCCATGAAACACTCGGCTTCGCCATGCTTGGCCGACAAGGATGGATTTCTCGCCAATAATTGTCCCATTCACCGCCGCCATGCGCACGCAGGATGGCAGTTCGGTCTCCATCCCGGCCGTGCCGTGACGCAAGTTTACCTTTGAAATCCACGCCATGAATCAACACACCCTCCTTGTTTCCGCCGCATTGTTGCTGGCACCGGCGATCGCGCTCCAGGCCGCCGGGGTGCAACGGCCTAACATTTTGTTCATCATGGCCGACGATCACGCCGCGCACGCCATCAGCGCGTATGGCAGCCGGGTCAATCAGACGCCCAACATCGACCGCCTCGCCAAAGAGGGGATGCGCTTCGAGCGCATGTTTGCGGTCAACTCCATCTGCACGCCAAGCCGGGCCTGCGTCCTAACCGGCAAATACAGCCACCTCAACGGGGTGCCCGTCTTCAACCGCTTCGATGGCTCGCAGCCGACCGTCGCCAAATACCTGCAAGCCGCTGGCTATTACACCGGCATGTTTGGCAAGTGGCATCTTGAGAGCGCCCCGACCGGCTTCGACAAGTGGACGGTCCTGCCGGGTCAGGGCGATTATTTCAATCCCGCGTTTCTGGAGGCTGGCGGCCGCCGCGTGATCAACGGTTACGTCACCGACATCATCACCGACCTGTCCATCGAGTTCCTCAAAAACCGTCCGCAGGGCCAGCCGTTTTTTTTGATGTGTCACCACAAGGCGCCACATCGCAACTGGCAGCCCGACGCCAAGCACAAGGCGATGTTTGCTGACAAGGAGATTCCCGAACCGCCGACCTTGCGCGATGATTATGTCGGGCGCGCCGACGCCATCCGCGAGTGCAAGCAGAAGGTGTTGGAGAATCTCATTCCCAACGACACCAAGGGACCGCCGCCCGCCGGCCTGTCAGGCGACGCGCTGTTGAAATGGAAATACCAACGCTTCATGCAGGACTACCTCGCCTGCGTCCAATCGGTGGACGACAATGTAGGGCGTCTTCTCGACTACCTCGAGCAAGCGGGTCTCGCGCAAAACACCCTTGTGATCTACACCAGCGACCAGGGGTTTTTCCTCGGTGATCACGGGCTCTATGACAAACGTTTCATGTATGAGGAATCGATCAAAATGCCCTTCCTTGTCCGCTGGCCTGGCGGCGTCAGGCCCGGTTCGGTCCAGACCGCCATGGGCATCAACGTCGATTTCGCACCGACCTTTATGGAGCTTGCCGGACTGCCCGTGCCCGCCGATATGCAAGGCCGCAGCCTCCTGCCGCTGCTCAAGGGCGAACGCCCCGGCGACTGGCGCACCAGCTGGTATTACCGCTACTATCACGACCCGGGCGACCACAACACGCGCGCCCAATATGGGGTCCGCACCGAGACCCACAAGTTGATCTATTTTTGGACCAATGACCAATGGGAGATGTATGACCTCATCCGGGATCCGGCGGAGCTGCACAATATCTATCAGGATCCAACCCAGGCCGAAACCGTCGCCAAGTTGAAGGCCGAACTCTATCGGCTCAAGAAAGAACTCAAGGACGACGACCAGTTCGCCATGCAGCCGAAGATGAAGATATCCAAATGAGAATCGTGATCCATGCTACAACGATGATTCTCATCGTCCAGTTGATGGCACCGTTGCGCGCTGAAAGCCCCGTTGGCAATGCAACCATCCGTGCCAAACCCAACATCATTGTTATCCTCGTGGACGACATGGGGTTCTCCGACATCGGCTGCTACGGCAGCGAAATCCCCACACCCCACCTTGACAAGCTCGCTGCCGGCGGCGTCCGCTTCACCCAGTTCTACAATGGCGCCCGCTGTTGCCCGACCCGCGCCGCCTTGCTCACCGGTCTCTACGCGCACCAGACCGGGGTCGGCCACATGATCGAGGACAATGGCACGCCAGGCTACCGCGGACGCCTCAACGACCAATGCGTCACCCTCGCAGAAGCTTTGCGGCCCGCCGGCTATTTCACCATCATGAGCGGTAAATGGCACGTCGGTCAGAATCACGGAGTCGCCCCGTGGACGCGCGGTTTCGACCGCAGTCTCAATGCCGCGGCCGGCGGGTTCTACTTTCCGGACTCGCCCCGCGCCGAGTTGTTTCTCAACGGGGAGAAAATCCCGGTGCGCGGGGGCACCTTGCCTAACGAATGGTATGTGACCGACCTGTGGACTGACTTTGCCATCAAGTCGGTGGACGAGGCGCTTGCGGCCAAGAAACCCTTCTATCTGCATCTTTGCCACAACGCCCCGCACTTTCCCTTGCAGGCGCCGCCGGAGGATGTCGCCAAATTCCGCGGCAAATACTTGGCCGGTTGGGACAAGCTGCGTGAGCAACGCCACGCCAAACAACTCGAGCTTGGCATCGTGGACATGGCTTGGCCGCTCTCGCCACGCCCCGACTCGGTGAAAGCCTGGGACACTTTAAACGCCGACGATCAGGACCGTTTCGATCATATCATGGCCATCTACGCGGCGTGTGTGAGCCGCATGGACGCCGCCGTGGGCCGGCTCGTCGATGCGCTCCGCCAGCGCGGCATTCTCGACAACACGCTCATCCTGTTTCTATCCGACAACGGCGGCAACGCGGAGAGCGGACCTAACGGAAAGCTCAAGGGCAATCCACCCGGCTCGGCAAAGTCCGATGTTTATTGCGGCGAGTCCTGGGCATTGCTAGAGAATACGCCGTTCCGCCGCTACAAGCACTTTGATCATGAAGGCGGCATTGCCAC
>JBAXPF010000188.1:0-8151 GCA_037132955.1 Verrucomicrobiota bacterium | reverse complement strand
CCCGGAACTGGCAGCCAGGCGATGTGCTCACGCTCACGCTCGGCATGCCGGTGCGGCGGGTGCTGGCCCATGAGAAGGTGGCCGATGACCAGGGGCGCGTGGCCTTGGAGCGCGGTCCGCTCGTCTATTGTTTTGAAGGTGCCGATCACGCGGGCAAGGTGCTCAACCTGACAGTGCCGGATGAGGTTGCGTTTGATGCGCAATTCCGGCCGGATTTGTTAGGTGGGGTCACCGTCATCAGCGGCCAGGGCAAAGTGGCCAAGCGCGGTGCCGATGGCGCGGTCACCACCGAGGCGGCGGCGCTCACCGCCATTCCGTATTATGCCTGGTGCAACCGCGGCGCCGGCCAGATGCAAGTGTGGATGCCACGCCTGCCTGACAAGGCCGCCCCGTAGCTGCGACGTCCCGTCGCAGGCCGTGTGGGAGGCGTCCCGCCTCCCCTCTAAGGATGAACCTCACATGACCATGCATAGACCTCAGCAATCCATCCAGTTCAACCCGAAAACGGGAGTTGAAATCCGGGATTCGTTCTTGAGACCACGGATTACACGGATTTGCCTGATTATTGGAATATTTCGTGTCAGGCTATCTACGCTTCGCTTCGGTTCACGGATTTTTTTGGTTTGGATTTTCTCGCCGTCTGCAACTTCTCCTAAGTTCCAAATGGAACCCCTATTCTAATCCGTGAAATCCGTGTAATCCGTGGTTGATCTAACCGATATGACAAATCAAACCCCGGCGTTAGGATTCAAACGTCTCTGCCTTGGCGTACTTGGCGTGCTTTTGCGGCCAATCCCATTCTTGTATTTAGGATTACATGCCGCGGCGGCCGGTGCCGAGATAGCCGTCTCCCAAGTGCCTGCGGCGATAGCCATCCGGCAGGACGCGTCGGCGTTGGAGGTGCTGGCGGCGAACGAAGTCAGGCGCTACGTCTATCTGCGCACGGGTGCGCTGCTACCGGTGGCGCGCGGGCAGGGTGGCAGCGACCGCATTGTGGTGGCCCGCAAGGATCGCGGGTTTTGCGGTGATCTCGGGCAGGAGCTTGCGCCGCAGCAATTCGTCCTCAAGACCGGCATGGTGGATGGCAAAAAGGTTTGGTCGATTGTGGGTGGCGACGAGGTGGGCACCTTGTATGGGGCGTATCGTTTTGCCGAAAAGCTGGGAGTCAGGTTTGGTCTGGATGAGGATGTGGTGCCGGATGCGCGCCTTAGCGGCGCATGGCCGGAGCCGGATGAAACCGGCAAGCCGCGTTTCGCGTTGCGGGGGCTGCAGCCGTTTCATGATTTCAACGTCGGGCCCGACTGGTGGAATGCCCAGGACTATCAGAACGTGCTGACGCAAATGGCGAAGCTGCGGCTCAACTTTATCGGGTTTCACACCTATCCGAGTTGGAACCCGTCGTCCGGACCCGAGGCCAATGTCTGGATCGGCCTGCCCGAGGATGTGGACGCCGACGGGAATGTTAGGTTTGGCTATGAAGCCGGGGTGGTGACCACCCGCAAGGGATGGAATGTCACGCCCTATCCGACCGGCAAGTATGCGGCGGGAGCCGGGTTGTTGTTTGAGAATGATGAATACGGGCCGGATTTCATGTTGGATTGTCTGGAGTGGCCCAAGACCGGGGATGCCGGAGCGGCCATGTTCAACCGTTATGGGGACATGCAGAAGAGGGCATTCGGGCAGGCCAGACAACTCGGCATCAAGACCTGTGTGGGCACCGAGTTGCCGCTGGGGGTGCCGAAATTGTTAGCCTCGAGGTTGGCGGACAAGGGGTTGAAGCCGGAGGATCCAGCGGTCATCCGCCGCTTGTATGAGGGGACATTTTTGCGGCTGATGCGCAAGATGCAGCCGGACTATTATGGGTTTTGTGCGCCGGAGACCTGGCTGGACATGGCCCCGGGCTGCAGCGGTTGGGAAATCACCACCACTGCCAACGTCGAGCGCGATATGAACCTGGCCGAGGCGGTATTGGAGTCGGTGCAAGCGCCATTTGGTCTGGCCACCACGGGTTGGCGGCTGGGCACGCGCGACAATCCGTTGTGGATGGACCAGCGTGCGCCCAGGAGTTGGGCGATCTCCTCGATCAACACCCGCTTGGGGAACGATCCGGTGGAAAAGCATTACGGCACCATCAGCGGACGCCCGAAGTGGGTTATCGGCTGGGCCGAGGACGACGGCACGGCCGGCGCGCATTGCTGCACCTGTTGGGATCTGCAACTGTGGGTGAAACGTTTGTTTGCCGATTCCGCCGACGCCTCCCGCTACGGGGCGGAGGGCATGATGGCCATCCATTGGCGCACCTCCGCCATCTCGCCCAACATTTCGGCGCTGTCGCGCGGCGGCTGGGATTTTGATAGAGCCGATCCGATGCCCACCGTGGATGTGTTCTGGGCCGACTGGGGTCACGGCATGTTTGGCGGCGACGCCGGTGCCGGTGCCGGCCGGCTGATCCAACAATTCGATGGCGGCCATTTGGGAATCAATGCGTTGATCCAAGGGGGAGCCAAGACGACGGACATCGGCATCACCGGGTTTTTTGCGCCGCTGCAGGCGCTCGAGGCGCTGCGGCCGCAAATTCATGGCACCGGCAATCTCGAACGCTTCGATTATTGGCTCAACCAGATCCGGGCCACCCACCTGCGGGTGCGCACCTGGGTGCTGGCTGACCGCCTCACCGGAAAAATCGGCCAGGCTAACAAAATTGTGGATGCTGAAAAAAGGCGGGATTTCGCCATGCAGGAGATCCTGCCGCTGCGCTTGGAAATTGCCCGCAGCTATGAGGCCATGATCGCCGCGTTCCTGCGTTGCGCGAAATCACCCGGTGAGGTCGGCACGATCGCCAGCATCGAGAGTGGCAACCGCGAGCGGATTGTCGCCGCGCACGACGCTGCGCTTGCCAATATGTTAGCAACTTCCTTGCCGGCCGAAGCCGCGCCGGGCACGACTTACCACGGCGATCCGCGGATTTTCGTGGCGTCAACCCACACCCGCATGAATGCCGGAGAGCCGCAGGAGATCCGCGCGTTTGTGCTGTCGGCCGTAAAATGCGCCGGGGTCACCCTGCATTATCGCGCACTGGGTGAGGGCCCTTTCAAGCAAGTTGCCGCCACCCATCGGGCGCGCCAGGCGTATCGGGTCGCCTTGCCGGCACAAACCGAGGGCACGTTCGAGTATTATCTGGAGGCTGTGTTAGATGATGGCCGGAAAGTGCGCTGGCCGGTCACCGCGCCTGCCCTCAATCAAACCACGCTGGTGTGGTGAGGGGGGCACCGGCTATTAGTTATAGGTTATTGGGGAAGAGACCTGCGGGCGGTTTTCAAGGAGGGGCGATCTCCGAATCGCCCCCGACCATGTCGAGCCAATATGAGGTGGATAATCCGCTCCCCATTGCCCCCTCATGGTCTAGGGCGATTCGGAGATCGCCCCTCCTTGATTATTGTCATGCCTCACGCCTGATTGCTTGACACCATGGACCACCCCTCCCTAGTTTCCACACATGGACGTGCAACCAGCTGATCAACCCGCTCAACCTGCGTATCCGGAGCGGAAGGAGTTTTTGCGCCAGCGAAGTTTGTTAGGAGCATCGCTACTCGGAGCCGGCATGCTGTTGGGTTCCTGCGAGCAGCGGTCCGTGCGCACGGGTGGGGTTGGACCCGTAGCGCAGCGCCCGCCGGGAGCACTGCCAATGCCTGTGGCCCATCCCAACAATGCGCAGCAAACAGGCAAGGCATCGACCACGCCAAAGACCGCGCCGCCGTCGACCACTCCTCCGCCGCCGGACCGCACGATGGGAAAGATGAGGGTGGAGCCGAAGCCCATCGAACCACCGCCGCGCTTGATGGGGGATGTCATGGTGATGCCCAAGCCGGACGTGCCCGTGCCGGATCCACCCCAGAAAGAAGACCCGCCACGGTTGCCGGGCGAGCCTCCGCCCCGCTGAGCGCTCATGGACGTCACTCTCTGCCTCACGCACGCCTGCAACTTGCGCTGCGACTATTGTTACGCAGGGACCAAGTCCGGCCGCCGCATGAGCTGGGAGACCGCCCGCAGTGCGCTTGACTTCGCTTTTGCCCGCACCGTGGAGCAGGCTGACCTAACAAAACTTGAGACGGTCTGCCAGCTCGGGTTTTTCGGTGGCGAGCCGTTGCTGGAGTGGGAGCTGTTACAACGGGCCACCGCGCATGCCCTAACGGAATGTGCGCGCCTCGGCATCCGCCTCAAGCGCACCGTGACGACTAACATGACATTGTTAGATGAAATTAAAGCTGACTGGCTCCGTGCCAACGGCTTTCACGTGGGCCTCTCGCTCGATGGCACGCGTGAGATGCACGACCGCCACCGCCGCACGCCCACTGGCGGGCCGTCGCACGCCATCTGCGCACCCGCGCTGCGCTTCTTCCGCGGCCCCGCGGCCAATGGTGAGGTGATTGTCGTCGTCGACCCCGGCACCATCGGGTTGCTCTCCGGGTCCGTCGCCTGGCTCATCGCCGAGGACATCCGGCGCATTTCACTCAACCCGAATTTCACTGCCGTCTGGGACGCCGACGCGCTCGCCCAATGGGAAGAGGCATACGTGCGCATTGGCGACCTCTATATTGAATGCTTCCGCGCCGACCGGCCGGTGGCCATCAATCTCTTTGACGGCAAGATCCGCGTCCACCTCAACGGTGGCTACCGGACGTGCGACCGCTGCGGGTTCGGTGAAAATGAAATCGCCGTCTCCCCCGCCGGTTACTTCTATCCGTGCGAGCGGCTGGTGGGCGACGATTCTAACGAATTGCTGCGCATCGGCCACGTTGCCGAAGGGTTCTATCCGGCGGCCCGCCACCGGCTGCTGGCCGCGCGCGGCAACGCGATGAGCGAATGCGCCAGCTGCCAAGTGCGCGAGCGCTGCGTCAACTGGTGCGGCTGCGTCAACTACGCGGGCACCGGCATGATCAACCGGGTGCCCGGCATCGTCTGCCACCACGAGCGGCTGTCCATCGCCGCCGCCGACCGGGTCGGCGGGATCTTGTTTGCCGAAAACAACCCTGCCTTCATGCGCTGGAACCTACTTCAATCCGAGTAATCCGTGTAATCCGTGGTTGATCTAACTAACCAGCGGTTTCAAACTTCGGTTTTCAGGATAAATCAGCCGAACCCGCCGCTTGACGGACCGCCCGGCACACCATACAAACATGACAGTAACATCCCCGCCCGCCCCCGATGCCCTATCTAACTGATTTATCGACCCACGCCCTGCGCGGTTGGCTGCCTTCGCCATGGTTGGAAATTGTGCTGGCGTTGGCGGCGGTTGCCAGCGGGGCGATTCTGGGGGCCGAGCGCGAGCGCCACGAGAAGCCGGCCGGCCTGCGCACCTTGATTCTGGTCTGCCTGGGATCGGCCATTTTCACGATGATTTCCTTTGTCTTCACCACCAGCACGGGTGATTCCGGGCGGGTGGCGGCGCAGATTGTCACCGGCATCGGGTTTCTCGGGGCCGGGGCGATTCTGCACTCGCGCAATGGCGTGAGCGGCATGACCACGGCGGCCACGGTGTGGATCACCGCCGCGATCGGCATCACCGTGGGCGCGGGGTTTCCCTTGGCGGCACTGGCCATCAGCGTGTTAGTGAGGGCCGTGCTCGTCGCGGTGCTCAAATGGGAAATTCACCACCTGGGCGGCATTCAAACGGTCGATATCGAATTGGTGTTTGATCCCGACCACGGCAAGACCCGCATCAAGATGGAGCGCCTGCGTGAGGAATTCCGGGTCACCGGGCAAGCCTTGTCGTATGAGAAATTGCCGGAGGGCATCGTGCGGGCGCGGCTTGACCTGCGGTTGCCGCGACGCCACATGCGCGAGTTTCTCGACGAACTGGCGTCGTTGTCCGGGGTGCGTTCGATCCACGAATTGGGCCGGGAGTGAGCCCCCCAAACTTGGGCCTCGCGCTGGCACAATCCCTGCTATAGTCTTCGCATGCGAGCAGCATCTGACCCCCACTCTTCTCCCCTCACCCACCCCTAATTTCACCATGTGCGGAATCGTCGGATACATCGGAAAAGCGGATGCAGCCACCGTGCTGATCAACGGCCTGCGGCGGCTTGAATACCGGGGCTACGACTCTGCGGGCATCGCCATCCTCGACGGGGATCGCGTGGTGGTCACCAAGGCCCCGGGCAAAGTCTCCCGGCTTAGCGACAAGGCGCACGCCGAGTTGTCGCCCGAGTTATTCCAGCGCGCCCACATGGGCATTGCCCACACCCGCTGGGCGACCCACGGTCCGCCCACCGAGATCAACGCCCATCCGCATCTGGACAAATCCGGCAACATTGCCTTGGTGCATAATGGCATCATTGAAAACTACCGATCGATTCGCTCCCGGCTTGAAGGCCGAGGTCACTTTTTTTATTCGGAAACCGATACCGAAGTGCTCGCCCACCTCATCGGCGACTGCGACAAGGGCGACATTTTCCAAGCGGTTTGCGATGCGTTGCACCAGGTTGTGGGAACCTTTGGCATCGCCGTGCTCTCCGCGCACGAACCGGAGCGTATCATCACCGCGCGGCGTGGTAGTCCTATCGTCATTGGCATCGGCGATGGTGAAACCATCGTCGCGTCCGATGCGGCCGCCATCCTCGCCCACACCCAACGCGTGATCTATCTGGATGACGACGACATTGCCATCGTCACCGCCGACTCGGTCGAGGTGCGCGACTTGCACAACATCCCGGTGGCCCGCGAAATCGCCCAACTCGGCATCGATGCCGCCGCCGCGGAAAAGGGCGGCTACGAGCATTTCATGCTCAAGGAAATCCACGAGCAACCGGACGCCTTGGGCAACGCCATCCGTGGCCGCCTCGATTTCAACCTCGGCACCTCCGTGCTCGCCGGCATGGGCACCTCGCCGCGCGAACTAGCAGAAATCGGCCGCGTGGTGTTGCTCGGCTGCGGCACCTCGCTGCACGCCGGACTCGTCGGGGAATACGCGTTTGAAGATCTTGCCGACATTCATTCCGAAGTCCAACAAGCCGCCGAATTCCGCTACCGCAATCCCATCCTTGGCAGCCGCGATCTGGTCGTCGCCATTTCCCAATCCGGGGAGACTGCCGACACCCTCGCCGCTGTGCGCGAGGCCAACCAAAAAGGGGGGGTGGTAATGAGCCTGTGCAACGTGGTCGGCTCCACTATTGCGCGCGAAACCGGCCGCGGCGTGTATCTGCACGCCGGTCCGGAGATCTCGGTAGCCTCCACCAAAGCCTTTACCTGTCAGGTGGCGGTGCTGCTGATGATGGCCCTCAAGCTCGGGCGTGGGCGGCGCTATTCGCGTGAAGACGGCATCCGCTTCGCCCGCGAAATCGAGGCTGTTCCCGCGCTGGTCGCCAAAGTCATTTTGCAAAACGCGCGGATCGCCCAGATCGCCGCCGAATACGCACACAACGAACACGCCTTCTTCATCGGCCGCGGCCCGATGTATCCCGTCGCCCTCGAAGGGGCGCTCAAGCTCAAGGAGGTTTCCTACATGCATGCCGAGGGCTACCACGCCGCCGAGCTCAAGCACGGGCCCATCGCCCTGTTGCAGGAGGGCACTCCGGTGGTTGCCATCGCCTGCGATGTGCCCGGCAAGGACAAGATCCTCGGCAATATCGAGGAATGCTGCGCCCGTGGCGCAAAGGTCCTTGGACTCGTCACGGAGGGCGACTTTGCAACCGCCGAACGCATGCACGACGCCATTTTCATCCCGCGCTGCCATCCGCTGGTCGCCACGATTCCCGCGGCAGTCGCCCTCCAACTCTTCGCCTATCACGTCGCCCTGCTGCGTGGCTGCGAGATCGACCAACCGCGCAACCTCGCCAAGAGCGTGACCGTGGAGTGAGGGTGGAGGTCAGGGGTCAGAGGTCAGCACTTCTAACAACCTGGCCAGCGGCAGGCCCATGACATTTTCAAAGCTGCCACGGATCTCCTCCACGATTCGCTCGCCATGTTCCTGGATGCCGTATGCGCCGGCTTTGTCGAGGGGATCGACGAGCTGGAAATAGGCGTCGATGGCGGCGTCATCCAAGGTCCGGAACACCACCTCGCTGAGCTCGTGAAATGTTAGGGTTGCCCCGCCCGGGCGCATCACGCAGACGCCGGTGCGCATTATTAACGACGGCCAGTAGGTCGGATTGA
>JBAXPF010000187.1:0-8154 GCA_037132955.1 Verrucomicrobiota bacterium | reverse complement strand
TTGTGAGACTCCTCCTCGGCTTTGCACCGTGGCTCACCGTATCGCAAACTTATGCGCTGGGCCGGGCAGCCGGAAACGGCCACATCGACACTGTGGCATATCTGCTAACAAATGTGATGGATAACGATGAAGTTGTCGGTCTCGCCCTAGTGGATGCAGCGACATACGGCCAAACACAAATTGTCGAACTTCTGCTCACCAAGAAATCCGAATTTGACGAAAATAACGACGCGGCTCTGCTAGCTGCTGCTGGTGCCGGCCATACCGAGACCGTGATGTATCTCCTCGACCGGGTCGGAAATATCAATGCTCCGGATGTGTTCGGTATCCCCGGAGCCGCCTTGCGAGAGAGCGCGGCCAACGGACGCACGGCAACCGTAAAGTGCCTCGTTGCTCAAGGAGCTGACATTCATGCCGCGGACGATAACGGTCCCGAAGCCGCTTTGCATGCGGCCTACAACAACCGACATCCGGAAACCGTTGCCGAACTCCTGAGTAATTATACAACGGATGAATTGCGAGCGATTCTAGCTACTGCTGAGGAGCCCATGCTAATGGAGATCATCCGTTCGGAATATAGGCGGCGCCTCGGAAATGCGGTTTCGGAGGCGATCAGAAGCCAACCGGACATCGAGATTTGATAATTTAGCAAGAAGGAGGGTGGACGATTACTCATGCCCATCGGCAGGAGTCAATTCGGATATTTCTTCATTTTCTGATAGTCTCGCGTTTCCCCAACTCTATCTGTAGATCTCTAAATAGATCCATCCAAAGCTTGCTGCTTTTGATTCGGGTTAGTTCACGCTTGTTTATCGTATAGGGTGTCGAACTTAACACACAAATACCTGTTGGATTATGGGTCATCGTGAGAGTGTAGGTCATATACTTAGATCTTGATCCAGCCTTTCCATGAGTAGTGGCCGTGCCCTGCCAACTCCATGATATGTCGTGAAGCCAATCTTCTTTTGATTGCATGGTTGCCATGTTGATGCCAACGTTCAATAGGATCGTTACCGCGCGGTTGGGGTGAATTTGATAGATTCCTGAGAGGCTTGATACGGATTGCCATCCGCTCGTTGCTCGATTCTTCGGTCGATCGTCAGGCTCTTGATCTCTGGATCGGTCGAATCGGCTATCTGGACACCAAGCCGCTTGAGAAATGGCAATGGTCTCACAGGGCCAGTAAATACGAGCGTTCCCACCTTAGGTTCTCTCCCCTTTGTGAGAATGACATACCCACCATCGACGGTCGCCTCGGTGTATCCCATGGCTCTCAAAGTCTCGGGCAAATCTACTTGCGCCACCGACATAATCGTGAACTTTCTGGGCTTCTCAGCAAGCCATGTATCTCTCCTCTTTGTTAGTGTCGAGGCACCGGCAACCAATCTATCTCTTGAATCCTTCTCAGAGACGGTACTGCATGCTATGCATGCGTACGAAATTAGGAGGATTGTTGATTGGATAATGTGCATTTTTTCGCGCCGATCATGGAAGGGACGCCGGGTGTCCGGCACCCCCCCTCGCAGATCCCAACGTGCGGAATTACCGCACCGGGCTCATTAGGAAAGCGCGCACGCGGAACCAGCGCTGACACAAAGTGCCGGAAACCAGTCCCCTATGCAAGCAGGGAGCTTGACACCGTCTCGCGGGAGTAAGCTTGTCCCGTGGCGCCCGTATAAGGCACTGGGGGGGCAAATCTCCGGCCGGGGATATTCCTGCCGGGGTTCTTCCTTGCCAGGGAAGTTGGAAGCTGGGACCCTTCCCATTCCAAACCATGAAGATCCTCCGTCTGCTGTCAGTGCTAGGAATCGCGCTCTGCCTGAACGTCAGCCGGGGCTTCGCGGTCGTTCCCCGCGAGGAGGCCTGGGCCAAAGTCACGGCCGCCGCCGAAGACGATCAACCGCAGACGGTGGTGGAGTTGCTTAAACCCATCGAAATAGCCGCCTTCGCCGACCAGGCATGGGCGGAGGGGGCCAAGGCCCTCGCTATGCGCGTCCTCACCGCGGCCGCGCTCACCCAAGATGAAACCGCGCCGCTCAAACAGCTCACGGCCGCCATTCCCGCCGCGCCCGCCGCAGCAAGGCCGATCCTCCGGGTCATCGAGGCCGATCTTATGTTCGCCTACTTTCAGGAAAACTGGGGGTCGCTCGCGGACCGCAGCCCCGCGCTTGGAGCGGCGAACGCGGACATGGCCACCTGGGATCTGCCTCGCTTGCTGGCGGAGACCGACCAACGGTTTCAAGCCGCGCTGGCCGAGCCGGCCGCGCTGAAAGAAATCCCGGTGACCGAGTTTGGCGCGATTCTTGCCAAAGGCGAGCTTGGCGACGCCCTCCGGCCCACGCTCTTCGACTTCGTCGCGCACGAGGCGCTGCGGTTTTACACCTCGGCCATCCTCGTTGTTGCCAGCCCGGCGGATGTTTTCGAGATCGACGCCACCAGCCCGGCGCTGGCGGACGCCGCCGCCTTTCTCGCGTGGCAACCGGCAGTCACCGACGCCGCCTCGCTGAACCTCCGCGCGCTGCGGCTCTATCAGGATTTGATCAATTTCCACCGCACCGATGCCGACCGCACCGCCTTTCGCCACTGCGATCTCGCCCGCCTCCGCTGGGCCGCCGGGCTCGTTGGCGAAACCGGGCAAGCCCGCAGCGAGGCTGCGTTGCGCGCGTTCATCGCGGCCAACGCCCAGCACCCGGTCAGCGCTGACGCCCGACTGGACGTGGCCCACCGGCTGGACTTGGCGGGCAAGCATCGGGAGGCCCACGACTTCGCCAAGGACGGCGCGACCGCCTTCCCGGAGCACCCGTTCGGCAAACTCTGCCAAGCCATCGTGAGGGAACTGGAAGCCACCGAAATTCAAGCCAAAGCCATGACCGCGTGGACCCCCGCCGGAGCCGACATTTTCCTGCAGCACAAGAATCTCAGCCAGGTCTGGCTGCGCCTCTATCCACTCAAGTGGGAGGCCGCCGCCGCCACCCTGGATGCCGATCCGCTGCCGTCCTGGGAGGCGCTGCCCGCAATCCTGGCCAAGCCGCCGGCCCGCGCCTGGGACGCGAAGTTGCCGGACGACCGCGACTTCCGCACCCGCGTCACCAAGCTGCCCGCGCCGCGTGACCTGCCGCCAGGCTATTATCTGCTCGCCATCAGCACGCAGCGGGATTTCACGCTGAAGGACAACCATCTCCTCACTTTCGGCGTCCACGTCGGCACGCGGGCCGTGGTCGTGTGTGCGAACAATCACCAACCGGACCGCAGCGGGCTGGTGACGGACGCGGTCACCGGCGCGCCGCTGGCCGGGGTGGCGGTTAGCCAGTGGAGCGAACGCAAGCTGCTGCCCGGCCTGGAGCGTCAACGCACCAAGACGGATGCCGACGGCGCGTTCTCGCTGCGCTGCCGGGCGAGCCAGTCGCTGGTGGCGGCCGGCAGCGGCGCGGACCTGGCGGTGGCCAGGCCCTGTTTCTACGGCTATGATCCCAAGCCCACGACGGCGGAACCCAAGGTGATTTTCTTCACCGACCGCGCCCTCTATCGGCCCGGGCAACCGATCCATTTCAAGGGGATCATCTGCCAGGCCGATCAGCAAAAAGCCGCCTATCGCACGCTGGCGGACCATCCCATCAAGGTCACGTTTTCCGATCCCAACAAAAAGCCGCTGCAGGAGTTGACGCTGGTTCCCAACGCTCTCGGTTCCTTCGAGGGCACCGTCACCGCGCCATCGGGCAGCGTGCTGGGGCGCTGTCAGTTGGCTGCGGGAAAAATGGGCTCCGCCGGGGTCAGCGTGGAGGAATACAAGCGCCCGAAGTTTTTCGTGACCCTCAAGCCCCCGGCGGCCCCCACCGCGCTCGGTGGCAAAGTGACCGTCACCGGCAAGGCGGAAGCCTACAGCGGCGCGGCGGTGGATGGCGCGAAGGTGGTTATGAAAGTGCGGCGGCGGGCGGTGCTGGCGGATTGGTATTACTCGCCCCGCAGCGGCAACAGCGAGGAGGTGAAAGTCACCGCCGTCAGCGCCGTCACCGCCGCGGATGGCTCCTTCGAGGCGAGTTTCACGGCAGAGCCCGACCCCAAGCTGGACCCGGCCATGGAGCCCGCCTTTCACTTTGAAATCGCGGCGGAAGTGACCGATCCCGCCGGCGAGACCCGCACGGCGGACACCGTGGTCACTGTCGCCTACACCACGCTCAAGGCGGATCTAAGCGCCGATACCTGGCAGGAAGTCGGCAAGCCGGTGAAAATCAAGGTGAGCACCGCCAGCCACGACGGCACCGCCGTGGCGGCGGCAGGCACGCTGCGGATTCACCGGATTCAGGAACCGGCAGTCTGCCCGCTCGCCAATGACGCTCCGCCATTCGAGCAGGACGGCGAAGCACCGCCAAACCCGTTGGATACCACGCGGTGGCCGCTCGGCGAGTTGGTGAAGGAACTACCGGCGGCCACTGTGCTGTCCGCCGATGGCAAGCAAGCGGTCGTGGAGCCGGCCAGCGAACTTCCGGCGGGGCTTTACCGGGCGGTTTTCGAAACCAAGGACGCCAAAGGCCGCCAGGTGCGGGCGTTCCACGAGTTGCAGGTGCTGCAACCGGCGAGCCCGACGTTTCTGACCAAACTGCCGTTTCACACCGCCTGCCCGGTTAGTGAACTCGAGCCCGGCGAGACCTTCACGATCCTCTGGGGCAGCGGCCTAACGGCAGCGCGGGCCTGCGTCGAGTGGCTCAAAGACGGCAAGCTGCTCAAGCGCGAATGGTCCGCGCCGGGCCGCACCCAGCAGACGTTTACCATGACGCCGGACGAGTCGCTGCGCGGCGGCTTCACCGTGCGCGTCACCCAAACCACCGGCAACCGATTGCACGAGGAGGAAACCGTGGTGGACGTGCCCTGGACTAACAAAGATCTCAAGCTGCGCTGGGAGCACCTCAGTTCAAAGTTGGAACCCGGGGCCAAAGATGTCTGGACCGCCGTGGTGACCGGCCCGGATGGCCAACCCGCCGCCGCGGAGCTGGTGGCCACCTTGTATGATGCCTCGCTCGATGCCTTCGAGACGCATTGCTTCGACGGCTTTGTCGGCTTGTTTCGCAGCGAGGATTCCTCAGTGACCATGACGTTTTACAACGGACTGGGGAGAGGCAACACCGTCGCGGAACCGGATGGCGGCGCGGGTTTTGTGCTGGATTCGCCCTTCCGCCGGTTCACTCCGGGGATCTCCAAAACGCTGGACGAGCTGGCGGCCGATCAAGATGACTATGGTGCCGCGATCCTGAGGCAGGCGATCTTCCAAACCCCGGAGGGACGGCGGTTCGCCACCACGCCCATGTGTGCGGGGGGGGCGGCACCAGCGCCAGTCAAAAGCGAAGGCGGCGGTGTGACTATAGCCGGCCTACCCAGAGGTAGCGGCGGCACAGATGGTCTTGGCAGCATCAGGACGGGCGGCAACCGCTCCGGTGATGGAGCCATCAACCGCAGCAGCATCGATGCCATCCTCAATCGCAGTCCCTTCGACGCCACCGGCAACTACATCGGCCCCAAGGAACCCGACCATGCCGCGCCAGTCGCCATCCGCAAGAACCTCCAGGAAACCGCGTTCTTCTTCCCGCAGCTCACCAGCAACGAGAAAGGCGAAATCCGCATGGCCTTCACCATGCCCGAGGCGCTCACCACCTGGCGCTTTCTCGGCTTCGCCCATGACGCTGCGTTGCGCTCCGGGTCGCTGGAAGGCGAAACCGTCACCGCCAAGAACCTGATGGTACAACCCAACCCGCCCCGCTTCCTGCGCGAGGGCGACACCCTCGAGTTCACCGTCAAGATCACCAACCGCGGCGACCAAGCGCAAACCGGCACCGCGCACTTTTCCCTAACCGACTCCGCCACCGGCGCGGATCGAACCGCCGCACTGGGGATCACCACGCCCGACCAGCCGTGGAGCTTGCCGGCCAAGGAATCCCGCACGCTCACCTGGCGGCTTGCTGTGCCCGATGGCACGGGTTTTCTCACCTATAAAGCCTCCGCCACCAGCGGTGCCTTGTCCGATGGCGAGGAAGGTTGGCTGCCGGTGATCCCGCGCCGCGTGCTGCTAACCGAGTCGATGACCCTGCCCAGCCGCAGCCTCGGCACCCGCGACTTCACGTTTCAAAAGCTCGTGGACAGCGGCCAATCCACCACGTTGGAACACCGCTTCGTGCAACTCCAGGTCGTGTCGCGCCCCGCGTGGTATGCGGTCATGGCGCTGCCTTACCTGATGGAATATCCGCACGAATGCGCCGAGCAGACGTTCAACCGCTATTATGCCAATGCCCTGGCCCGCCACCTCGCCAAGTCCGATCCGAAACTCCGCCGAATCTTCGACCTGTGGCAGAACACCCCGGCGCTTGACAGCCCGCTCGCCAAGAATCCCGAACTCAAGGGCATCACGCTGGATGAAACCCCGTGGCTCGCCGAGGCCGCCGATCAGTCCCAGGCGCGCCGCAATCTCGGTCGGCTCTTCGATGACAACCAACTCGAAGCCGAACTCGAAAAAGCGCTCGAGAAACTCACCTCCATGCAATGCGAGGACGGCCTCTGGCCGTGGTTCCCCGGTGGCGGGGGGAACCATCATATCTCACTCTGCATCGCCACCGGCTTCGCCCGCCTCCGGGCCATGGGCGTGGAAACGGACATTACGCCTGCCTTGAAGGCCCTGGCAAAGCTCGACGCCGAGCTAACCGCACAGTTGGGCGCAATCAAAAGGGCCGCGAAAGGACAGCCGGAGTTTCTCACTGCGAACCACCTCGATTCCGCCATCGCCCAGCAACTCTATACCCGCACGCTGTTTCTCAAAGACCGCAAGGTCAGCCGCGACGACCGCGAGGCCTTCGACTTCTTCGTCGCCCAGGCCAAGCGCCATTGGGCGAAGCTCGACTCCCGACTGTCCCGCGCTCATGTCGCTCTGGCCCTCAACCGGCTCGGCGAGCAAGCCACCGCCAAGCTCATCACTCGTTCGCTCAGGGAACACGCCATCCGCACGCCGGAATCCGGCATGTCCTGGCGCGATGACACCAGCGGCTGGTACTGGTGGCAGGCCCCGATCGAGACTCAAGCGATGATGATTGAAGCCTTCCGCGAGATCGACCACGACGACCAGGCGGTCGAGAACTGCCAGGTTTGGCTCATCCAACAAAAGCAAGTCCGCGACTGGCGTAGCACCAAGGCCACCGCCGATGCCATCCACGCCCTGCTGCTGGGCGGCAAGGATTTGTTAAGTGGCGGCGACCCGTTGCAGGTTTCCCTGGGTGGCGTCGCGGTCAAACCGGAGGCCGTGGAACCCGGCACTGGATATTACGAGGCGCGTTTCACCGGTCCCGCCGTGAAGCCGGAACTCGGGCGGATCCAAGTCACGCAGACCGCTCCCGGCATCGCCTGGGCTAGCGTCCATTGGCAATATCTGGAGGATCTGGCCAAAGTCACCGCGCACGACACTGCCGGGTTCAAGCTGGAGAAAGCCCTGTTCGTGAGGAAAGCCGGCCCGCAAGGCCCCCGCCTCGAACCCGTCGCCGGCCCGCTCAATGTGGGCGACGAGCTGGTGACCCGCCTTATCCTGCGCAACGACCGTGCGATGGAGTTTGTACACCTCAAGGATTCCCGAGGTAGTGGCACCGAGCCGATGAATGTCCTCAGCGGCTACCGCTGGCAGGACGGGTTCGGTTATTACGAGGTCACCCGCGACACCGCCAGCCACTTCTTCATCGACACCCTGCCGGCCGGCACCCATGTCTTCGAGTCCAGCGTGCGGCTCCAGCACGGCGGCAGCTATCAATCCGGAGTGGCGGAGATCCGCTGCCTGTATGCGCCCGAGTTCAGTGCCCACTCCGCGAGCGGGCGGCTGGAGGTCGGCCGGTAGTAGTGGGGATGGTGAACCGCAGCAAGCGAGCTCGCGCGGCATCAACGCTCCTTCCCCGAATGTCTAACATGAATTCGAAATTAGCGAAGGCATCGTTTGGCGTCAGGCCTGGTGGTTCCCCTGATCTTGACTGATTACAAATAGGCCACTCCTCTGTTGGCTTAATCTCCTTGGCACCGCAACATGTTCAAAACAGTGTCCTAATGTGTTCTCCAGTGCCTGTCAGAGCGCCGGGACGAGCACCCTCACATTGCTGCCGCTTTCCGTGGCAACAGTGAGAATCAGGCTGTCGC
>JBAXPF010000186.1:0-8170 GCA_037132955.1 Verrucomicrobiota bacterium | reverse complement strand
CCTCCACCCACGCCCAAGACCGTCGAGCAACAACCCCCGCCCAAGCCCGAACCCGAGCCCGTCATCGCCAAGGTCGAGTCTGTCAAGCCGGTCAAGCCGGTTGTGCCGACGGTGCCCAGTTTCGATGGGGCCGCGTTTTTTGAGCGGGCCCGGGCCGTCATGCAGCAACGCTCCACACCCATCTTCGCGGCTCACGAAAAAGCGCTCGAAAAAAACCTCGAATCATGCGAACGGCGCGTCAAACGGGAGATCCGCCAACTCGACAAGGCGCGCCGGCCACAGATGGAACCGCTGGCCGAAACGAGCTTCCAGCAATGGCGCAGCAACGGCAATCGCATCCCGAAATCCCTCGCTGTGCCATCGCCCAAAGATGACAAGGCACCCAAACTTCCGCCGAATCTGGGAAGCGGCGGCAAGGATGAGGACAAGGCGTTTTTCAAAGAGGTCCGTGACATCCACGCGAGTTATCTAGCAAAACAGACCAAGCTCGAACAGAAGCTCGAATACGACATCCTCCAACTGTCCCTCATCTATGTCATGGGACTCAAACAACAGATGGACAAACTCACCGCTGCTCACGACGTCCCCGCAGCCGAGCAGATCCAGGCAGAAATCCGCGCCACCCAGGACCGGCCTCAGTATTTCAACAATCTGATGCGAGGCATCGACCTGAATGCCCCGCCAGCGCCTGCCCCCGAGGTCAAGCCCGAGGAGAAAAAGTGACCGCAGGGAGAGTTGATTCTTCCTCTGGCGAACCCGCGATTCTCGGCTAAACTCCCCGCGTGCCGCCTACTCCGTCTTCACCTCCCAAGCTTGGAAATTACCCCCCGGCCAGCCAGCCCAACGCATCGATTTCCATTCACGGCTGCCGTCAGCACAATCTGCAGGGCTTCGATCTGGAGATTCCCCTGGGCAAGCTTACGGTGGTTACCGGACCTTCCGGCTCCGGTAAATCATCCCTCGCCTTCCACACCCTCTACGCCGAGGGGCAGCGCCGCTACATCGAGACCTTCTCGCCCTATGTCCGGCAGTTCTTCGATCGCATGGACAAACCCGCCGTCGAGCGCATTGATGGCATCCCGCCCGCCATCGCCATCGAACAAAAAAATCAGGTCCGCACCACCCGCTCGACCGTCGGGACTCTAACCGAAATCAACGATTACCTCAAGCTCCTTTTCGCGCGTTTGGCCGTCGGGCATGACCCGCAGACTGACGAGGAAATCCGGCCGGACTCACCCGAAACAGCCGCTGCCTGGGCAATGGCAAACATTGCCGGGCAAGCGGTCATCATCACCTTTCCGGTGCCCGTTCCGGGCGGTGTCGCGGCCGTCGAGATTTTTCAAATGCTCAACGCGCAAGGTTACCTGCGGGTGCTCATCGACGGCCAAGTCCACCGCACTGACGAACCGCTGCCAAGCCGCCTGCGCAAGCTCCCGCCGATCATTCACGTCTATCAAGACCGGCTCACCCCCGGCGTGGCCAACCACCACCGCCTGTTAGAATCGCTCGAAGCCGCGTTCCGTCTCGGCAAGGGGCATGCCGGCATCCTGGTCGCGGATTCAGCCAGTCCACCCACTGCCGTGAGTTCAGCCAACGTGGGAAAGGACCACAAGAATGGCGGCGGGCAGAATGCCCGCGCCACTGTGGGCCGGGCATTCTGCCCGGCTCCCTCTGAGCTCAAATCATGTGCCGATCTGACAATATTGGGCGACCCGCCGCAAGCGCCCGCAAACGCCGGCGCCGCCGGTCATTGGCAAACCTTCACCACGAGTTGGACCCATCCCCGCACTGGGTTTACTCTCCGGCCACCCAGCCCGGCCCTGTTCTCCTTCAATAATCCCCTCGGTGCCTGCCCGGTTTGTCGCGGTTTCGGACGCGTCATCGGCATCAATCTGGAGAAAGCCGTTCCCGATCCGACCCTCACCCTCGCCCAAGGTGCCATCAAACCGTTTCAAGGCGAGCGCGGCGATGAATGCCAGCGCGATCTGTTGCGCAATTGCAAGCAGCGCCGCATCAACACCCACACCCCCTGGCAGGACTTGGACGCCGCCGCCCGCGAATGGATCTACTACGGAGATAGTAAGAAACCCGGCCTCAGTGACCTGGAAAATTCCGACGAACTGTGGCGCGCCGGCAAATGGTATGGCGTCAAGGGCTTCTTCGATTGGATGGAAAGCAAGGCCTACAAGATGCACGTGCGCATTTTCCTGTCCCGCTATCGTTCCTACACCACCTGCGCCACCTGTCGTGGCAAGCGCCTCCAACCCGAATCCCTCTGCTTCAAAATCAGCGGCAAAACCCTCCCCGAGCTTTGGTCACTCACCATTGCGGACCTGCTCGCCTGGTTCGCCGCGCTCGCTGCCACCCACCCCTTGTCCGGCACCTCGGGCGATGCCACTCTCAAGCTTGTTCTAACAGAAATCACCTCGCGCCTCACCTACCTGACCGAAGTCGGCCTCGGCTACCTCACCTTGGACCGCCCGACCCGCACGCTTTCCGGCGGGGAAGTCGAACGCGTCAATCTGACGACCTGCCTCGGCGCATCCCTAACAGGAACTTTGTTTGTGCTTGATGAACCCACCGTGGGTCTCCACCCGCGCGACATCCTCAGTCTCGTCAGGGTGATGCATGGCCTGCGCGACAAGGGCAACACCCTCGTCGTCGTTGAACATGAGGCGACCGTGATCAGCGCCGCCGATCATCTCGTCGACCTCGGACCGGGCGCCGGTTCCTGCGGCGGCCACCTCATCTATCAGGGCCCTGTAGCTGCGGCTTCCAGCCGCAGTTCTTCCTGCCGCAAGACCCCTACCCAAATCCAAGCCGCCACGGCACCCCCTGTCGGCACCCTTCCGTGGCTCACCGGGGAAAAATCCATTGCCATCCCTAACAAGCGCCGCGCGCCCACCCAGCAGATCCTATCAATTCGCGGGGCCTCCAGACACAACCTCAATCACCTCGATGCCGACATTCCCCTCGGTCTGTTTGTCTGCCTCACCGGCGTTTCCGGTTCCGGCAAGTCCACTTTCGCCCGCGACGTCCTGTTCCTCAATCTCGCCAAACAATTCGGCCAGGACAGCGAGGGTGATCCCGCCCCGCTCAAACAGCTCCTGGGTTCACAGCATCTCCGCGGCGTCGAACTCGTCGACCAATCCCCGGTGGCCCGCACCCCGCGGTCCACCCCGGCTGTCATGCTCGGTGCCTTTGAGACCATTCGCCAACTGTTTTGTGCGACGGATGCCGGCAAAGCCGCCGAGCTCACACCCGGATTTTTCTCGTTCAATTCCGGTGCCGGCCGCTGCGACCGCTGCGCTGGCAATGGCTTTGAAAAAGTCGAGATGCAATTTCTCTCCGACCTCTACGTCACCTGCCCGGATTGCCACGGTTGCCGCTACAAAGCCTCCACCCTCGAATACACCTGGCGCGATAAGTCCATCGCCGACATCCTCGACCTGACAGTCAGCGACGCCGTCGACTTTTTCACTGCCAACGCCGGAAGCTGCCCGCCGAGGCAGTGCCGCCTCCTGCAACAAACTCTAACATCACTGCAGCCGCTCCTCGAGGTGGGCCTTGGCTATCTCAAGCTTGGCCAGGCCCTCAACACCCTTTCCGGAGGCGAAGCCCAACGCCTCAAGCTCTGCCAACTTCTTGCCGCCACCTCCAACGTAGCCCCGGCTTCAGCCGGTTCTTCAAATTCCAACCACAAGCTCCTCATCCTTGACGAGCCCACCACCGGCCTGCACTTCTCCGATATAGCTAATTTGTTAGCCGTGTTTCGAAAACTGGTGGATTCCGGCCACTCCCTGTTGGTCATTGAGCACAACCTCGACGTCATCAAATGTGCCGATTGGATCCTCGACCTCGGCCCTGAAGCTGGCAATCACGGTGGTCAAATCGTTGCCCAAGGCACACCCGAGGCTGTGGCAAAAACCGGCACGCCCACCGCTTTCTTTTTACGCCAAGCCTTGGGCATGGCCAGGGAACACAGGCGTCCCGCCAGTGAAGGCAGACAGGCGTCCCGCCTGTCCCAATCCCCAATCCCCGATCCCCAATCCTCCATCCAAGCCCCCGTCTCCAACTGCATCTCCCTGCGCGGTGCCCGCCACCACAATCTCAAGAACATCTCGCTGGACATTCCCCGTGATCGTTTGGTGGTCATCTCCGGTCTATCCGGATCCGGTAAATCCACCCTGGCCTTCGATATCTTATTTGCCGAAGGCCAGCGCCGGTTTCTCGACTCGATGTCAGCCTATGCCCGGCAGTTCGCCGAACAGTTGGAAAAGCCCGAAATCGACCAACTTGCCGGCTTGCCGCCCACGGTTGCCATCGAACAACGCATTTCGCAGGGTGGGGGTAAATCCACCGTCGCCACGGTCACCGAGCTCTGGAACTTCATCCGGCTGCTGTATGCGAAGCTCGGCACGCTGCATTGCCCGGATTGCCATGTGCCAGTGGCCAAGCAATCGCTTGCTGCCATTGAAAACACCTTGCGCGCCCAACTCAAACAAGGAGCGGTCTCGCTCTTTGCGCCGCTGGTCCGCGCCCGCAAGGGCTACCACACCGAGATCGCCGCATGGGCTGCCAAGCAGGGATTTTCCCAACTCCTCGTCGATGGGAAAATTCTAACCACTGAAAACTTCCAGCGTCTCGAGCGCTTCAAGGAACACAACATCGATGTAAAAGTCGCAACTTTCAAAAAGGGGAGCGCCGGCATCCTGTCGGCCGATTGCGGCGTCCCGCCGCAATCCTCTTCTGCCATGGCTAACAGCAGCTCCAAGACTCCCGCTTCCACCCTCTCCAATCTGTCATCCTCGATCCAGCAAGCCTTGGAGATCGGCAAAGGTCTGATCAAGCTTCAGACACCGGGGCAGCCGCTCCTGTTGCTCTCCACCAAATCGAGTTGCCCGTGCTGCAACCGCTCGTTTGAAGATCTTGATCCGCGCTTGTTCTCTTTCAACTCACCCCACGGGTGGTGCCCCACCTGCCGCGGCCACGGCCGCATTCCCAAACGCAACCAACACCTGGATGTCTCGCGCTTCGATTCGGTGCTTGCAGCGGAACTCGATGCCGACCGCTCCATCGAACGCATGGAAGACGCCGAACTTGTCGCCTGTCCCGCCTGCCATGGCACCCGCCTCAATCCGACCGCGTCCATCGTCACTCTCAAAGACACCCCCATTGCCCAACTCTCCCATCTCTCCATCGATCATGCCGCCGGACATTTTCAAGCCCTGACATTTGCCGAGGCCCGCAGCAATCTGATAGCCCGCGATATTCTTCCCGAGATCCGCCAACGCCTCGCGTTCCTCCAGGAGGTGGGCCTCGGCTACCTGCAACTGGATCGCTCCGGCAATACTCTATCCGGCGGTGAATCCCAGCGCATCCGCCTGGCCGCACAGCTCGGCTCCAACCTGCGCGGTGTCCTTTACGTGTTGGACGAACCCACCATCGGCCTTCACCCCCGCGATAATGCCGCCCTCCTCAAAACCCTCATCAATCTCCGCAACCAAGGCAATTCCCTCGTGATTGTCGAACATGATGAGGACACCATCGCCGCCGCCGATCATCTCATCGACCTCGGCCCCGGCGCCGGACGCTTCGGCGGCCAAGTCGTCTATCAAGGGCCCGTGGCTGCGCCTTCCGGCCGCAGTCGTAACTGCGGCTTCCAGCCGCAGTTGCCGCAGTCCCGGCCCAAGACCGCAGCGCTCGATATCGCATCCTCTCCCACTCTCCGCTCTCTAACCACCCATATCGTCCACCCCATCCGCGGCACCCGCCGGCAGGTGCCGAAAACACATCCCTTCCTCACTCTAACAGGATGTCATGCCAACAACCTCAAGCATATCGACGCCGCCATTCCGCTCGGCAGGCTCACCGTCCTGACAGGCATCTCCGGCTCTGGCAAATCCACCCTCATGCACCAATGCGTGGCGGCTGCGGCTGGAGCTGCGGCCTCCAGCCGCAGAGCCCCCCCCGCCAAGGCCGCCCCCTATCAATCCGCCACCGGCTTCGACCAAATCAAGACCTGCCACGAAGTTGACCAGAGTCCGATCGGCAAGACCTCCCGCTCGTGTCCTGCGACCTACGTCAAAGTCTTCGACCACATCCGCGCGCTGTTCTCCCAGCTTCCCGAAGCCCGCATGCGCGGCTTTGATGCGTCACGTTTCTCCTTCAACACCGAAGGCGGCCGGTGCCCGGATTGCAACGGCAACGGCCGCATCAAACTTGAAATGGACTTTCTGCCCTCCACCTGGGTCCACTGTGAAACCTGCAATGGCGAGCGCTACAACCCCGCCACCTTGGAAATCACCTTCCGCAACAAGAATATCGGCCAGATTCTAACCATGACTATTGATGAGGCGGCCTCGTTCTTTGCTTCCCAACCCCGCATCGCCGCACCCCTCAAACTCATGGCCGATACCGGTCTTGGTTATTTGCAGTTAGGCCAGGCCAGTCCCACCCTCAGCGGCGGCGAAGCCCAGCGCATCAAACTGGTGTCAGAACTCACCAAAGGCCGCGCCGCCAAAGCGCCGATCGCCGATCTATCCAAAATTTCAAATCACCTGTCACAGCCGAGGAACCTCTATCTGATTGAAGAACCGACGGTCGGGCTGCACCGTGAGGACGTGCAACGGCTTATTGAAGTGCTCCATCGTCTGGTGGATGAAGGTCACACCGTGGTCGTCATCGAACACCACATGGCCGTCGCCGCGGAAGCCGATTGGATTCTCGACCTCGGTCCCGAGGCCGGCGAGGGTGGCGGCAAAATCATCGCCCGGGGGCCACCGGAAAAAATCATCACCTCCAAATCCTCACGCACCGCGCCCTTTCTCCGCGCCATGCTCGGGTCGTAAGGAATAAATCCCCCGTGTAGGGTGAAAAAAACCTGCGGAATCACCCCCGCAGCGGCCTAGGAAAACCGTCCTTGTCGGACAACCTGCGGATTTCTTGCAATCCGGCGTGGATTTGCTTGATTCGCTGCCCGTACCCCACCATGGTTCGCCCGCACACACGGATGCTGTGGCAAAAAGGTCGCTGGCTTCACCCGGCATCTTCTCGTCTATGCCCGTCGCGCACGGGGCGTAGCTCAGCCTGGTAGAGCGCCTGCTTTGGGAGCAGGAAGTCGTCAGTTCGAATCTGGCCGCCCCGACTCTTCATAATCAATGGGTTATGAAGATTTTATTCTAACCAAGTGAAAGCGCCCTGCCCTATAACTGCCCTTACAAAACGGCTTTCTGGCAGTTGAAGGGCTTCAGAAGCAGCCTCCAGCGGGTCAAGGATAGGAAAAGCCATGGCACTATCAAGAGAGTGAAATGTGGTACTTGCGCGACTCTTGCTGGTTGGTTGGCGACTGTCATGCGGCGTTCGCTAGCTACATGACATCGGCCACGACACCTCGTGCAGGTTCACATAGCACCGGCTGCATCCCAAAGGCCAGCAGGTTGTATAAGAAGAAGTACCAACCCAGCTCCGCTGTGCTCAGGATTCCCCGGCTCCAGAGCGTTAACAGGACTCCGGCGCAGATTGCGTCCACCGACGCGTGCGCGGTGCCATACACTGTCAGATTGGCGCAGATTTGTCCCCGCGAGAGGAAGGTGTTGTCTGTGTTTTCACCCATGGCCGCTCACTCTATACCGCACTTTTCGGACTACTAACAAAACAAGCTTTAAGTATTCCCGGACTGTCCGGGAAAGGCGATGACTATCATTCGCGAGTGTCAGCTCCCTTTCGCGAGTGTTAGGCTGATGACCTTTTTGAGTTTTATCGGGGGCGGCGGTTCTTTCCTTCTCATCCGTTCGAACATCTGGTGCCCCCCCTCGGTCGGCCGCGTGCCTATGGGGTGTAGGTAATGGTGACAAGGGGCCCCCTCTCGTTCTTGATGAAATCCACGTTCTCCCGGATCTCTCGTTCCAACCGACCCTTTTCGCGCTTGTAGTCCTTGTTTGATACAAGGCCTTGCTGGTGTTGCCGTTCCAATTCCTCCATTTTCTTTCGATCATTCATGCAAGCCAATTCGGCGCATGAGGATAAAAGCATGAGACAGGATAAAATCAGCCCGCAGGCGGTGAGATTGTTAAGAGGCGTTTTCATGGTTGTGATTGGGCTGCTTGTTAGTTCGGATCGGTGTGGAAAACTCTCATGCCGGCAGGGTCCAGAGTTCCCGCAGGCGGGC
>JBAXPF010000185.1:0-8181 GCA_037132955.1 Verrucomicrobiota bacterium | reverse complement strand
GAAGACAGAAGACAGAAGACAGAAGACAGAAGACAGAAGACAGAAGACAGAAGACCGCTGCGCTCCCAGACAGAAGACAAGACATTCTCTCACTCTTCCTCTTTTCTTCTGTCTTCTGTCTTCTCCTCTTCTGTCTTCTCCCTAATGACCCATAACAAATATTTGATAACTCTACCCCCCCATGCCCTTTCCCCGTCTTCTCCTCTTCCTCACTCTGCCGCTCTATCTGCTTGATCAGGCGACGAAGTATTGGACCGTGAAATGTTTTCCGCCGCCGTGGGCGGAGAATGCCCACGACTTGCCGGTTGTTGCCAATTTTTTCCATCTGTGCCGCGTGCACAATCAAGGGGTGGCCTTTGGCTTTGGCAATGGCTCGGCATGGGCGCCGGTGGTGTTCCTGATGCTGCCGTTGCTGGCACTGACAATCATCCGGGTGTTCTGGCTCAAGGGGTTTTTTCACCATCTCTTGGCGCAAATCGCGGTGGCTTTGTTGTTGTGTGGAATTGCCGGGAATCTAACAGACAGGTTGCTCCAGGGGTTTCTGCTCCAGGAGCACTTGGGCGATCCGTTCTGGAGCCGGCTCTCCGCGGGCTATGTGGTGGATTTCATTGCCGTCAAACTGCCGTTTTACGACAAGCTGGTGCCGTCCAGTGGCGGTTGGTGGCCGGCATTCAACGTGGCGGATTCCTGCATCTGTATTGCCGCCTGCCTGTTGTTCATCGGCGGCATGCGGGAGGAGAGGAAGGCGTAGCTCAATGGGGATTGATGAAGCGCCTGTCCATGGGATTTTCGGGGTTGAGAACTCATCCTGCCCATGGACCTGATCCCGCGTTTCCACAAGCAGGAATGCAATCCCGGTGAAACAATCGCTCCGCCCATCGAGTATAGGGCGGACATCATGCGCAAAACGAATTCAAGCAAGCCGGTGGCTGTCAGTGTGGGGGTCGCTTGTTTGGCCATGGGCGTGGCCTGGGCCGCGCCGGCGGCACCTAACCTCCAGGCGGAAGCCGAACGGATCGTCTCGCAATACAAGACGGCCATGGAAAAGCCGCCGGGCCGGGTGCCGTCGCGTGACACGGTCGATGGTCCTTTGTTAGGCAACGGCGATCTGGGCGCGGTCATCAGCGGCAAGCCGGAAGCCCAGCGGTTCTGGATCGGCAAAAACAATTTCTGGCGGCTCAAGGACGGCCACCGGCAGGGGGGGCCACGGCCCATCGGGGGGCTCGAAATTGACATTCCGGCGCTCGTCGATGCCACCTATCGGGTCGAGCAGCAGTTTTTTCCCGCGCTCACGATTTCGCGTTTCAGCAAGGGTGAGGGTGCGGTGTTGATGCGCTCGTGGGTGGCAGCGACCGATGACATTTTGTTTGTCGAACTCGTGGCCGAGGGCAAGCCGGTCGATGTGGATACCCGCCTGTGGGCGGCGCCGGGTCGCAACTCCAAGGAGGACCTCGGTCACAAGGGGTCGCTGCTGTGGGCCACCAAGGCGTATGCCACGGAAACCATCCCCACCGCCGCGGCCTGCGCGCTAACGGTTATAGGCGGCACCTCCAGTCTGCCCGCCTTGGAGCCGATGGTTGAGCCAGTCATGCCCAATCCGCCGCCGCGGCGGCCGCCGCCGGTGGCGCCCAAATCGCAGCCGGGGCCGAAGTTCACGCTTCAGCCGGGGCAGAAGGTGACGTTGGCGTTGGCGGTGCAGAGTTCGTTTGATGCGCAGGACCCGCTGGCTGCGGCACAAGCCAAGGCCGCCGGTTTGAATGCCGATGGCATGGCCAAACTCTTGGAACAGCATCGCCAATGGTGGAAGAACTTCTGGGCGGAATCGCTCGTTGAAATCAGCGACCCGTTCCTGGAGCAGCAATACTACGCCGCGAATTATGAGCTGGCCAGCGCCCTGCGGGATCCCGAATTCCCCACCGGCCTCTTCGGACTGCCCACCACTGATGACGACCCGCGCTGGGCCGGCGATTACCACCTTAACTTCGATTACCAATCGCAGTTTTACGGGCTCTACAAATCCAACCATCTCACTCAGGCGGACACTTTCGAGGCTCCCGTGCTCGCTTTCATCGAACGCGGCAAGGCCACGGCCAAAGACGTCATGAAAATCCGTGGCGTGTATTACCCGGTGGGCATCGGCGCCAAGGGCATCCAGACGAGCGCCCCGGGCACTTTCATGGGCCAAAAGTGCAATGCGGTCTACTGCGTGGTGAACATGTCGATGCGCTGGTATCACACGTATGACAAGGACTACGCGAAAAAGGTCTATCCGTTTGTCAGCGAGGTCGCCAACTTCTGGGAGGATTTTCTGGTGTTGGAAAACGGCCGCTATGTGGTCAACAACGATTCGATCCAGGAGAACTCCGGCGCGGATGTCAATTCGATCATGTCCCTCGGGTTGGTGCGCAATTTGTTTGAAACCATCCTCGACATGAGCCGCGAGCTGGGTGTGGATGCCAACCGGCAGGCGAAATGGCAGGACATCCTCAAGAACCTGAGCAAGTTCCCCACCTTTGAGAAGGACGGCGCGACCGTGTTCCGCTACGCCGAGAAGGGGACCGAGTGGATCGACGGCAACTCCTGCGTCCTGCAACATATCTATCCGAGTGGTGGAGTCGGACTCGATGACGATCCGAAGTTGCTAGAAATCGCCCGCAACACAATCAACGCCAAGGGCCGCAAGTGGAACTGCGACAATGGCGAGAACAGCCACTATCCGGCCGCGGTGCGGGTGGGCTACGACCCCGTCGTCATCCTGGCAAAGCTAACCGAATTGTGGTCCACCTCGCGCAAGATTGCCAGCGGACTGCCAGAAGACCCCGAGCAATGCAGCACGGTTCCCGAAACGATCAACGAGATGCTGTGCATGAGTCACCGCCAGGTGCTGCGGGTTTTTTCGGTGTGGCCCAAGTCAAAGGATGCCCGCTTCCTCAATCTCCGCGCGGAAGGCGCGTTCCTGGTCTCCAGTTCGCTCAAGGGCGGCGCAGTCGAATACGTGAGAATCACCAGCGAGAAGGGCCGCGACTGCACCCTGGTCAACCCTTGGCAGGGCAAGGCAGTGGACGTCTATCGCGCCGGCAAAAAGTTAGAGTCGCTCAAGGGCGAGCGGGTCGTCATCAAGACGGAGCCCAACACCACGCTCATGTTGGTGCCGGAAGGCGCGGCCCTTAAGGAGTAACGACATTCGTGGCGTTGTCATTGGAGGACAGGCATCCTGCCTGTCATGGCCGACGGGCTTCCAGCCTGACGATTCATTTATAACAGGCTGGAAGCCTGTTTTCCTATCAGGAAGCACTAACCGGACCACCTTCATCCGTGGCGCGGACATTCTGCCCGCCGCCAAGCGGCGTGTGAGATCATTCCATTTCCTCCGGGGTCAGGATGTCTGAGTCTGTCATTTGGTGCTTTTGGGGATCGATTGCGCATGACGAAGAATAGTTGGCGCTGGGTCCTAACCTCCGTGTCTTCAAGGGCGGGGAACTGGTCGTCCACGAAAGCCACATCGAGCTGATGGGGGTCGAAATCGGGGGATGCAAGACCGACACCATCATCCGGCGGGTCATCGCCCACCTGGCACCGAAATCGGGAATATCCGAGTCTGCAAAGAAATCCATCGTGCGGTTGACCACATAATTAGCGTGCTTCTGCCATTTCTCGTAGCCAAGGCTTCGTGCGATTCCACGGCGAGTGTCATCCCAAGTGGAACCAAGAGACTCGTTAGAACTGAACTCAAATCGGAAAATATTTTCCTTCTGCCAGACAGAAAGATGGCAGCCTTCGTCGTCGCGAACGATAAACTTCAGGCTTTGAGGCGAATCCTCAATCCGGGCGAAGGCGATTTGATCGATCCAAAGAATGGTTTGATTTCTCACGGAGTAACAGCGGTTCTATGTTGTCTAAACCGAAAGCGGGCCGTTGTAACGAAGTGTCTTCATAGAGTTGCACTCATAATGGAAGCACAGACCATCGGATACTTCTCCTGAAACTCGGGCAGACGACTCTCGAAGAAATGCCTCCGGTCCAGCAAGTGCGCTCGGTCTCCACGGAGCACGTTTTCCACCCTGGAATTCAAATCGACCATGGCGAGCATACTCACCAGTTCGCTCTTGCATACAGCCGGGAATCGTTGTGCGTGCATGCCAGTGCTTACCGACACGACGTGGGAGGCGTCGAACACCAACCACGATAGGCAGCGGTAAGCCCCATTACCATCTTTGCCGACATGATATGACGGTGCCATCTGACCAATTGCGCCAGCAGAGTGAAGCTTCCGAAGTGAGTTCTGTATGTCAAAAGAGAGCCAATACGGCCACTTCCTGCCACTCTGGCTGCCGTCGGAATAGATGGATGTCATGTCGAAGGATTCATCGTATGGAATCAAGCCACTGCGTTGTGCTTCATCAAAGGCTTGTTCGAGAAACCAGGCGTCCACAAAGTACGTGAGAAGGTCCAAGCCCCTATACGTTTTGGACAAGTAGTTCGACTTGATGCGTAAGAGTCCGTGATGGCAGTGGTCGCAAAGTTCATTTTTGAGCCGATCCCGCTTCATTTGAACCTCGCTCGTCTTGTGGAGTGGGCCGTCGAATTCGACACTAAATAGGGGTTGGTAATCGGAGTCCACCACTACAAAGTCGAAGTGTGAGCGCAGGCCGTATCCAAAGTGCTCCGCTGATACCCCACTGCCTTCTAGTTTGAGCACATCAGCTACCCTGACTTTTGCGAATACCTTTGCTCCACTATTTTTGCAGAGACGATTGAGCACATCGTAGGTTACTTCTTCATAGCGGTTGAACAAGCGTTGAATCATACGTTGGGCGCTCTAACATCTACAATCCTTTTCAACCAGCTTAATTTCTTCATCCGTCAGTCGGTAGATGTCATAGACGAGGCGGTCGATCTGCGTATCCGTGGCGGAAATCTGGCGGTCCAGCGAGGTCTGCTCGTGCGGCGTCTTCACCACAGCGCGCTGCCGATGCAGGTCCAGCATCTTGTCCACCAAGGAAACGATGAGGTCGTGCGCGGCGACGTCGGTATTGCTGACGGGCTCGATGACGCCTAAGGGAATTGGGAAAATCGCCAAGTGTCCGCGTTTAACCTGAGCAAGAGCTTCGCCTTTCTCCGGGTTGATAGTGTTTTGATAAAGCCAGCTCGCAAATCGTGAATTGAGCAGGGCAAGAAGGACTGATAGATCTAACTCTGGCTTGCGAGGCACGATGGTATAGAGATTGTCCCGAGCAACAAACCGCTCGCGATCAAGTGTCGCGATGAATGAATCCCCCGTTTGGCGAATCACAATTTTTTCGGTCGAATCATGTGAAGCTGAAACACGTTGTTCTGCCAACCATGGGCCATAGCTGATCCAGTAGTCGTTGTTCCAAAATTGCTGATAGCGATGAATCAGGCTTCCGCGAAGCAGCGGGCGGAAACCAGCGTCTTTTTTAGTGACAGATACGAATGGCTTTTGGTCCACAATCTCCCGCGTCTGTTTGGGCACGCCTTTTCCCACTTGGAATGGCTTCGTGCCTTGTGTGACCACGAAGAGAGAATCGAGCTTTTCAAACTTCGAAAGCCGTTCCGATATTTTGTTGGCTTCGGGTCTTTCTAAGATGTTCACCGGCCTACCGTCTCCCAACCTCCACCTGAGTTGTGGTATTTTGTGTGAAGCCAAGAGGTTGTGCGTGTCCGAAATTGTTATCTCAACATCGTGGCTGTCTTCGGGTTTGGAATTCAACAATACAAAAATCTCGGTATCGACGGTTGCCTGAGCAAAAACCTTTTTGGTAAAGTGAACCACTTCGGTAACAGTTGTATGGGAGAAAAGACGCTTCCTTATTGCCGTTGTCTGGAGATTTAGCAGCCATGTGTTAGGAATAATCATCGCGATCCTCCCCTTGTTTTTCGCCAATCTCAATGAGCGTTCGATGAATAACAAATAGGAGTCGAGTCGGTAGTTTTGAGATTCGAACCCAGCATTTAGATAAATGCCTTCAGATTCTGAAAATGTAGCTCCATACGGTGGATTTCCCACAACCGCATCGAAGCCTCCGTCCCTCATGATTTCCGGGAAGCCGTCCTTGCCGTCCCAGTCGAAGACGTTGACACGGAGGTGGGCGTCGGCGTCCATGGCGGGGAGGCCGGGCTGGGCATAGAAATCGGAGCCGATGAGGGAGTTGCCGCACTTGATGTTGTCGCCGAGGTCGGGGAGGACGCGCTGGTGGATGAGTTCGAGCTGGACACTTTGGGCGGTCTCGCCTTCGAGGACTTTGAGGAGCAGGGAGAGCTTGGTGACTTCCACTGCCTGGCTGTCGATGTCCACGCCGAAGATGTGGGTGACGAGAATGCGCTTGCGCTCGGCGGTGGTGAGCGCCCAACCGCCGCCGCGGGCGGCAACGAGCACGGCGGCTTTCCCCTTGGTGAGTTTTTCGGGATCGTGACTGATGTAATAGCGGTGATACCAGTCGAGCAGAAATTGATAGGCGACGATGAGGAATGAGCCGGAACCGCAGGCAGGATCGAGAATGCGGATGGATTCGATTTGTTTGGGCGTTTTGCCTTCGATGATCGGGCCGACGGTTTGCCGGACTATGTAATCGACGATGTAGGTGGGCGTGTAGAAGACGCCACCAGCTTTCTTGACCTCCGGCTTGTCCTCGACGACGGCGCGATGGCCGGCCGTTAGGGTGATGACCTTGCCGAGGAACTGTTCATAGACCGAGCCGAGGATGTCGGCGGGCAGCACGGAGAATTCGTAAGGACTGTCCGGATATGACAGACGCCAATCAGCGCGGTTCTGCCCATGGGATGCCGGTGGCTGGCACGGTTCAAATCCAGGCCCGATTCCGCGACAGAATTCCTAGGGGATTCCACACGGATTCCACACAACGAGCCGTATCTCCAGTCACAACCATGCATCACCGACAAATTCCAGTAACGCACCAATGCCCATGAAATCAACGATTGCCGCACAAACCACCACATCCGACCCCGATCGGACCATCCGATTGTCGCGACGGTGGTGTTCGGCATGGAGCGGCGTGTGATTTTTTTGGGGGAGGCACGACAGGCGAACGGGTCGTGATCAAGACGGAAGCCAACACGACACTCGTGTTGGTGCCGGAAGGCGCGGCCCTTAAGGAGTAACGACATTCCTGTCGTCAAACTTACAACAGCGGCTCGATCTCGGCCAGCATCGCGTGCAAATGGCCGGACGTTTGATGAATCTCGCACCACCGTGTGATATAGTCCATCCCCAGTCTGGCGGGTGTCTGCACCGCGAGCACATCCCTGGCGTCATCCAAATCCTTCGGCCTGCCCCAGCGCAGTTTTTGCACGATCACGTCTTCGGCCGTTGGCAGGAAAACCTGGCGCTTGAGCTGAGCCGACCAAGCCGCCCGGCGACGCGAAAACCGCTCGACCACGAACGGGTCCGAACCCAGTTCGAACAGTTCCACAATAAACGGCGGTCGGGTCTTCGCTGTCAGGATATGCCGCACGCTGCCTGTCAATGTCTCGAAAGTGACTTGCGGGTCGAACGCCACCACCTCCGCGAGCCTGGTCTCGAGACGGTGCAGCGGATCCCGTGTTAGAAGCTGCAGGACGATGTCCACATCCTTCGTGGCGCGCGGAATGCCGAACACACTGCTGGATAGAGCGCCCACCACCATGTAGGGGATGCTCTCCGCCTCCAGAGCTTCGATCACACGCGACGCCAGTTCGTAAAGATTCATGCGGCCACGGGCTTGTAAAGCTTGTGCTCATGCAGCCTGCGCAGTGTTTGCAGGCGGCGCTGGACCTCCGCCCAGCCTTCCTCGTCGGAAGGCAGGCCACATTGCGCCTTTGCGCCGTCGAGCATCCAGGCATAAATGTCGTTGCTCAACTCCAGTGCTTCTGCCAGACGCTCGGCGGGTGTCATGGCCCGCGCCCGCAGCACCTTGTCGCGATATATCTCCGCCTGCAGCGCTCTCAAGGCATCCGGGTTGGCTTCGACGTTCATGACTCATTGTCTCACAAGGGAGTTGGCTGTGCAAGCGCTAATCCCCCCATGAGGGCTGGCATAGACAAGCGGCCGTTCTGAAAGGGCGCCGGTCAACGAGCGTGAAAGATCCGCCTGCAAGTGCGCGCGAGTTACCGCAATATCCGGCCGGCGCCCGGCTCAACACCTGTCATTTGGTGCTTTCTTTG
>JBAXPF010000184.1:0-8211 GCA_037132955.1 Verrucomicrobiota bacterium | reverse complement strand
GTCATTGCCGATCGGTCCGGATCGGGTAAAACCGCGCGCCGATGGACAACAAATCCGCAAAATGGGAGCACGCGGCCCATTGCATGGCTTGGTTGGGGGGCGTATGGATCGCCCTCACGCCGTTTGTGCGGTCGTGGTCGCTGGTGCTCGGCGGCAATACCCTGCCCGCGCGCCTGTGGCCGGGCAACCTCATCGTCGAGGGGATCGCCTGCGGGGTGCTGGTGCTGGTAGGCGGAACCTGCGGCGGCTATTGGTGGGAAAAGCGGCATGGCGGCCGCTGGAGCCCGCTGGTTTTGTTGGCATGGGGTCTAAGCGGCTGGCTGGGCTGGTTGGCGCAACCCGTGTATTGGGCGGGAGTGGCTGTCTTGTTAGGGCTGGCGGGCGTGTCCTTGGCACGCGCTAGTTGGGGCAGCCTGCGGGCCAGGGCCGGTGCCCCCGGCATCGCGTGGAACGGGGTGTTGTTCGGGGTGGTTCTGGTGCTCAACGTGGCGAGCGATTGCCTCGTGTTAGGGCAACCGAAGGGAGGGGGGGCCGGCATGTTGGGCATGGTGCTGTCGCGCGTGCTCACGCAGGTGGTGATGGTTTCGCTGGCGTGGTATGGGTTGCAGCAGTTCTGGCGGCGGGCTCCGGCGGGCACCCGCTGGCTTGGCGGCTTGGCCTTGGGACTGGCGCTGCTGGCGCTCGGGGCGGACATCGGCATGCGCAAGCTGTGGGGCAAAGGCTTGGTGTTGTTTTGCGGCGAGCTGACCGTGGGGGGGAAGTTTGATTTGCTCCGGGTGTTAGAGGGGGGCGGCGTGCGGGTTTCGGTGACGGGCGGCCTCGGTATCGCGGGGGTGTTGTTGCTGGTGGCCGGAGTGGTGGCGGGCACGGCGCGGCTTTCCCAACGGCTGGACCTGCGTTTGCGGCCGTGGTGTCTGCTGCTGGTGGCCGGCGGAGCATGGGGGTTGTTGCTGGCGGAGCAAACGTCGGAAACACTCTGGAACAACCGGGTGGGCCGCTGGTGGCAGCGGCGCGCCTGCATGATCCATTTGTGCCCGGGTGAGTGCGCGCCGGGACTGGCCTCCTTTACTGTGCAATTCCGCGAGCCGGAGCGGCCTGCGGCGCTTGCCCTGACCCGGCGGCCGGATGTTTTCCTCTTTGTGGTGGAAACCCTGCGGGGCGATGCGCTGCGCCCGGACATCATGCCCTTTCTGCGCCAGTGGCAGGATACCGAGTGCCAGCCGATGAGGGAATCCCGGTCCGCCGCCAATGCCACCCACCTCTCATGGTATGCCATGTTGAGCGGCAAGCCGTCGGTGTTTTGGGACAAGGATCGACTGGCCCAGCGACCCGCGCCTTTGTTAGACGCGCTGCATGCCGCCGGCTACCGCAACGAAGTGCGCTCATCGGCCATCTTCAACTACGCCGAGATGGACACCACCAACTTCGGCCACGGCGAGGCCACCGACGTGCTGGTGAGCCTGACCCCGGACAACCCCGAGTGGCCGGCCGGCATCAGCGAGCGCGACCTGCATGTGCTGGATCTGTGGCGCAAGTCTATTCTAACGGAAAAGCCCGGTAACTGCTTCCGCCTGGTGGCGGTGGAATCGCCGCATTACCCCTACAACTGGGCGGGCGCGTTCAGCCCGCCATTTACGGATTTTGCCAGTTCGTCGTGGTTTCCGGCGCATCCGAGCGCGCAGGACACGGAGCGGGTGAAGCACCGGTATTGGAACTCGTTGGCGTGGGTGGACCACCTGCTGGGGGATTACATCGGGTTTTTGAAAGCGCAGGGTCGCTATGACGACGCGATGATAGTGATCACCGGGGATCACGGCGAGGAGATGCAGGAACACGGGACCTGGTTCCATGCCTCCGGCCTTACTCCCGAGCAAACCTCGGTGCCCGTGATTGTCAAATGGCCCAAGGCCCTGGGCCGTGGCGAGCCGGTGGCCCAGGCGAGCCATCTGGATATCATGCCCTCGATTCTGGATGCCCTGGGCTGCCCACCCGCCCAGTGGAGCGGCTTGGCCGGACACTCGCTGCGCCAGGGTGGCGAACCGACCGTATTGGTCATGACCCACTATGCCTCACTCAACGGCGAGGGCATGCTGTGGCGCCGCAACGGCTATGAGGCCGCCTTCGCCTGGGAAAAATTCTGGGTGCCGGGGGTGCCGGCTCATCTCTGGCTGGAGCGGGTGTCAGGGCCCCAAGGCAACTTGGAATTCACGTCTCCGGCGGCGGCAGAAGCCGCTTTGCACGAACATTTTCCGGATGCGATCGGACGGTGGTTTGACAAGTTCGAGTAAGGTTGCCCTCAAAATCAATGAGCAGCCAAGCACCTTCACTCAGGTAGCCGGTAGCGGAGGCGAATCGCCCATGCCCATGGGCCGCCACAGCCACGCCCTTGCACACCTCATGCGCCCGGCGGTTCGGAAACCGCCGCGACAATGCCTGCGCCCCGCCGTTGCTACTTGCGCCGCAGCAGGCTGGTGCCGGTCATTTCCTTGGGCTTGGCCACGCCGAGCATATCCAACAATGTCGGGGCGACATCGGCGAGGATGCCATCCTTGACCTGATAGGCAGCGGCATCATCGGCGACATAGACGACGTGGACGAGATTGGTGGTGTGGGCGGTGTTAGGCGAGCCGTCCGGGTTGCGCATGTATTCACAGTTGCCGTGGTCGGCGGTGACAAGGAGCTTGCCGCCGAGGCGCAGGGTTTCCTCGACGACGGCCTTGACGTCCGCATCGATGGTTTCCACCGCCTTGATGGCGGCTTGGACAACGCCGGTATGACCGACCATGTCCGGGTTGGCGAAGTTGAGGATAACCAAGTCGTAGTCCTTGAGCTTGGCCACCACGGTGGCGGTGACTTCCGCCGCGCTCATTTCCGGCTTGAAGTCATAGGTGGGCACATCCTGCGGCGAGGGAATGATGACGCGGTCCTCACCTTTGTTGGGTGCTTCGATGCCGCCATTGAAGAAATAGGTGACATGGGGGTATTTTTCGGTTTCCGCAATACGCATTTGAGTGAGGCCGGCGGCGGCGGCGGTTTCGCCGAGGCCCATGCTCAGGGTTTGCGGGGCGAAAATGACCGGACATTGATAGGTTCTATCATACTCGGTGAGGGTGACGTAATGGACCTTGGGCTGGACGCCGCGGTCGAAGCCGGAAAAATCCGGCAACAGGAAGGCATCGGAGAGCTCGCGGGCGCGGTCCGAACGGAAGTTGAAGAAGAGCACCACATCGCCATCGCGCACCCGCTGTTGGTTCGCTTCGGCAAAGACCATCGGCGGCATGAATTCATCGGTCTTGTTATAAAGACGATAGCAATCGGCCACGGCCTCACTGGCTAACACATCACGCGGTTCCCCCTTGCCCAGCACGATGGCATCCCAGGCGAGCTTGACCCGATCCCAGCGCTTGTCGCGGTCCATCGCATAGTAACGGCCAATCACGGTGGCCACGCAAGCCCCGCACTTGGCGGCCTCATCCTCGACCTGCGCGAGATAGGCCTCCCCGCCGGTGGGCGAGGTGTCCCGCCCATCGGTGAGGGCGTGGATGAAGATATCATTCACACCCGCCTGTTTTGCCAGTTTCACCATGGCGATGAGCTGGTCCTGATGGCTGTGAACGCCGCCATCGGAAACCAGGCCGATGAGGTGCAGGCGTGCGGTTTTCGCGTGGGCGAGGGCGGTGGCAAACACCGGATTGGCCGCCAGCGAGCCATCCTCGATGGCCTTGTTGATGCGGGTGAGATCCTGATAGACAATGCGGCCCGCGCCGAGATTGAGGTGCCCGACTTCGGAGTTGCCCATTTGCCCGTCGGGTAAACCCACATCAAGGCCGGAGGCGCTGAGCAGGCCTTTCGGAAAATTTTCCAACATCACGTCGTGAAACGGCGTGTGGGCGAGGAGGACCGCATTGCCGTCTGCCTTGGCGGTTTTTTTACCTCCGGGATTCACACCCCAGCCGTCGCGAATGATGAGCACCACTGGTTTCTTTGCCATAACGAGATGGCGTTTAGCCCCCCTCACCACCCCCGGCAAGTGCATAAATGACCAAAAAAGCCAAAATTCGCCGCAGCTCCGGCGGGTCCATCCCAAACTGCCATCGGCCACGGGTTGACAATTGCGCAAAGTCGGTCCATATCGCGTGCATGTCGTCTGCGTTGCCGCCGAAACCCCGCATCATCGGATCCAAGTCTATCAGAATATGCATCGTCGCGTCCAAATACAACGAGCAATTCACGGACGCGTTGGTTAGCAACGCCATCGACGAGCTCACCGAGCTGATTCCCCAGGCGCGGATTGATTTGATTCGGGTGCCGGGAGCCTTTGAGATTCCGGTGGCTGCGGCGTTCGTGATGGAGCGTGAAGCTCCCACCTGCGTGATTGCCTTGGGTCTGATTATCCGCGGCAGCACCCAACACGGGGATCTGGTGGCCCGCGCGGTGACGGATGGTCTGATGCAGATCGCCTTGCAAGCGAAACGGCCGGTGATTCATGAGGTGGTCATTGTCGATGACAAGAAGCAAGCCTACGCCCGTTGTATCGGCGCGAATCTGAACCGGGGCAAGGAGGCGGCGCGGGCCGCCGCGACCATGATTGATATTTTCCTCGAGTTGGAACGCTCGATGCCGCACAACTCCACCCGTCTGCTCCCCCGTAATGGCTAGTCGTCGCCAAATCCGCGAGGCGGTCGTGCAGTTTCTTTACTGTGCGGAAATGGACGGCAAGGTGGAACCGGCTGCACGGCGCGAGCCGTTTTGGGAGTTCATGACGGAAGCCGACCGCCGGAGCCTGCAACTGGCGACGTTTCGCACGGTCTACCATCTGGCCCATGGCCGCGATGGGCGCTGGCAGGAACTTCAGGAACGGCTGCCAGGCGCCATGGCACACCTTGCCGCGTGGCCGCAGGCAGCGGGTTTGAAGCTTGAGCTCGAGCGCGTGGCCGAGTTGGAGGCAGCATGGAGCGAAGCCTTGGTGAAGCTGGAACGCTTGCCACGCGATGATGACGATGCTGCGGTGGCCGGCAGTTTCAGCGTGGCGATGAACGCGTTTTTCCAAGTGGACCGGGCCTTGGCGGCGAGCCGGCAGCGCTTTCTGGAAGGCATGGAGGATGTTCCGGCCTTGCGTGGCCAATTGGAAGCAGTGGCTGCAAGCGTGCGGCGCTTGCAGCGGGTTTCAGACCGGCTGCGGATGGTCGAGAACCCCGAAAATTTTCCCGAGCAGGCGGATCTGGCGAAGCTACGGGAGGCCAAGGCGTCACTCCGCAAGTTGCGCCAACAAACCGACGAACTGGTCGATGCGGTGCTGGCCCACAAGGAAGCGTTGGATGCCACACTCGCCAGCGTGGTGGACAACTACGTTCCCGAGCGGATCGACCCGGTGGACCGGGCGGTGCTCCGGTTGGGGGCCTACGAATTGCTGCATACCACCACTCCGCGCAAGGTGGCCATCAACGAGGCGATCGAGTTGGCCAGGCGCTTTGGCACGACCGATTCCCACCGCTTTGTCAACGGCGTGTTGGATCGGATTGCCAAGCAGCCGTGAAGCGTTAGATCAACTCTGCGGCAATCGGATCGACCAAGGCCCGGCCATGGTGAACCAGCACCAGGCGATCCGCAGAGAGACGCAGCAAGTCGGCGGCGGCAAGATCGGCGGCGCGGCAGAGCGCTGCGGGAGTGAGCAAAGTCAGCGGGATGCCCTCGCGGGTGCGCAGACCCAACGCGATGCGTTCGAGGCGTTGGGCCTCGGCATCGAGGGTTTCGGCCTCAGCCAAGGCATGGCCTAGGGTTTGGATTTGGGCGATATAGCGGGAGGTGTCGGCGATGTTTTTCGAGCGGACGTTGGCGATTGTGGAAACGGCGGAGGGGCCCAGCCCGAGGTAGTCCTCGCCGCGCCAGTAGCCTTGGTTGTGGGACGAATGATGGCCGGGGCGGGCGTAATTGGAGGTTTCATAGTGATCGAAGCCAGCGTCCGACAACAGGGCATCGGCCAAATGAAAGAGCTCGGCGTTGTGATCTTCATCGTCGCGCATGTCCCCCCGCCGCAGCGAGTCGAAGAAGGCCGTGTCTTCTTCGTAGGTCAGATTGTAGGCGGAGATATGGTCGGGGTTGAGCGCCAGCGCCTGTTCGAGGGTGGCACGCCAACTGTCTCGGGATTGGCCGGGGACGGAAAACATGAGGTCGATATTGACCGATGGGATGCCAGCCTGGCGCAGGATGGCGACGGACTCCAGTGCCTGGGCCACCGAGTGTTGGCGGCCCAAAGTGGCCAAGACCTGCGGGTCAAACGCTTGAATGCCAAGCGAAACCCGGGTCACGCCCAGCCTGCCAAACAAGCGGGCCTTGGCCGCGTCAAAGGTGGCGGGGTTGGCTTCGAGCGTCACCTCCTCAAGCGTGGCAAAATCGACTCCCTCGTGCAACGCCGTGAACAAGCGCGTGAGATGGCCGGGCGATAGCATGCTGGGGGTGCCGCCGCCGAAGTAGAGCGTGCGCGGCGCGGCGACCTGCGGCAACCGTTGCCGCGCCTCGGTTGCGAGGGCATCCACGAAGGCACCTATCGACGTCCGCCCCGGCGTGTGCTTGTAAAACGAGCAATACGGGCAAATGCGATGGCAAAAGGGGAGATGGAGGTAGAGGAGCAGGGCAAGGGAGCTTTAGCACGGGCATGGCCGTGGGGAAAGACCCGAGGGGGTCGTTTCAAGAAAAGACCGCAAAGGCCCCCACCGGAGCCTCATGGAACGAAAAAATGCGGGTTTGCGAGCGGATGGGGTAAAAAAATGGATTGCTTTACAGGCGTGCTGGCGCAAGCTCAGCACACGCATGACGGTGCAACCGATAATTATTCAAGGTGGGATGGGGGTGGGAGTGTCGAATTGGCGATTGGCCCGGGCGGTTTCGCAAGCCGGCCAATTGGGGGTGGTGAGTGGGACAGCCTTGGACTTGTTATTGACGCGGCGCTTGCAACTTGGGGATCCGGGCGGCCACATGGCGGAGGCGGCGGCACGCTTTCCCTTTCCTGAGATCGTCGAGCGCGTGTGGAAGCGCTACTTCGTCGAGAGCGGCAAGGCCGTGGCCAAGCGCTTTCTGGGCGTGCCCATGCATGCTCTCAAGCCGTCCCGAGATTTGATTGATTTGACGGTGCTGGCGAATTTTGTCGAAGTCAATCTCGCCAAACACGGTCACTCTGGATTGGTGGGCATCAATTTTCTGGAAAAGATCCAACTGCCCACATTGCCCTCATTGTTTGGCGCGATGCTGGCCGGCGTTGATTACGTGCTGATGGGTGCGGGCATCCCGCGGGCCATTCCTGGCATCATGGATCAATTTGCCGAGGGCCAAGCCGCCCGGCTCAAAATCGACGTGCAAGGAGCGGCGGCCGAGGAGGAGTATTTTTCGGAGTTCGACCCTGCCCCGTATCTGACCTCACCTGACCAGCACCTGCCGCGCCCGAAGTTTTTGGCCATCGTTTCATCCGCCACCCTGGCCATTGCCTTGGCCCGCAAATCGTCCGGCCGGGTCGATGGCTTCATCGTCGAAGGCGCCACGGCTGGCGGTCACAACGCGCCACCCCGCGGTGCCATGCAGCTCGACGCTGCGGGCGAACCGATCTACGGCGAGCGCGATCTGCCGGACTTGGAAAAAATCGCCAGCCTCGGTTTGCCCTATTGGATGGCCGGGTCTTTCGGCGACCAAGGGAAACTCGCGGAAGCCCAAGCCATGGGTGCAGTGGGGATCCAAGTAGGGACTGCCTTTGCCTTTTGCGAAGAGTCCGGCATCGATCCGGAATTGAAACACAAGGTGCTTGAGGGCAGCCGCCGCGGGGTGCTGCGCGTGTTCACCGATCCGGTCGCCTCTCCCACCGGCTTTCCCTTCAAAATCATTCAAGGCGGACCCGCAACCGGCATCCCGGTCTGTGGCGACAAACGCCTCCGGGTCTGTGACCTCGGCTACCTGCGCCACCTCTACCGCAAACCCGATGGCAGCGCCGGCTACCGCTGCCCCAGCGAACCGGTTGACGATTTCCTGCGCAAAGGCGGCAACTTGGAGGAGACCGTCGGCCGCCAATGCGTCTGCAATGGATTGATCGCCACCCTCGGCTACGGCCAGGAACTCGCCGATGGCAGCACCGAAAAACCGCTTCTAACAGGCGGCGACAACGCGGTGGCCGTCGCCAATTTCCTCGCTCCGGGACAGTCGTCCTATCGGGCCCAGGATGTGATC
>JBAXPF010000183.1:0-8229 GCA_037132955.1 Verrucomicrobiota bacterium | reverse complement strand
CGTCATCCACCAGCAGCCCGATGACGATGACCAGCGCGAACATGGTCAGCGTGTTGATGGAAAAGCCGGCGGCGGAGAGCACGCCCATGGTGCCCAACAAAACCACCGGCACCGCGATGGTGGGGATGAGGGTGGCACGGATATTCTGCAGGAACAGAAACATGATAATGAACACCAGGCAAACCGCTTCGATGAGGGTGCGCAGCACCTCTTCGATGGAAATTTTGACAAAGGGGGTGGAGTCATACGGATAGGCCACCTTCATGCCGGCTGGGAAGTACTTCGAGAGTTCCGCCATCTTGGCCTTGATCCGGTCGCCGGTTTCCAGCGCGTTGGCTCCGGCGGCCAGCCGCACCGCCATCCCACCTAACGGTTTGCCGTTATAGAACGACTGGATTTCGTAGTTTTCGGTGCCGATGCGGCTTTCGGCCACATCGCCGAGCCGTACGCTGGAGCCGTCGGCGTTGGTGCGCAGGATGATCGCATCAAACTGGCGGGTTGTCTGGAGCAGGGCGCGGGCGTTGATGGTGGCGTTGAGTTGTTGGCCCTTGCTGGCGGGCACACCGCCGAATTGACCGGCGGAAATCTGCACGTTTTGCGCCTGCAGGGCTGCAATGATGTCATTGGTGGTGAGGTGGAAGTTGTTGAGCTTGGCCGGGTTGACCCAGATGCGCATGGCGTTCTGGGTGCCGAACACCCGCATCTCCCCCACCCCGTCGAGGCGGCTGACGATATCCTGCAGATTGGACACCATGTAGTCGGTCAACGCGCTGCGGTCCATCTTGCCATCTTCCGATACCAGGCCGACGATGAGCAGGAAGTTGCGGGTGGACTTGAGCACCGAGATGCCCTGGCGCTGCACAATCTGCGGCAACAGCGGCGTGGCCAGCTGCAATTTGTTCTGCACCTGCACCTGCGCTATGTTAGGGTCGGTGCCCGCCTTGAAGTTCAGGTTGATGGCCACCCCCCCGCTCGCGTCGCTGGTTGACGACATATAGATGAGGTTATCGATGCCGTTGAGCTTTTGCTCAATGACCTGGGTGACCGTATCCTGCACCGTCTGGGCGGAGGCACCTGGGTACAAGGCGTTGATGGTGATTTGCGGCGGGGCGATCGGCGGATATTGGGAGACCGGCAAGGTCTTGATAGACAGGAGGCCGGCCAGCATGATCATGATGGCGATCACCCAGGCGAAAATCGGACGGTTGATGAAAAAGCGCGGCATGGGAAAATTCTTTACTGCGAAGCCCTTGAGGCGGACTCCATTGGGTGATTCGTAACAAGTTGACCACTGAGACACAGAAAACCACTGAGGTCACTGAAAAATAAGGAACTCACAGTGTTATCAGTGGCTATCAGTGATGGCATGAAGGCCTCAGTGGTTTCTTGGTTTTGGGGTTCATCCAAGCGACGTATCGGTATTACTGTTTTTCGGCAGGAGCAGGGGCGGGAGCCGGCGCGGGCTTGGCAACGAAGGGCAGGGCTTTGACGGGGGTGCCTGGGCGGGCCTTTTGCAGTCCCTCCAAGATCACGCGATCACCCACTTTCAAGCCATCAGTGACCAACCAGCCGTCGCCGACGGTGCGCGTGACGGTGATCACCCGCGGTTCGACCTTGTCGTCGGCATTGACGGTCATGACCATGGCGTTGCCGGCCGGATTGCGGGTGACTCCGCGCTGCGGCACCACAATGGCCTGGTCCTTGACGCCTTCCTCCAGCACGGTCTGCACGAACATGCCTGGCAGCAGCACCAGTTTCGGATTGGGGAAAAGCGTGCGCAACGTAACCGAGCCGGTGCTGGGATCGACAAAGGCCTCGGAAAATTTGAGGGTTCCCGGCTCCGGATATTGACTGCGATCATCTAACAGCAGCAACACCTTCGCCTCACCGCTGTTGCTGGTGAGTTGGCCGCTCTCCTGCGACTTTCTCAGACGCAGCATCTCATTGCTCGATTGGGTGACATCCACATACACCGGGTCGAGTTGTTGGATGGTGGCCAGCGCCACGGGTTGGCTTGCCGTGACCAAGGCACCATTGGTCACCGAGGAGCGGCCGATGCGGCCGGAGATCGGTGCCGTCACTTTGGTGTAGGCCAAGTTGATTTGGGTGGTTTCCAGCGCCGCCTTGGCGGATTCAATCTCGGCTTCCGCCAGTTTCTGTGCGGCGGAAATATCATCGTAATCCTGTTGGCTAACCGCATCACTGGTCAACAACTCCTTGAATCGCTCGGCCTTGAGGCGTAGCGGTGCCACATTCGCCTCGGCCTTGGCCAAGGCCGCACGGGCGCCGTCATGGGCCGCCTGGTAGCTCGCCGGATTGATCTGATAGAGCACATCCCCGGCCTTGACGTCGGCCCCCTCGGTGAACAAGCGGTTCTGGACGATGCCTCCCACTTGGGGTCGCACCTCGGCTGTCAGCGAGGCGGCCACCCGGCCGGAGAGTTCTGTGGTCAGCGCGACCCGTTGGGCTTGCACGGTCAGGACCGATACTTCCGGCGGGGGCGGCGGCGGCATTCCGCCCGGCGGCGCTCCGCCTGGAGCATTCTGCTTGTCGCAGGAGGTGAGCGGCACCAGCAGGATTGTTAGATAGAATAAGCGCATAAGGGGTGCGGGGATTGTGAGTTATGGAGAGAAGACAGAAGACGTTGAGACGGAAGACAAGAGACTGCCGAGCCAGTGACTCTGGTCTTCTGTCTTCTGTCTTCTATCTGGGAGCGTCGCGGTCTATTTGTCATTTCTGCTTTCGGCTTTTCTTCCGCTACCACTCCCCCCCGAGGGCTTTGATGAGGGACACGGAAACCGCCAGGCGTTCGGCGCGAATGGCATTGGCCGCCTTTTCCGCATCGAGGCGGGTGCGTTCGGCATCCACCACATCGAGGAAGCTGACCAGACCGGCCTGAAAACGTTTGACGGACAATTCAAAGGTCTTGCGGGCGGAGGCCAACGCCTTGTCCTGCGCCACTTGGCGGCGTTCCAGAATGGAACCTCCCTGCAGCGCGTTCTCCACCTCGCGAATGGATTCCAGCACCGTTTGACGGTATTCCGCACTGACCGCTTCGTGGGCGGCCACCGCGGCGTTGCGTTGGGCTTGGAGCAGTTTGTAACGCGTGACGGGCGTCAGCGTGCTCGCGCCAATCGACCACACCAGCGATGAAGCGTTGAACAGATCGTTCAGATGGGCGGCATCCAGTCCGCTCGAGGCATGGATCGAGAATGAGGGGTAAAACGCGGCGCTCGCCACGCCGATGTCCGCGTTGGCGGCAGCCACCCGCCGCTCGGCGGCGCGGATGTCAGGGCGTTGCCGCAGCACCTCGGATGGCACCGTCACCGGCACCGCCGGCGGCATCGGCAACTCCGTGCGTTCGGCAAGGGCAGAGCCAGTGGCCGTGGCCCCGGTCAACACGGCCAGCGCGTTGACCAATAAGATCCGATCTTGGTCGAGCCGGATCCGCTCGGCCTCGGCGGTGGCGACTTCCGTCTCGGCCCGCGACAGATCGAGGCCGCTGATGTTGCCCACATCATGCCGCTTGGTGAGCAGATCAAGCGCCTTGCGCCGGATCTCCAGGGTGCGGGTCAACACCGCACGATTGGCATCCACCGCCCGCAGCGCCCAGTAGGTTTGCGCCACCTCGCCCGCAACGCTGAGCCGCAAGGCATTGAAACTTTCCCCGGTGGCCGCTTCCGACGCAGCCGCCGCTTCCACTTGCCGGCGCACTTTGCCCCAGACGTCGAGTTCATAGCGGAAATCCACCGGCACGGCGAAATTATCCGCAGTGGTGGTGCCGCCTCCAGGCATCCGCAGGCGGGTTTTAGAGCGCTCGGCCAAGGTGCCCACGTTGACGTCCGGAAAATATTGCGAGCGGGCCACATTGCTCATTTCCCGGGCCTGCCGCAAGCGCGCCACCGCTGCCACAATGGTCTGATTCTTCGCCAGCGCGCGTTCCACCAGCGCGCTGAGCGTCTCATCCTGATAGAGCCGCCACCACTGCTGCGGACTCGGCCGCGCCCCCGGCACCTGCCGTTTCCATTGCACACCCCCTTGCGAAAAACTGGCCGGCAACACCATCCCGGGCGTCGCATGATTCGGCCCCGCCGGCGCACAAGCACTCAACGCCACCAGCAGACAGCACCTCAGCAAACGACTCTGGAACAAACATTCCGGCATGACCGGAAGGGCTTTAGGCGCGATTGCGCTTGCATGCAAGCGATTACTTGCAAAAAGTGCGGGCGTGCACGCGACCCGCCCAAAGAAGAAAGCCTCGGAGGCCCCTGGCACGCGCCAGCGGCTCATGGAGGCGGCGCGGGCGGAATTCGGCGACAAGGGCATTGAGGCGGCCACTACCCGCGGGATTGCCGAACGGGCGGGTTGCAACGAAGTGACCTTGTTCCGGCATTTTGAGACGAAACAGAAATTGTTAGGTGCGGTGGTGCAGGACACTTCGGAAGAATTTCTCACGTTGTGTGAATGTGGCGGTGGTTTCAGCGGGGATTTGGTCGAGGATCTGGCGCGGTTTGCGCGGGTGTATAATGCCTCGCTGGAGCGCTGTGAGGGCATGGCGCGGGCGATCATCGGCGAGAGCCAACGCCGACCGACGCTTGCCAAGGAATTGATCGGTGATGTATTGGATCCGTTTCACCGCAGCATTGCGGGCTATCTGGAGCAACACCAGCAGGCCGGCCGGGTGCGCGCCAACCTCGACACAATGGCCTTTGCGGAAGTGCTCACCTCGGCGTTGATGGGCGGCCTGTTCCGCCGCAGCTCCGGGTTGTCAGCCTTGGACCGCGACGGCTGGATCCGCGAAACCGTGGAAATTTTCGTTCGCGGCATCGGGGGGTGATGGGGGGGCCGCAAAAGCAAGGAGATGAATTCGGGATCAAGCCACCTACGCGTGATACTCTTGGATGCTCATGACGGTGAGCTCCTTTTCCTTGAGCGAGCGGATGGCTTTGACGGAGGCCTCGGCGGCGGCGAGGTTGGTGGTGTGGGAGATTTTCTGAGCGATGGCGGTGGAGCGGATCTTCACTTCGTCTTCGCGGGCTTCGTGGGTGCTGGGGGTGTTGACCACAAAGTGGATCTCGCGGTTTTTCATCATGTCGATGACGTTCGGGCGCGCCTGTTCGGCGAGCTTGTAGACGCGCGTGCAGGGAATGCCCTCCGCCGCCAAGCGGGCATGCGTGCCGCCGGTGGAATAGATCTTGAAGCCCAAGGCGGCCAGATCCCGGGCGACACACACGACACGGTCCTTGTCGATATCCGCAACGGATAGAAACACATTCCCAGAGGTGGGCAGCGGGTTGAAGGCGGCAATCTGGGACTTGGCATAGGCCATGCCCCAATCCGGATCGATACCCATGACCTCGCCGGTGGATTTCATTTCCGGCCCTAACACAATATCGATGCCCGGGAAGCGGTTCCACGGGAAGACCGCCTCCTTGACCGAGAAATGCGGCGGGACGATCGTCGCGGTGAAGCCCAGGTCCTTGAGCTTGGCGCCGACCATCACCTTGGCCGCGAGCTTGGCGAGGGAAACCCCGGTGGCCTTGCCAACAAACGGCACCGTGCGCGAGGCCCGCGGGTTGACCTCGATGACATACAGTTGCTCGTCCTTGACCGCGAACTGGATGTTCATCAAGCCCTTGACCTTGAGCTCGCGCGCCAGGTCCATCGCGGCCCGCGTGATCTCCGCCTTGATCGAATCGGTTAGGGAAAAACTGGGAATCACGCAAGCGGAGTCGCCGGAGTGGATGCCGGCCTGTTCGATGTGTTCCATGATGGCCCCGATGACCGAGATTTCCCCGTCGCTGATGCAATCGACATCGACCTCGGTCGCGTTGTCGAGGAAGCGATCAACCAGCACCGGGCGCTCGGGCGAGGCGGTGACCGCCTCACGCATGTAGCGGGACAACTCGGCATCACTGTAAACAATCATCATGGCGCGGCCACCCAGCACGAAGGATGGCCTGACAAGAACCGGGTAGCCGATGCGGTTGGCCACGATGAGCGCCTCCGCCTCATTGGTGGCGGTGCCGGCCTCTGCCTGCTTGAGATTGAGCTTGTCTAACAAAGCTGAGAAGAACTTGCGATCTTCGGCCTGCTCGATGGACTTGGGCGAGGTGCCGATGATGGGCACGCCGTGGCGTTCGAGGTCGGCGGCGAGGTTGAGCGGGGTTTGGCCGCCGAACTGGACGATGACCCCGTGGGGTTGTTCCTGGTCGCAGATATTGAGGACGTCCTCAAGGGTGAGCGGCTCGAAGAACAGCTTGTCCGAGGTGTCATAGTCGGTGGAAACCGTCTCGGGGTTGGAGTTGACCATGATCGTTTCATAACCGAGCTCCTTGAGCGCGAACGCGGCATGCACGCAGCAGTAATCGAACTCAATGCCCTGGCCGATCCTGTTAGGACCGCCGCCGAGGATGATGATTTTCTTCTTGTCGGACTGGCGGGCCTCGTTTTCGTCGCCGTAGGTCGAGTAGAAATACGGCGTGGCGGCCTCAAACTCCGCGGCGCAGGTATCGACGAGCCGATAGGTGGGAACGATGCCGGCCGCCTTGCGCTGGGCGCGGATGGCATCTTCGGTGGTGCCGTGGGCCATGGCAATCTGGCGGTCGGAGAATCCGAGTTTTTTGAGGCGGCGGAGGTTAGGCTGGTCGCCCATCTTCCTACCCTCCTCGGCGATTTGTTGGAGATGGCCGAGGAACCAGGGATCGATCTGGGTGGCGGCGTGGACTTCGTCGAGGGTCCAACCGTTAGTGAAGGCGGTCTGCAGCCAGAAGATGCGTTCGGCGTTGGGAATTTGGAGCTTGCGGGTGATTTCGTCGCGGGTCGGGTTGAGCGGATCCTTCTTGTCGAACCCAAACCCCCAGCGGCCGGTTTCCAGCGAGCGCAGGCACTTTTGCATGCTTTCCTTGAAAGTGCGGCCGATGGCCATCGCCTCGCCCACGGATTTCATCGAGGTGGTGAGCACCGGATTGGCCGCGGGGAATTTCTCAAACGTGAAGCGCGGGACTTTGGTGACGACGTAGTCGATGGTTGGCTCGAAGGAGGCGGGGGTTTCGCGGGTGATGTCGTTAGGGAGTTCGTCAAGGGTGTACCCGACGGCCAGCTTGGCGGCGATCTTGGCGATCGGGAAACCGGTGGCCTTCGAGGCCAGCGCGGACGAGCGGGACACCCGCGGGTTCATCTCGATGACGATCATCCGTCCGGTTTTCGGATCGGTGGCGAATTGGATGTTAGACCCGCCGGTTTCCACGCCGATCTCGCGGATGCACGCGAACGAGGCGTCGCGCATGATCTGGTATTCGCGGTCGGTTAGAGTCTGGATGGGGGCCACCGTGATGGAATCGCCGGTGTGGACGCCCATCGGGTCGAGATTTTCGATCGAGCAGATGACGACGCAGTTGTCATTGCGGTCGCGCATGACTTCCATTTCGAACTCCTTCCAACCCAGCAGAGATTCCTCGATGAGAACTTCCGAGACCGGCGAGAGGTCCAAGCCGCGGGTGATGATTTCATCGAACTCCTCGCGGTTGTAGGCGATGCCGCCACCTTGGCCGCCGAGCGTGAAGGCGGGCCGGATGATGAGCGGCATGGTGGCGATTTGCTCGGCGACTTTCTTGGCCTCCTCCAGAGTGTGCGCGGTGCCGGAACGCGGCAGATCCAAGCCGATCTTGAGCATCGCATCCTTGAAGCGCTGGCGGTCTTCGCCCTTGTCGATGGCATCGGCGTTGGCACCAATCATCTTGACGCCGTGCTTCTCGAGCACGCCCGATTTGAAAAGTGCCATCGACGTGTTGAGGGCGGTTTGGCCGCCGAGAGTAGGCAGCAACGCATCGGGCTTTTCACGAATGATGATTTTTTCCACCACCTCGGGCGTGATCGGCTCGATGTAGGTGCGGTCGGCAAACTCCGGATCGGTCATGATGGTGGCCGGATTGGAGTTGACGAGGATGCTGCGCACGCCTTCCTCGCGCATGGCCTTGCAGGCCTGGGTTCCGGCGTAGTCGAACTCGGCGGCCTGGCCGATGACGATGGGGCCGGACCCGATGATGAGGACGGATGCGGGCTTGTTGCGGACACCCGATGGGGATGCGGGCGAGGATGCGGGCGGGCCGGACGGTGCCCCCATCGCGCCTGATGATGATGCGGGCAGGGATGCCCGCGGACCGGACGGTGCCCCCATTGCGCCTGATGATGATGCGGGCAGCGATGCCCGCGGACCGGACGGTGCCC
>JBAXPF010000182.1:0-8242 GCA_037132955.1 Verrucomicrobiota bacterium | reverse complement strand
CCAGCAGTGGTGCTGGCAAGGCTGCTGACAACGGGCGGCGTGTAACTGAGTTTCAAGTCCGCCTTGGCATTCGGCGCAATGCCAGTCGCCGGTTTCACAAACCCGAGAGTGACGCTCTGGTTCAGATTGAGCCCGCTGAAGGTCACCGTGCGGGTGGCGGTGGCGTTGGGCACTGGCACGACCCATCCGCCGCCGCTGGCGGTGGTGCACGCGTAGGATGCTCCGCTCACGTTGACGCTGAGGCCGGCAATGCCTTCCCCGGCGTCGTAGGCGTTGTTGCCGTTGAGGTCGTAGTAAGCCACGCCCGTGCCGAAGGTGGGGTTGGCAGATTGAGTGCCGAAATCCTGCGTCACCAACTGGGGACCGACGCCGCTGTTAGACCCGAGCACCACGCCCACGCCGATCTCATGGAAGTTCGCACTGTGGATGTTGGTCCGGTGTCCGCGCCCGTCTTGCATGCCGCCAGTGCCGCCACTGCCCCAGTCCACATTGAACCCGGCATGGCCGTGCCACACGCTCGTGGCATAGGCAAAGATGTTTTCCCCGGCACTCATGTAACTGTAACCGGCGGCTGTGATGCGATCCCACGGCGTGTTGGCCGGATTCGTTTCGTTGTGGCTCTGGGCGGCATTGGCCAGCATCCATGCCGCGTGAGCCCGCGCTGAAGTTGTTAGTCCCGCACTCGGGGCAAGCGGCGGCGCGGCGGCAATGGCATTGAATTCAGTCTGCATCAGCGCCAGATCCACCGCGTATTGGCTGTAGGCGCGGGTGACATCCAAGGCGGTGCTGGCGGCGAGGCGCGCGCCCTCGGCGGCAGGATTGGCCCGGGCCCGGTTGATGCACTCGATGTAGAGTTGTTCATCGGCGCTGGGGTTGCCGAAGTTGTAGGCGCTCTGCCCGTGGCACGCGGCCGCCAGCCCCATCCAGACGCCAATAGTTAGCAGCGACTCTCGGCTCAGCGGTTGGAAAGGGCGTGGCATGGGGCGATGGATATTCACGAACGCTCTGAGCATGCTCCCGAAGCGCGGGGTCGCTAGCGCAACGCTTTGTGATAATGATGTCGCGATTTGAACGACACCGCGGGCCGCGTGGCGTGCGGTGGGAAGTCCGTAAGCCGGGCGCCACACCGCTCAAGTCCATCTCGCTCCGCTCGGTTCTGCGTTTCGTTAAACCTGAAAACCGAAGTTAAAATCCGAGATGCGTTCTTGAAACCACGGATTACACGGATTTTACGGACAATTTAATGCCCAGCTCAGGAAGTCCGGAGCTATTCGCGGCCGGCCTCATGGAGTTGCAGGCGCTTGCGGAAGATGACCGCGCCGATGGGCGTGATCAGGGCGATGCCGCCGATGATCAACCACATCGTGCCGGAATGGCGCGGACCCTCGGCCGGACAAAAATGCGTGAGCAAGGGCCCGGAGAGTCCGCCGACTAACAACTTTGCGCCGAAAAACGGCAACAACGACAAGGCCATGTAGGATGCCTCCTGGCCACGCGGGGCGATCGCCGCAGCGTATTCATAAAGCCGTGGCGACCACAATGCCTCGCCGATGGATAGAAACACCGTGAACAGGAAAATCGAGACATACAGCGGGTGCACATCGCCCTGCACGCCCAGCCAGGAGTGGGCGATGGTGTGGCCAAGCCAACCGTCGGCCAGCGGCTTGAACCACTCGGGCGGCAACGCGATGAAAAAGACCGACAACGCGGAGATGAAACTGCCCGCCGTGACCATCCGATAGGCTGTGATCTTTTGCGTGAGCACGCCGCAAACAGGCACCAGCACCACGATCATGAGCGAGTTGAGCATGCCGGTGAGCCGGGCAAATGGCGCGCCATCACCTAACTCGCGGGTGGCGAACTTGGGAAACGTGTAGTTGAGGTGGAAGAAGATCATTTTCACGCCGACCACCAAGGTCATGAACCACAGAAACCGGTAAAACGCCGGTTGTCCCCACAGCCCCGCAAAGATCTCGCCGGTCTTGACCGCCGTGGCCCGCGTGTTCTCTATCAGAGTGACGACCCGGTTGCCGCCGCTTGCCACCGCCTCGCTCCGGGGGGGGACTGTCACCCCGTCCTCGGTCATCTCCACGCCATCGCGCAAGCCCCACCAGACGATCAGCAAGCCCGGCACAGTGAACACCACACTCAGCAAGATCAATACCCGGTAGGTGCTCAACTCCAGGCCCAGCCAAGGCATCAGCCACGACCCGTGCTCGCCCAGGCCCACTGGCGGAGTGGCGCGGATGCGGTCCAAAATCCAATCGCCGCAGGCAAAGCCGAGGTTCATCAAGGCATAGTAAAGCGAAAAGGCGACCGAGCGCTGGGCGGCGTTGGAGTAGCGTTTGACTGCGGCGATCATCACCGGAACCATCAGCGCCAGACCCAGCGCTTGCAGATAGAGTCCGCCGGGCAAGGCGATCCAACGACTCACGCTGGTGGTCATGACAATCCGTGAGATCAGGCAGATGATAAAACCTAACAAAAATGTCCGGCGGATGCCCATGGCATCGGTGAGCGACCCGACAAACACCGTGATCAAAGTCATGATAGCCGACCACGCCGCAACCATCGCCCCCGCCTTCACGTCGTCAAACCCCAGATCGGAAGAGAGCCACAACGGCAACACGCTGGCCGCGCCGGTCTTGTAGGCGAGGTTTTCCAGAATGTAGGCGATATAGATGATCCAGAGTTCGCGCGGAGCCGTGCGCAGGCACAGAAACTTGTGCAGAAACCCGGAAAATCCTTTGGCTGGCAGAAATTGGCTCATGAATGGGGGATAAGCTGCGTGGCGTGTGACCCCGAGGGATTTGGGGCTTGCCCCGCAGCACGGCAAGCCTTTTCAGCGCAGCCACGGAGCGGCGGTCTGAACCACAGCCAGGCAGGGAACGCTACTTGCCAAGTTCCGCTCCATGTCCGCACATCGCCGCGGGACGCGACAGCCACCGTGGCCGTGGCTGCTCTTTCCTTGAGCCTTGGACATGGGGAGGCCAGTGACTGCGACTGGGAGCCGCAGTTACGGCTGGGTGGCTTTCAGACGGGCGAACACCTTGCCGGGACCATTGCTGGCAGGGATGTTCACGCTGACCGTGTCCGACGGGGACGCTTGAGTCACGGTGACCACGACGCCGTTTGAATAGCTATGGGCACCGGCATCCTTGGAGAGCGGTACGGGGGTCCAGCTATTGCTGGTGAGGCTGTTAGAATACTCCAGGACGAGAGTGGATTGGTCGATGGAGGCTTGCAAACGCTTGAACGTGAGGGTCAGGCCGCCGCTGGCACTGGCGCTGGCGGTGGGCAGGAGCGCGTTGCTATTGGCACTTGGAGTGGCGGCACCGAGGATCCAGGCGAGGCCGTTGGCGACACCATCATTGTTGGAATCGGCACTAAAGGCAGCGGCACTCGCCCAGGTCTTGTAGGCGTCCAAGGTGACGGTGACCAACTCGGTGCCCACGGCGCTCGGGACTTCCGAGGCGAAGTTGGTGCCCTTGGCGGCAAGCGCTGCGTTGTAGTTGAGCATCCAATAGTTGGCGCCAAACAGATACGAGGAGTCATCCAGATAGGGAACAGCCGAGCCGTTGACAAAGCCACTGGTGATATTGCCGGTGTAGCTCAGCAGCGTGAGTTTGCTGCCCGCCGCCCATGCGCCATCCAGACCGGTCAGGTCGAGGGTGACCGCCGTGAGCGATAGCGCGCCATTGACCACCATCAGGTCCGCACCGGTGGCAGTGCTGTTTGCCGCCTGATAGACAAGGCGTGAACCGCTGTTAAGGGTCAAGGCACCGGAAGCCAGACTTTCTAACGAGGCACCGCCCGGCGACAGGATCCCGGTGACGTTGAGTGTGCCGGCGATGGCGCCGGTGCCGCCCAAAGTGGAACCTGCTCCGACGGTGACCGCGCCACTGCCGGTGCCACTGCCGCTGGTGTTATTCACTAACAAAGTGCCGGTGCCGCTGATGCTGGTGCCGCCGTCGTAGGTATTGGGAGCACTCAGCGTCAGGGCTCCCGAGCCAGTCTTGGCCAGGCTGAAGCTGCTCGTACCGTCCGTGATCACCCCGGAAATCTCCAGGCTGGTCCCGGCGCCGCTCACTGCGAGATTGCTCGCCAACGTGATCGGCGCGCTGATGAGGTGGCTGCCCGCCGTGTTGGTCAGCGTCGCGTCGCTACCGCCATTGTTGAACACCAGTGTGCCACCGCCGCTGGCGTCCAGCGTGTAGCTCTTGCCACTGTTGTTAAAGGTCAGGCTGTTGAGGCTGGGGCTGACCGCATTCAAAGTCACGGTTGGATTGTTAGTGGAGGCGGCACTCGCAAATGTCGCCGTGTCCGTGGTGGTGAATCCCGCATCGAGTCCCGGTGCGCCACCGGCGTCCGTCCACTTGCTGAAGTCGCTCCAATTGCCGCTGCCATTTGTGTTCCAAACACCGAGCCCGGAATAGACAGAGCCGGTCACCGTTAGGCTGGCCGTGCCCGCAGATCCGGCACCTGAGAGGGAGGAATCGTCCGTGAAATTGTAGGTGAAGCCTTGGCTGATTGCCCCCGGCGTTTGTCCAAGTGCCAAGGTGGCGGTGATGCTGCCGCTGCTGCCCGGGGTGATGCCGCTCAGGCTGCTCAACGAGATATTGCCGATGGCGGCGGCGCTGCCGGCCATGTCCACACGGGTTCCGCTGGCGTTCGACGCGCTCACGGCACTGCTCGTCACCGGACTGGCATAACCGGCGTGGATATGGCCGAGGTCGAGGGTACCGCTGGCCGAGCCGCTGGCGTGGTCATAGACATCCACCGTCACGGTGCCAGTCTGCGGCGAATTGGACGCGAGGGGATCACTGACGCTGAAGGTGCCGGTCTGAGCCAGACCCACCGCCGCCCCATTGAAGATCAACCCACTAACGGAGTCGCTCGTGCTGTTGGCCGCCGCCGTGCCGCCAACTGAACCGCCCACCACATTGGTCCCTTCAGTGCCCGTGAAATTAAGGGCAACCGGTCCCGTGTTGGCGACCGTGAACCCAAAGGACGTGGTGCCACCGGTGATGATCGCCGACGCGAGAGGCGTGGCGGTGATGGTGCCTATCGTCGCCGGCACAACGAGGACAGACCACACCAGTTGCAGGTTATTGCCGGAGACGGCTGTCGTGAACGCACCCTCGCCACTGATGGCGTTGTTAGAACCCTGTTGGGCGCCGTTGACGAAGACGGCGATGTTGCCGGAGTCAAACGAATTTCCCCCACTCAGACCCCCGGTGATAAAATCCCACGACTTGCCAGAATTCCAAAAGGCATCGCTGAAGTTCGTGCCGACATTGGTGAATTGCAGGTTGAGCTTCGCGCCGCTGCTGATGGTGGTCGTGCCGCCGGTGACGTTGGCCACGTCCCACTCACTGCCGGCGCTGCCGGGCGCGTTGAGCGTGGTGTTTTCCCAGTTGAAGATACCGCCGGAGGCGAGGCTCAGGCCGCCGCCGAAGTTGAGGGTGCCGGCGCTGGCACCGGGAGCGAGGGTTGCCCCCGAACCGACAGTGACGCTGCCGCCGGTGACGCTGCCATTGCCCATGAGCGTTTGGCCGCTGGCGAGCGCGAGATTCGAGCCATTCAGGCCCTGCACGTCAAGCACCGCGCCGCTGACGATGTTGATGCTGGGCGAGGAGGCGATGTTATTGTTAGATCCGGCCGCCGCCAGCTTGAGGGTGCCCTGTGAGACGGTCGTCGTGCCGGTGTAAGTGTTGGTGCCGGTGAGGGACTGGGTGCCATTGCCGGACTTGACAAGGCTGATGGCGCCGCCGCCACCCCCAATCGCACCACTGAAGATGGTGGCACCACTGGCTGGGTTGACGGTCAAAACGGATGCAACGCCCGCGTTGCTGCTGATGATGTTCCCACTGCCGGAAAGCGAAGCCACCTGCTGGTTGTTGCCGCCGAGGTCAAGCGTGCCGCCAGTGACGGTGAGCGCCGTGGTGGCCGGCAGGAGATTGTTGGCACCACCGGCGTCTCCGCTGCTGCCCGTGCCGAACCACTTGGTGTTCAGGTAGGATTCGACCGCCAAGCGGTCCGTATCGCTCAGCGCCGAGTTGTAGATGAGCACCTCGCCGACATCACCGTTCCACCATTGCACATTCGGGTTCACTCCATTGTTGCCAGCATCGTATCGTCCGCCGATGGCAAACCGGTTGATGTCGAAGTTGCCGCTCGTGGCCACCGTGGTGCCCGTGGCCGGCGTCACCTGATTGCCTGCCAGATACTCAATATTGGTGCTTCCGTTGAAGATGGTTTCCCAAATGAATGGCGTGTTATTCGCCGGGTGCGGCATCGCGGACATTTGACTACCGCGGACGCTTTGCAGGTGACCGTCGGTGTCCTCGGTGCTCAGGTTGGCAGTATTGCTATAGTCAACGTTGCTAACCGGGCCGATGAAGCTCATGGCACCGGCATATCTCAAGGCTTCGTTGGTACTGAAGCTGACCCGCTTTTTCACCATGAACAGACTCATGGTATCGGTCGTGTTGGAGTAAGCATCGCCTGATGTCAGATAAGTGCTCGAGCCGCCGGTGAAGCGGACAGCAGGCAACCCGTTGATGCCGGTTGACTCCAAGACTGCATTGCCGGTTGCCGCGCCGCCGCCGGAGGCGAGGCTCTGCCAACTCGTGACAGTACTCCCGAAGGAGGTCGTAAGGGAGGAGGCCTTGGTTGCATCCAACCACAGGTTATAGCCGGTCACGGGAGGTGCCGGATTGACCAGCTTGAGGACGCCGTTGCTGACCGAGGTCGCACCGCCATAGTTTTGCGCGGTGGTCAGGGACAATGTGCCCGAGCCAACCTTGGTCAAGCCGCCCGTGCCGGTCAAACTGCCGTCATAAGTGGTATCCAGGTTGTTGTTACCGACGGAGAGAGTCACGGAGGCGTCACTCACGGTTTGCAGGTTCAAACTCCGCGCGCCCTTCAGGCCACCGAGCGTCGCCGCCGTGGTGCTGGTGGCAAATGCGAGCGTGCCGCTGTCGACCAAACTCATGTTCACCGTGCTGGCCCGGAGGGCATTGGCATGGCCCACGATGAGAGCCCCCCCTGCAATGCGCGTGTCGCCGGACTGGGTGTTGCCGGAACCGGAGAGGGTCACCGTGCCGGTGCCGGCCACAGTCAAGGCGCCGCTGCCTGAAAGGTTGCCGCTGAGGAGCAGCGTGTCAGCGCTGTCGGCGGTCGTTGCCGTGGTGGCGCTCGACAACGCAACCGGAGCACTGATCACCTGTTGTGAATAAGTCGCGGTGATGGTGGCCGGGCCGCTGTTGCTGCTGAGGGTCAACGTGCTGGAACCGCCAAGGGTGTAGTTTTGGCCGGTCATGCTCAGCGATTGGATGCTGGGCGAAGTATCCAAGGTGACGGATGCTGTGCCCGCGCCATCGAACACGGCCGCGTCGGTGTTGAGATAACCGGCGAAGGTGCCGGGGGCGGCGTGAACGATGCCGGCAGCCAAGGTATCCATCCAGTTGGCCGCCGTACCCCACGATGGGTTGCTCGATGTCCAGGAGCCACTGCCGGAGAAAACGGCACCCGTGGTGCTGATCGTATGGGCGGGAGTCAGACTGCTGGGAGCCAGTCCGCCGGCCAGCCCCGCCGTGGTCGGGGCCGAGGTCAGCGACAAGGTCACGGTCGAGTCAAGCGAGCCAGCGACGGCAGTGTCGATCGAGAACGTCAGATTTTGCGCCGCGCTACCTGCCGTCTGGTTGCTGAAACCGATGGCCGTGACGGGGGCGCTGTCGGTCGTCGCGCTAACTGTTAGATTATCCTGCCAGGTGGCGTTGGAGAGGGCTGGGTTGGTGAAGACCACATTCCGGGAAGAAACCGATGCCCCTTTGTGGACGGTACCGAAGGCCAGCACGGCTCCGGCATAGCTGGGCTGGGCGTAGTCATACACGCCGCCGGTGACGGTTTGGTTATGGGTGCTCGGATCGGCACCGTTGTCGTTATTGACGATGTGGATCGTACCACTGCGGCTGCCGACCGTGGCCGTGCTGGACCACCCGGCATGCAAGGCCGCCGAACTGGAGGCGCTGACCAGCGTGCTGGTCGAGGGACTGAGCGTGATCCCGTTGCTGCCCGTGCTGGTGGCAGTGAAATGGCCGTCGGTCGTGGAGCCATTGGTGACGGAAGTGGCGACCGGAGTGCCACCGCTGTTGCGATGCATGGCCAGAGCCAGCGCCTCGGGAGGCAGGCTTAACAAGGAGGTCCCACCGCTACTGGGTATGGAAATATTCAGAAC
>JBAXPF010000181.1:0-8246 GCA_037132955.1 Verrucomicrobiota bacterium | reverse complement strand
GTTGCTTTCGGAGCGTTATTCGGCCTTGCCGTCCACCGGCCTGCCGTCCTTCACCTTTAAGCCTGGCCAGCTGGTCTCCTTTGCCAAGGCCGAGCCAACCTCCCCACGGGCTGGTGCGCTGCTCTATCCGTGGGCGAATTACCGCGCGAGTCCGACGAGCCAAGCCGCGTCGCAAGTTCCGCCAATCTGCTCATGGGACGCGCTGGTGAACTACACTCAGCAGTATACGAAACTCAGCAGCTCGGATGCAGCACGCACCATCATGCCGTCCTTCGTCTCTAGCTACGCTACCGGTGCCGACCGCTACAACTTTCAGGACCAGGTTCGCCGCTGCCCGCAGCTCGCCCGCATCCACTGGATCTACTCACTCTGCTCCGTGATCGCTTCGCCCACCAACGAAGCGGACTCCTCCAAATACGGGAAATACAAGCCGGCTTTGCTGATCACTCCGATCCTGACGCTGTGGAATCCCTACAACGTCCAGATCACCGTCAATAATATTGGCGTCAATATCCAAGAAACCGCCCCGCTGCGCTTCAAGTTCAAGGTGGGAAGTGCGTCGCTTCCAGAAACCTCGCTCTCCGAACTTGCTGCGGCGGGTTCCGCCTACCAGCGATTCTACCTCAAGGTCAACCAACCCATCACTCTGCCACCCGGCGGCACACGGATTTTCGGCATCAACGATCCACAGCCCAGGGAGGATTCCAAGGCCAATGACGTGGTGCTCACTCCCGGCTACCGTCCCGGCGGCGGGGTCCTCTTTTTTGGAATCAACAAGGGCCAGAACGTTTACGCCGCGGCCGGTGATGCCTTCGCGGTGGAACAAATCAGCTATGACGCGGTGTCCTGGGAGGGCAGTAAGTCCGGTATTGGCATCATTTATGACATCGTGTGCGAGGGGGCCACCGTGGCAGCGCACCGGATGGTCTATGACTCGACCGAACTTGGTGGTACAGCGGTGATATCCAAGCTCTATCCGCCGATCACTGCCACGCTATCCGACACCGTGGCGGGGGTTCAAGGCTTGCAAAACCGCCCCTTTGCCAGTGCTCTTTTCGGTTACCGGATGGTCAGTCCGCCGCCGCGGGATCCCCGACTGACGCATCTTTTTTCCAAGGGCATGCTCCAGGCCAACCCGCTCTGCTTCTATACCGAGATCGGTTTCGGCGACGACAATGCGGCCATCACCTCGATGGCCGGCACCGGTGTCTATCATCCCATCAACGCGCCCTATGATTTTGCCTTCCAGGAGGTCCAGGGCTGGAACGATACCCTGGCAATTCCGCAGTTCGAGCCGAATTCCAACAGCAGTTACATCGTCTCCGGCTTGTCGGCCGGCGATGGTCTTACTCGCTGCGTGATGGCCGAAGTGCCGACCCGCCCCTTGCAGAGCCTCGCCGAACTCCAACACTTCGACGCCCGCAACAACAATCCGATCCCGCCGTTTCAGTTTAACCTGATAGGTAACGGCTCGGCCAACCCGATCTTTGCTCCAACCCAACTCTCCATCCAGACGTCCTACAACAACGGCATGTGCAACGACGATGCCTATCTGCTCAATCATCTGCTGTTCGATGACTGGTTTGTTTCCTCTATTGCTCCGGACCTGAGTGAATTCACATCGAGCATCAAACGCAGCGCACAGACGGTTTACGAGGACCATCTGAAACTCGTCACGCCCTTGCCCAACCGATTTTACCTGCCCGTCCGCGGCGCCGACTCACCGAGCGCCAACTCCGCCGCCACCGCGGTCCTGTCCGCGGCAAAGGACGTATCCGGCATGTATTCCTATCAGACCGTGGCCTCCAAACTCGAAGTCCAGGGGATGTTCAACATCAATTCGGTGTCGGTTGAGGCGTGGAAAGCCATTCTCGGTCAGAGTCGCAACTTGGCGGTCCCCTATCTGAGCGCCACCGGCACCACCACCGCCGGCAATACCAGTTCCACCACCTATCCGCGCACCTCGATCGCCGGCGATGAGGCCACAGATTCGGGCTCCCAATCTTCGAATCCCCTGTTCCCACAAGCGGTTGAATTCGCCGGGCACCGCGCTCTGACTGAATCGCAGGTCGCGGCCCTTGCCGAGGAAATCGTCAAGGAGATCCGCAAACGCGGCCCCTTCCTCTCGTTGTCTGAATTCGTCAACCGGCGTTTATCTTCCGATAAAGACCTCGCAGTAGGCTCGGTCATTCAGAGGGCGCTCGATAATCTGGCGGAACTGGGAAGCTCCCCGAAAAATCCTTTCTCCGAGATTCAAAAGACCGCTTTTCATATCACCTCACCGCCTGCGGGTAAGACTGATTATAAATTTCCGGAAGCGGCGCTCGGTTGGTCCGCATTCGGCGTGCCCGGTTGGGTCCGGCAGGCGGATATTCTCACCCCCATCGCGCCCATCATCTCGGCTCGGGATGATACTTTTACCATCCGTGCCTATGGCGATTCCCGTGACCGGAATGCTCCAGACAAGATCGTGGCCCGCGCTTGGTGTGAGGTGGTCGTGAAGCGCCAGGCTGAGTATGTGGACCCGGTGGACCCGGTCGCGATCACTCCCATGTCTGCCAAGATGACTTCTGCGGCAAACAAGCGATTCGGCAGGCATTACGAAATTGTTTCCTTCCGGTGGCTATCCGGCAAAGAGATCTGAGACGCCCTCTTCACTTAGTCACTGACAACTTGATAAAACCGCACATCATAAACCGGCAAGGCTCTCACTTCACCCTTTGACGATCCTTTGGATAATTCACCCCCATGCACATTCCGACTTCATCATTGAAAACAGTTCCCCTGATTCCTCTGGCGTTAGTCTGCCTGCTCTTCATCTCCCTTCCTGTATCGGCCGCCCGTCATGTCCGCGCCATATTCATTCTGGCACCTGACCAGACTGTTGAAAAGGCGGTGCTGTGTGGGGGCGGTCTGCAAATAGAAATCGAACTGCCCCGGCGGAACCTGTCGCCCGCAATGGAAGTACCTTCTGGAGATTTGCTCCTCGCGGTTCTGCCCAAGGCGCTTGCCGCCGGCCAACAAGTTCCTGACGGGGTTCCGACGGTAAAAATCCCGGAGGCGTGGACCCGCTGTCTGTTATTGTTTTTTCCGGATCCGGCAAACAAGCTGTTTCCCGTGCGTGTGATGCCGGTGAATGCCTCCATGGCGGATTTTCCCAAAGGTCATACCCTGATTTACAATGTCTCCCAGGCGTCGATCAGGGCGAAGTTCGGTGATCGTCTGGTTACGGTGAGATCTGGCGCTTGCGGCATGCTTAAGCCGCCGATTTCCAAGTTTGGTGATTATCCTGTGGCGATCGATTGCACGTTTGGGGGAGATCCGAAACCGACCGCCATTTGCCGTTCTTCCTGGCAGAACGATCCGGATGCGCGGCAGATTTTGTTTGTCACTGACATGCCCGGCAACAAAGTCCCGCGCGTTTGGGGGATTTTGGATCGCCAGGAAGAGTGACACAGGGATTCCGAGCGACCGGTTGACGGGGTGCCTGTACCACAATTGCGGGAGGGCCGATCACCAGGTGCAGCAGGCCAGGAAAATCCTCATGAAGCGTTTCTGGAAATCCGGAAGAGGTTGCTGAATTAGCTAAATATGAAGAACGTCCATGTTTATGCGTTGATATTCCATGGCGTTGCCTCCTGCTTTCTGACAAGAGTTGCGAACTCACATGGCGATCATCATTTCTGGAGGCAAGACTCCGCAACCACCTGGCACTGAAGAACGCGTCAACACCGCCTATGTCTGGAGGATCGCTCTGGTGGCTGCGCTCGGCGGACTGCTCTTCGGTTACGATTGGGTGGTCATCGGCGGCGCCGCAAAATTTTACGAAGCGTTTTTTCACCTCACCGACACGGCGGCGAGCATGGCGGTTGACGCCACGTTCTGGCAGAAGCTGGTGGCCAATGCCGCATCGCCGATCGGGTGGGCTCAACGTTGTGCGTTGCTCGGCTGTCTGGCTGGGGCCCTGGTATCCGGGGCGCTCAGCGACCGCTTCGGACGCAAGCCGATCTTGGTTGCCGCCGCGGTGAATTTCGCGGTTTCCTCGCTGGGCATCGCTTGCGCGGGTTCCTTTCAGGGGTTTGTGCTCTGGCGCATCCTCGGCGGTGTGAGCATTGGCCTCGCTTCGAACATCTCGCCGATGTATATCGCGGAAATCGCTCCCGCCAGCAAACGCGGGCTGTTGGTGGCGATCAACCAGCTCACCATTGTGATCGGCATTCTTGCCGCGCAGATGGTCAATTGGGGGATCGCGCGTCCGGTTGCGGAAGGCATCACGCCCGAAGCGTTTGCCACCACCTGGAATGTGGTGACTGGCTGGCGCTGGATGTTTGCCGCCTGCGCGGTTCCATCCGTGTTGTTTTTTGTCTGTTCGCTCTTTGTGCCGGAAAGTCCGCGCTGGCAATGCAAAGCCGGGGCTGACGTGGCGGCGCATCGCACGCTCGCGCGGATTGGCGGGGCTGCCTATGCCGCCGCCGCGCTGGCCGAAATCAAGGGCACGCTGGTCAACGAGGACAAACGGGTCAGGTTCCATGAACTCATCGAGAAGCGCGTGCTGGCCGTGCTGGGCCTTGGCATTTTCCTCGCCGTCTTCCAACAGTGGTGCGGCATCAATGTGATCTTCAACTACGCCAGCGAAATTTTCACCCAGGCCGGATTCAATATGAACGACGCCCTCACCAGCATTGTGGCCACCGGGGTGGTGAACCTGGTGTTCGTGTTTGTCGCGCTGTTCACCGTGGACCGGCTCGGTCGCCGGCCCTTGATGTTGTTCGGTGCTGCGGGCCTGGCGGTGATCTATGTCGCGATCGGTTATGCTTATCATCTCAAAGGCCTCGGCACGCTGGTGCCACCCATCTGGTTTCTCGCGCTGGTGCTGGCGGCCATCGGCACCTATTCGATGTCGCTCGCGCCGATCGTATGGGTGCTTATTTCCGAAATCTTCCCCAACCGGATCCGCGGCACGGCAATGTCGGTCGCCGTCGGCTGTCTGTGGATCGCCTGTTTTATCCTGACTTATACCTTCCCGATTCTCAAAACCCTGCTAGGCGTCGCCGTGACGTTCTGGATCTATGCCGCCATTTGCGCCGTCGGCTTCGTGGTGCTGTGGTTCCGGTTGCCAGAGACCAAGGGTAAATCCCTCGAACAAATCGAAACCGAGCTGGCCGACTAAGAGCCGATTTGCGCAAACCCGACTTATTGCACCGAGTGGGGATGTGGGTCGTTGCAATTGTCGGACCGCGCAGCGGGTCCCAATTCCAAATTTTCACAGTCATGAATCCTAAGACCATGAAACTATCCATTTTCACCTCGTTGTTGCTGGCTCTGGCCCAGGCGGTGGCGGATACAGCCCCCCCACTCACGCCAGCCAGCCAGGTGCTGTGGTATGACGCCCCTGCCAAAAACTGGGAAACCGAAGCACTGCCGATTGGCAACGGGCGGCTCGGGGCCATGATCTTTGGCGGCACCCAGCGGGAACACATCCAGTTCAACGAAGACAGCCTGTGGCGCGGCGATGAGACGGACAGCGGCGCATCACAGGCGTTCGGCGACATGCGCATCGAGTTCGGCGGCGGAATCGTATCCTCGGAATGCGTCAGTGGCCAGGCATCGCCCGCCCATGAATCAGTCGCGGCTAGCGTTGACGGCTCGCCAGACACGAAGTGGTGCCTGGAACACCACAACCAGCCGGTAGTCTGGATGGGTCATTGCCCGGGTGGAATGATTGTGTCGTCGTACGCCTTCACGTCGGCCGACGACATGCCGGACCGCGACCCGAAGTCGTGGTCATTAGAAGGATCTAACGATGGCCAGGCGTGGACGCAGCTCGACAGGCGCCTGAACGAGCCGCCGTTTTCGCGGCGCAAGCAACGGCAAGAATACTCCTGCGCCAACCACACGAAGCTCCAGCATTATCGGTTCACGTTTCTTGAGTATGGTTCGCTTACGCACTTCCAAATTGGCGAGATTGAACTCGGCAAACAGTCGCAAACCGAAGCCGCAACCTATCGGCGCAATCTCGACATCAGTCGCGCCGTTCACACGGTCACCTACACCGCGGGTGGCGTGGCTTACCGGCGAGAGTATTTTGCAAGTCACCCGGCGCAGGTGATGGTGTTCCGCTTCTCTGCCGACAAACCCGGTGCCTACACCGGCATCATTACCCTGACTGATGCTCACCAGGGGACCCTCCGTGTCGCCGGCAACCGGCTGACCGCAAAAGGAAACATGTCCGTGGGCCAGGTGACGCCGAATACCATCAACCTCGATTACGAGACGCAAGCCTTGGTGCTCAACGACGGTGGCACCGTCGAAGCAAAGGATGGCATGATTGCCTTCACGAAGGTCAACACGCTCACCATTCTGCTCGATGCCGGCACCGATTACCTCAACCGCCGCAGCGAGAACTGGCGCGGCGCCCATCCGCACGAAGCCATCACGCAACGACTGGCAAAGGCTGCCGCAACGCCCTATGACCAACTTCTTGCTGCACACATTCAAGATTATCAATCACTCTACAATCGTTTAACTTTGAATCTCGGAGCTGCACCCAACGCCTCCTGGCAACTTCCGACCGAGCGTCGCCTGACGGCGTATCGGGGCACTGAATTGGTCGCCGCCAAGGGATCGATCTACGATGGAAACAAGGAGGATTCTTCCGTAAAGGGGGGCTGTGATCCCGGGTTGGAAGTCTTGTTATTTCAGTATGCGCGCTACTTGATGATCAGTTGTTCCCGGCCCGGCGACCTGCCCGCCACGCTCCAGGGTCTCTGGAACAACAGCAACAACCCACCATGGGGAGGCGACTATCACAGCGACGTCAACGTCCAGATGAACTATTGGTTTGTGGACGCGGCCAATCTCGGCGAATGCTTCCAGCCTTTGTCCGAGTGGCTGAATTCAATCATCCCGGTTCGGCGCGACGCCACCAAGAAAGAGTTTGGCACCCGGGGCTGGATGACACGCTCATGCAATGGCATTTTTGGCGGAGCGACATACCATTGGGTTCCGGGCGATGCCGCCTGGATGGCGCAAAACATCTGGGACCATTACGCATTCAGCATGGACAGACATTACCTCGAAACGCGTGCTTACCCGATCATCAAGGAGCTGTGCGAGTTCTGGGAGGATTTCCTGAAAGAGGGGCCGGGCGGAACGCTGGTCAGCCCTCAGAGCCAGTCTCCCGAACACGGCCCCTTCGCCGAAGGCAATTCCTATGAACAGCAACTGATTTATGATCTCTTCACCAACTATATCGAGGCATCCCAGGCGCTCGGTGTGGATCCCGAGTATCGGAAAAAAATCATGTCGCTGCGTGGCCGCCTGCTTGGACCGCAAATCGGCAAGTGGGGACAACTCCAGGAATGGGCGGCGGACCTTGACGACCCAAAGGAAGAACACCGGCATCTTTCCCATATGATCGCGGTTCATCCCGGCCGCCAGATTTCGCCCCTGACCACACCTGAGCTCGCAGAAGCGGCAAAGGTTTCCATGAACGCGCGCGGCGATAGCTCGACTGGCTGGAGCCGCGCTTGGAAAAGCTGCATCTGGGCGCGCCTGTACGACGGCAATCGCGCATACAAGATCCTCAGCGGCATGTTGAAGTCGCAGATCACGCCTAACCTGTTCGACACTCATCCGCCTTTCCAGATTGACGGCAACTTCGGCTACGCCGCCGGCGTTTGCGAAATGCTACTGCAAAGCCATGCCGGCGAGATCGCAATCCTGCCGGCATTGCCGAAGGCGTGGCCGACCGGCAAGGTGACAGGCTTGTGTGCCCGTGGTGGTTTCATCGTGGACATCCAATGGAAGGATGGCAAGGTCACGAGCTACCGGATCGCGTCTGCCACTGCGAAGGCGGTGAAAGTTCGCGTGAATGGTGAAGTCAAAACGGAACAATCAAAGACGCTTTGACATGATGCACAACCTGCTGTCCCTGGTCCTCTGTTTGGCGGCGGCCGCGCCGCTTGCGCGGGCCCAACCGCCGGTGGTGGCCCACGCGATTCCGGACGGGGAAATGACCTTCGGCAACTACAAGGTCACCGTGAACGGCCAAGCCGTGCCCGTGCATCGCGCGATCCAGAACGACTGGCGGGTCAACGACGACGGCTGGGACCTCGACTACGGTGACTACGGGTTTGTTTCGTTCGACTTCGCCGCCGGGCCGGTGGTGGTGACGGTCGAGTCGCGCACCACGCTGGATCAGGCGGTGCTGCGGCCGCTGTCCAAGGGGCTGACGCCGGAGTTTC
>JBAXPF010000180.1:0-8367 GCA_037132955.1 Verrucomicrobiota bacterium | reverse complement strand
CATGAACCACCAAGCCATCGTACGCAGGGATTTTCTCAAGCGCCTCGCCACCACCGGCGCCATCGCTGCCGCGGGCATCCTGCCGAATTCAAGCAAGGCCGAGGTCACCACGGCCACGCAACCGAAGAAGCTGCGGGTGGGAGTGATTGGTTGCGGCAATGTGGCCGGCAGTTATGTGCCGAATCTGGCCGCGTCCCATGACATCCTCGAAATCGTGAGTTTTTGTGATATCATCCCGCAGCGGGCGGAAGCCTTCGCCAAGCGCTATCAGGTGAAGGATTTCTACCCAGATGTGGACAAAATGTTAGCCGGGGTTGGCTTTGACCTGCTGGTCAACATCACCTCGATGCCGTCGCACTATGCCATCAACAAGGCTGGTTTGCAGGCTGGCAAGCATGTGTGGAGCGAGAAGCCGATGGCTCCCACCGTGGAGCAAGGCAGGGAACTGCTGGATCTGGCCAAGACCAAGGGCGTGCGGTTTTGGCAGGCCCCGGTGGTGGTCATCACGCCGCAGTTCCGGTTCATGGCGGAACAACTCGCCAGTGGCAATCTCGGCACCGTGGTGGCCGCCCACGGCACCTACGGCCACGGCGGCCCCAACTGGTCGGCGTGGTTCTATCAACAAGGCGGCGGCTGCCTGTATGACCTCGGCGTGTATAACATCACAACCCTGACGGGCCTGCTGGGACCGGTGCGGGAAGTGGTCGGCATGACCGGCATTGTCACCGCGACGCGGCGCTGTGCGGACCAAGGCGAGATCAAGGTGGAGGCGGATGACAACACCATGTTGCTCATGCGTCACGCGAGTGGCGCGCTTTCCCATGTGCAGACCGGATTTTGTTATTCCGAATTCGAATTGCCACCGGCCAACAAGGAACCGGTGCAGCCACACACCCTCGATATCATATGCACCAAAGGCAGCCTCCATCTGCAAGGGTGGGATTGGGGACCCCGTTGCGTGGATGTGGCGCTCCCCGGCAAGAACCGCCTTCAATCATTGTGCAAGGAGGAGGCTCCGAGTTGGGCCGGCGGTGCGTCCTACGTCGCGCGCTGCCTGGCGACCGGCGACCGCTGCCTGATCACTCCCGAGCACGCCTTGCACGTTCTCGACGTCATGAATGCGTGCCACGAATCGCAGCGCTGTGGCCGCCGGATTGCCACCGCCACCCATTTCCCCTGGCCGATCATCCCGGCGGTGTGAACGCGCGTTCTTCGTAGGCGCCTATCTTCTATCCCCTATCTTCTTCCAGTGAGCCGGCTCCAGCTCACGGCGTGATGGAAACCCGCGTGGCGGTCGGGATGTCGGCGGGCAACCAGATGACGAGTGAGTTGTCCGTCAGGCCGAATTCGACGGCCTGACGGACTCCCGCGGGGTTGGGTGAGCCGCCATTGACGACGACTTTAGCGGCGGCGCCCTGCCAACGGTGAATGACGAAAGCCGGGTTGTGCAGGGGCGTTTCCGGGGTGGCGTAGGGAACAAGAACGCGGCGTCACTGTTAGGGAAGCGCACCACGACGTCGGTATAAGGGCCGACCCGCCACGATTTTTCCCAATCGTCGGTGTAGTTCAGGCGGGTGGAGTAGGCGCGAAAGCCATTGGGGTTCCGCGGGATGGCGGGCAACGAGGGCAGGATGGCCGGAGGGGCGACGGGATCGCCCTGGGGCACGGCGGGGTCAGCCGCCCACATCCACGAACCTGACACCAGCATGGCAATGGCGAGAAGAGATTTCATAGGCTGCAATATGTGATCAGTGGTTCAGTTTCATGATAACCCAAGTGATGGAGCTTATGACACCTGTGGGATCTCCGATTGATCGTTCACTCGGCGCCTGGCAGCGCCGAGCCTTCGCCAACCAACACGAGCGTCGCGCCGGCCTCGGTTTTGAGCACGACCCGCTCCCCTTTGAGGGTCGCGCTTTTCTTGCCATCACGATAGACATCGATGGTCTTGCCCGGCCACGGGTTCACCAAGGTGCAGGGCCGGCCCATCTCGCTGAATATCTTGACCGATTGCACGGTGCCGCCCTTGAGCGCGCTGGAGACCAGGAAGGCATCCCACGTGCGGATGTCTTGGAAGCGTGCGTCTTTGTTTTTCGGCCACACGGGGAACACCCGCAGGACATGCCCGTGGCCCGTGCAGAGCATCTCGTTGATGGCGTTGGGCACGATGCTGCAGTTCTCGACGCCATGGACGTTACCTTTGGTGAAGCCGTTGGTATCTCCCACCGTCGCAACCATGTGGGTCAATTCCTTGAGAATGATTTCCGGGTCGTAGCCCACGCGGATGGCCGCTGCATAGATGCTGCTCATGCCGTTGCCGTCGATCCAGCGGTCCATCACGCGGATTGTGTTGCGTGCAATCTCCAGCAGCTCCGGGGCGCTATCCGGTCCGATCGCCCCTGCTGGATAGATATGTTGGATTCCCACGGTATTGCCCTCGAGCCAATCCGTACCTTTTTCGGTGTAGCGAAACACGGTCGCTCCATTCTTTTCCTGCGTGGGAAACGCGCTCAGGTGCTTGAGGATGTGCTGCCACTTCTCATGGCGGGCCGCATCCACACCGAGCGCTTTGCTCAGCTCCGTCGCCAGTTCAAAGGTGGTGCGCACCAAGCCCAGCGAAACGATCGGGTTGAAATCCGTCGCCGCATGATCCTCCTGGATGGCATCGTCATAAATCACGTAGCGGTCATTTTCAAATTTCAGGTAGTCCTCCCAGAAGTTGGCGACCTCCAGCACAAACGGATAGACCTTTTTGGCGTAGGCGGCGTCATAGGTGTGATACCAGCGCATGGCCATATTCGCCAGGCAGTAGGCGGCGTTGCTCTTCTGCCCGAGATAGGTGTTGGGCTTGCAGGACTGGACACCCTTGGCACCGATGCCCACGACATAATAGACGCCGCGGGTCTTGAGCAACTCCTTGGCGGCGGCGCGGCCGCGCTCCATGAAGGCAAGCACCGGCGCCTCGAAGGTGTCCGCCTGCTCGATGTGGTTGCTGGAGTAAAGGCCGTAGAATTGCGCCTGATAGTTGTAGTTGAGGTGGTAGTCGCCGGCCCAGCGCGGATCGTCATCGGTGGTCCAGAGCCCGAAGAGTCCCTGCGGGAATTCCGGATCGCGGCTGCCGCTGCCCATCACGTAGTTGGATAGATAATAGCGTTGCTCCAGAACCGGATCACCGATCTCGACCAACGAGCGTGCCCAGAACGCGCGCCACCACTGGCGGTGCTGCTCCTCAAGGGCTTTGAGCTTGTCGGCATTCAAGTCGAGCGCCAGCATGCGCGCGGCGGCCAGCGGGTCCTTGCCGTCAAACGAGCTTTGCATTGCCACCGCGACCGTCACCTTCTGGCCCGGCTGCAGCGTGAAGGTCGGCCCCGGTTGCGATTTGACCTTGGGCGGCGGCATCCGCTTGGGCGGCGGATCGGGAATGACCTGCGGCACGAACGGCTCGAGGTCCGGGTGGCTGAGCTTGCCGCCGATGACGGTTAGAACGCCGGCCGCCGCAGTGGGGGTGATGACATCCTTGGCAAAACCCTTGGTGGCCCACAGCAGGCCATCCGTGCGACCCACTTCCTCCTCGGAGCCGCGGCCCGGTGCCGCCCACAGCCGGGTCTGCACCTCAACCGGCGCGCCCTCGGCAGAAAGTTCGACGAGCAGGACTGCCTCGGTTGCGGGGATAAAGGAGCGCATCGTCACGCTGTTAGAACCTTTGGTAAAGCGGGACACGGTGATGGCGGGAAAGAGTTCCTGCTCGACCCGGTAGCTGGCGTCGGCCAAGGCCGGAATGTTGATCTCCAAACCGCCGAAGGGACGGGGGCCACCCGCGCGATGGCCGTCCTTGAGTTTTAAGAAGTTGTTCTTGCTGAGCCAAAAGCGCTGGGCCTCGGGCTTGCCGCTGATGACCGCACCCATGTCGCCATTGCCCAGCAATGGCCCATGGACCGAATCCCGCGAGGGCACGCCCCCGGGCGGCGCATCAAACACCGCCTTGTAGCGCGAGACGATCCGCTCCGCCTCGGTCTGGAGCCTGGCATCCGGCACCACGGCCGGATTGGCAATGGCAGACAAAGCCCCCAGCACCACCATCAATGGTGTTAGATTAATTGCGGAATGCCGCCTGAAGTGGTTGGTTTTCATTGGGTGCCTGTATCGTCTTGTTGGCTGTGTTCTATCAGGGTCGCGTCAGTCGGCAACCGCGAAGTCGCCGTTGAAACGGATAGGCTCGCCGGGCTTGAGTGCGAATTCCGCGCTCCGCGTTCCGTAGCGCACCTTGCAGGTGGCCGCATTGCGATGGCGGATTTCCGCCATCTGCAGCCTGCCATCCTGCCACTGGAGCGCCACCTCGAACCCGCCGCGGACGCGCCACCCGCTCACCGAACCGTTGCGCCACCCCGTCGGCAGGGCCGGTAGCAAGGACAGCTGTTGGTGGCATCCGGAATGTTAGGGTTGGGGCACAAGAATCGATTGTCCCTCGCGGAGCGCCTTCCATTGTTCGGCGTTGAACGGGCCGGGGCCGGCAGCCGGGGCGGATTCCCCCAGCCTGGCCACGGGAACGCAGGGCACAGTGACCTTGCCGCAGGAATAGCGGAGCCGACCGTCATCCGCGCCGGATGCGGCTGCCATCGGTACCACCATCGACTGCCGGTCCTGACCGAAGTCGGCCTGCCATGCATCCAACTGCGGCTTGACGTTGGGCGGCGGGTTTTGAATGTCGAACAGGCCATTTTTGTCGCCGGCGTCGAACAAGTTGCCGTCGCACCGATTGCCCTCGGCGCGGCCCAGATAGATCCGCCGCGGGGAGGCAACGAAAATGTTGTTGAGCACCTGGTTGCCACTGCATTCGCCCTTGTGGCCGTCCACCATCCGGTCCTCCTGACTGTTATTCACAGATGCGGCGAACCCGCCGACGTTGCCAAAGAAATTGTGGGCGACGATGGTGTTGTTGGAGCTATCGACGCAGACGGCGGAGCCGTCCTTGGCGTTGACAGGCCCGGCACCGGCGCTGGTGCGGATGTTCCAAAAGACATTGTGGTCCAGCATGTTGGGCGCGTAGCTGACTTCGACAAACAACACTCCGTTGCACGTGCTGATGTCCTGAAACAGGTTGTCCGTGACACGGCAATTCACATTCTTGCAGTCCAGCCAGATACCCGCAGCCCGATGCAGGTCCCGGAAGGTATTGCGGCGGATGAGCACGCTCTTGGCGAGGTGAAACTTCAGCCCGCCAACCTCCCATATTTGTTCGATTCCCAGGCTGCCGACGCGCTGGACAAGGTTGTCCTCGACGAGAGTCTGGTCGACATAGGCGCAGCCGGCAATGCCGCAGATTCCGCAATCGCTGACCTGATTGCCCCGTACAATGTGGCGGCCATACTCATCCGGCCGGGCCGCCTTCCAGTCCTGAGTGCCCACATCGATACCGCAGGCATTCGCCCAGCGGATCGCGTTCTTCTCGATGATCCAATGGTGGCCGCGGTTGGTGCTGACCATGGCGCGCTGCGGCACCGGCACGCCGTCCGCCGCGCGTTCGAAATGAAAACCGCTGACGCGGATGTAACCCAGCCCGCGTTGGTGTGGGGCGAACACTTGTTCTTTGACTGTGATTTCGAACACGGCCTGGCGTGGATCGGCATCTCCGGCCAGCCTGAAATGAATTCGAAGCCCGGGCTCCTCGACCCAAAAGGCACCGTCCTTGTTGAGCAGGTCGGCGTAGCGGGATACCTGCTGGAGCGGTTTGCCGCCCACGAAGACATGGCCCCGCCGCAGCAGGTACTTGGCAAAGTCCTCCTTGTTGTGGCAGGTAAGGAACTCCTCGTAGATATTCCTGGCCAGGAACGGATTGTAGCCCGCGAAAATTTCCGGCGGGAAGTCGGCCATCCAAGCGGCCTTCACTGGCTGATCCCAGCCGGAACTCGGCTCGCAAACAGGCACCCACGGCACGGCTCCCGTGACGACCACCCGCTCACCGTTGGCCGCCTCATAGGCGATCATGGCCTGGGGGTTGGTGCCGCCGCGCTGCGGGCTGACGCACTCCCGGTACACCCCTTCGTGAACGATGACCTTCTCGCCCGGTTGCAGCATCTCCGCCGCGCGGCCGATCGTCCGCCAAGGCATCACCGCTGTTCCGGGGTTGGCGTCGGAAGCCTGCGGATTCTGGCAAGCCACGTGGTAGATCACCCGGTAGTCGGTGCGGTCGTCCCAAAACGGAAATTCCGTCCCATCCGGAAGAACCACTTTCTCCACGGCCGTCAACGTCCCAATCACCGCAAGAAAGATGCAGACCGCAAGCTGCGTGCCCGACCCTATTCTCCTCGTTGCTGCCCGCGTCCCCGGCGGGCGTGTCGGGCTGTTAGAAAATAGCCTTGGGGGTGAAAGCCGTTGGAACGACCGGCGGGCGGTGCACTGAGGAGTCCTTAGGTTGGAATACAATGCTCTAACCACAGAGAATACAAAACTCGCACGGATGTTGCAGTGGATATTCGGATTGGGTGTCATGGAGCCAAGGGCTGCCGCCATGGCGGCCAAATTCGAAGCATGGCAGGAGTGCTGGGTTTGGCAAGTATTTGTGTTCCATGAGTGTTCCATGCACTCTCAGGTGCGCCGACATTGTCGGCAAGATCGGGGCCGCCATTCTGTGACTGCACACCGGTGGTTTGTTGGGGCTCGGCTGGATGGATGATTTCTCCAACAGGTTGATGAACGCAACCGCCGAGAAGAGCAAGAGATGGAAGCGTGGGGATAAAAGCACGCATCCGCGGAGGCCGACGACGGACTGCCTCCACGCGGAATAAATGCGGGCTCTATCCGGCAAGCCATATATCGGGCGCAGGGTGCCAAAGAAAACATCCCCGTCGGGGAGAATCTCCTTCCCAACCGGCACCTCGCCTGCCATTTCTCAGCGCGTTAGCCAGCCCCGCGGGCCAATCTAACGTGTTAGAGGGATTTTGAACACCCCTAGCAGGAAACCCACCGATATAAAGCCCCTTATGAAGATCCCAAAGCCTTTTGTGTGCAGGACATCTGTTTACTCCACCGGGAAAGCCGCCCGGACACTTGCCGGTTCCCTTGCGGTTTTGTGTGCCGTGCAGTGTGTGTCTGCCGCTTCCCTGACATGGGATGGCTCTAACACGGTTACCGCCGGTGCCCAGGGGGGCGGCGGAACATGGGACATGAACACCACGGCCAATTGGTGGGATGGCGTTGCGGCTGCTGATGCGGTCTGGCCCGGTCCCGGTATTGATAACGACGCGGTCTTTGGCGGCACTGCCGGCGACATCGTGACCATCGCCAATGGCGGCGTCACAGCCAACGACCTTGCGTTCAACACCACGGGCTACACCGTCCAAGGCGGCGTGTTGACGCTGAACGGTGGAGCCATCCCTTCGCTCACTACTGGATCGGGAGTTTCCGTGACCGTCAACTCGGTGATTGCCGGCACGACGGGACTGGCGGTGGAGGGTGGCGGCACTATGAGTCTTGGTGGTGTTAGCACCATCGTTAATTCCGCTGCTTCTGCCTCGAATCCTGGTATTGCCGTCGGCAGCACCTCATCTAACAACACGCTGAACATTTCCAATGGCGGCACGCTCGCGTCGATTCAGACAGTCAACAACAATACTTCCAAGAATCGCGGGTTGCTCATTGGCGGGGCGACCTTTGGCGGCAACAGCGTGAATGTTTCCACGGTGGGAACCATGACAACTCCATCGTTCGTCATTAACAATTTCAATCAAAACCTCAACTGGCTTCAAATTGGTGTCTCCTCGGCAGGTAACAGCTTGAATGTTTCCAACGGGGCTTATTTTGGTATCAATAACGATGGGCAGGGTGTTGCCGCATCGTCCGGGTGGAACATGGGCGTAAATAACGGAGCGGATAACAACACACTTACGATTGGTGGGATCGGGTCGGTCTTCAGTCGGGTTGAGAATGCGGGTCCGGGAAGATCCGGAGTGGCCGCCGCCTCGGCCCTCAATATCGGTGTGGCAGGCAGCACTAACAGCGTCGTCGTCAGCGCGGGCGGAATCCTCAGACCCCGGCGGATATATATCGGCTCAAATGGCGGCTCGAATAATTTCCTGCAAGTCACCGGCGCCGGATCGCAGGCCATCTTCACCGAGCCGACGGCCACCTCGAATGCCATTTTCGAGATTGGCACCACAGCCACATCCAATGGCAATTATGTGTCTGTCGAGGCGGGTGGTTATTTGGAATATACCGGCAAGGGGAACCACAATGGCAGCGGATTTATCCGGGGGGTTACTATCGGGAAGTCCGGCGACAACAATTACCTGTCTGTCACCGGTCCGGGTTCGCTGGTAGATCCCGACTTATGGGAATCAACCCATCATAACCCAGTGTTAATGCTGGGAA
>JBAXPF010000179.1:0-8388 GCA_037132955.1 Verrucomicrobiota bacterium | reverse complement strand
TGCTCATCGGCAATCTCACCCGGGATCCCGAATTGCGCTACACCCCCAAAGGCACCGCCGTGGCGGACATTTCCCTGGCGATCAACCGGATCTGGAACAACGAGCAAAACGTCCGCCAAGAGGAAACCATCTTCGTTGAGGTCACGCTGTGGGGCCGCCAGGCGGAACTCGCCCAGCAATACCTCAGCAAAGGCCGCAGTTGCTACATCGAGGGCCGCCTCCAGATGGACACCTGGGACGACAAGGAAACCGGCAAGAAACGCAACAAGCTCAAAGTCATCGGCGAGACCCTCCAGTTCCTGCCCGATGGCAAAGGGGGCCAGGGCGGGGGCGCTCCCCAAGGCGGCCAGCAACAAGGCAGCCAGCAACAAGGCGGCCAGCAACAAGGCAATCGTCCGCCCCCCCAGCGCCCAGGTCCGCCCCAGCAAGGGGCATCCGCCGCGCCGCCCGCCGACTTCGTGGAAGAGGACGATATTCCGTTCTGAAGTCGGGTTGGCCCAAGCCTAAAACCAGGGTTTCGGCAGTTGTTCGATCATGACGCTTTCACCCGGCAGCAGCGTCGATTTCTCAATCGGCGTCAACAGCAGGCGCCGACCGCGAATGACCCGGTTGACCATGATGTTGGCCTTGTCAATCTGACCGACCACTTGGGGCGTGATGGCGGTGAGGGTCGCCCGATAGTATTGGTTGGGCGCCGTTAGCGTGGAGACACGAAACTCCTGGCCCACCGTCACCTGGATTGTTAGAGTTTCGGGGACGAACGCTTCTACGGTGGGCGCCACGTGCTTGATGATCTCGACCACGGTCGCACCTGCCGCCACAACCTCGCCTTCCTGGAAATTGATGAGCCAGATCGACCCGGCGGAGGCCGCGCGGAGGGTGTGGTTCTCCCTGATAGACCGCAACTCCTTCATCAACGGGTCGTTTTCGATGCTTGCGTCCAACGTCTGGCCTTCGGTCTGGGCCCGCAGCGCCACACTTGCCGCGTTGGTTTCCTGTTGGAGGCGCTGGGCATCCGCCAAGTCTTTTTGATACTGGGCGAGGATTTCAGGATACTTCTTGAGTTTGGGTTCCAAGGCGGCCAACTCGACGCCGACCTTGAAATATTCGGTATCGCTGACGAGGCCTTTTTTGAGGAAGACGGCCCAAGCTTTGTAACGTTCCGTCAAGACGGCGTTGGACGACTTGTCGCTTTCAAACAGCAGCTCGGTTTCGCTGATGATTTTGCGCAGGCCCTGCACCTCCTCCAAGAGGCGGTGCTGGCGGTCCAAGTCTTCAAGCGCCTCCAGTTGGCGATCATGGCGCAACTTCGCGTCCAGATCCCTGATCTTGAGATCGATCATGGCCGTGTCCAGCATGGCGATGACGTCGCCGCGCTGCACCTCCTGGCCTTGGCGGACCAGGATCTTGCTCATTCTGGCCGTCTCGGTGCTCGAGACATTCTCCTTGATGACCCGCACCTGCCCGTTGAGCGGCAGAAAGGAGCCCCCATGCAAATAGCACAGGTAAGTGACCCCGATCATGGCGACCCATACCAGAAAGGACCAACCTCCCATCAGGCGCCGGAACAGCGGATGATGCTTCTTGTATTGCTGGATATTCGGCGTGAGCTTGGACATCAGATTTCCACCGTTGAACGTTGCATGATCATGCTGACATCTTCAATTCCATCAACCTGCTCCAACGCGCCCACCAATTCGGCCTTGCCGGATGGCTCGAGCAGGCGCACCTGATAGGAATATTCCCGGGCGTCGCCTTGCAGCGCTTCGCGCAAGGCCACCAGTTCGACGTGCGCGGTGTGGGTGGCGAAGAGTTGTTGGAGGGTTAGATCGACATCGTGGCCATCCACCACGATGAAGCGCAGGAGTCCCTCAAACGTGCGGCGCGAGGTGAAGGGGGAAAACGTTAGAAAGACCGCCACCGCGCAGAAGAAGACCGGCCCCATAATGGCGATCGTGAATACTTGGGCACCGCAGGAAATGCCCGTTGCCAAAGACGCGAACACAAAGATGATATCCCGGGGATCGCGCAACGGGGTGCGGAAACGAATCAGCGCCAGGGCACCGAGAATGCCCAGGCCACGCGCCATGTTGTTGCCAATGGCAACGATCATGATGGTGGCGACGATCGAGCCCAGCACCAGCGTCTGGAGAAAGGATCGCGAATAGGAAAATCCGCCATGGGTCCAGCGATAGACCTTGGCGATCAACATGCCCATGACAAAACTCAAACACAAACTGGTGAAGACCTCGCCCAAACCAAATGCCCGTGACGGGCCCATTGCGTTAAACAGTGCTTCCATTAGGTAAAGGGGTCAATCCGCGGAGTTTTCGAAGGGGGTTGTGTCCTCCGAACCGTCGGAGAAACTATGGCCGCGCAGCAGCGCCTCCAAATTCATCGCCGTGGAATATTTGCAATGACCGGCGGGCACGAGGTTGAAGCGCTCGATGCACTCATGCATCCAGTGGGGGAGTTCGCGGGCGCATTTGAGTTCCAACATGGTGCCGGAATAATCGCGCGATTGCGCGGTCTCGGAATCCATGTGATACCACTTGGGTTCCTGCAACGGAAACTCCCACGAATTCATCGCGGGACGGTAACGCATGCAACGGTCGAGGGTCACCCTGCCGTATTCCTTGCCCAACGCCGCATAACACTCCCGCTCATAGCGGACATAGATGGCCGGGATGCCGCCGATAGCCTTGTTGAGCCGGATGAACTCCAGCAGGTTCATTTGCTCGGATGGATCCTTCAGGAACACCATCTTCGTGGGACGGAGCAACAGTTCCTTGCAGTAATCCTTGGCGCTCACCGCCGCGCGGCTCTTGAAAATCTTGCCCTGGATCTTGCGTTTGAGCTCGAAAAAATAGGGCGTGGTGCCATCGAAGCCGTAGGTCCGGATGCGCAGCTTGAAGCGTGCGTCCACATCCCGCTGCTTGGCGTAATGCAGGGTCGAGTTGATCGAATCAATCTGTAGCGTCGTCGCCGTGTAGGACGGCGGATCCCCCACGGCATGTTTGTCCGCCACGACAAATGGGGCGATGAACTTGCGCACCTCGGGCACCAAACTGGAATGCACCAGATATTTCATCTCGTGACGGTCGATCTGCGTCTCGGTGTTGTCCCGGGTCCGCTCAGCGTCGCGGTCATCTCCGAACAATCGCTCAAGCAGCGTCGGCGGTTTGCGGTAAATCACCCGCCACTCGCGTGCCGGACGGCCTCCAGGATTGGGTTTGGCCGGAGCGGGCGGAGCCGGTCTGACAGGCAAACCGGGGGCTCCGGGCCTGCCCGGAGAAAAAAAAGAAGCCCCCCCAACCACGGCACCGACGAGACTCTGGACGGTGGCTGAATCAGCGGGAAGATGGCTTGAAACGGGATACATTGGCGAGTGCCTGCGGCAGTAGGTGCCAATCCGTAGTGCTGTGTCAAGCAATACCTTGTGAATATATTGCCACATTGGGCGGCTAAGCAAGCGGATGCCATGGCCCACATTAGGGCAATTCAGGCGTCAGGCAGGATGGCCGCGCATCAAGTTCCCGGCTCCATCGGATAGGCGTTCTCACCGTGTTCCGAGTTGTCCATGCCGTCATATTCCTGTTCCTCGCTCACCCGCAGGCCAAGCGTCGCCTTGACCAGCAGAGCGATGCCCACCGTGGCCAGCGCCGACCATACGATGGTCACCGCCAGGCCGGTGGCCTGAATGCCTAACTGGGTGCCGATGGCTTTTACGGTGCCCAGCCCGCCCAACGCGGATTGGCCGAAAACCGCCAGCAACAGGGTGCCCAAAATTCCGCCCACGCCATGCACCGCGAACACGTCGAGCGAATCGTCGATGTCCAACCGGACCCGGATGAGGCTCACCCCAAAATAACAAACCACGGCCGCCAGGGAACCGATGACCATGGCTCCCAGCGGGCCTACCTCACCCGAGGCGGGCGTGATCGTGGCAAGGCCGGCGACAAGACCTGTCACCAAGCCGATCAGCCCGACCTTGCCGTTGCGGATGCGCTCGAGCAAGCACCAGACCAAGGCCGCCGAGCAGGCGGATAGATGCGTCACCAACAGGGTCATGCCGGCGCCGGACCCCGCCTTGAGCTGGCTGCCCCCATTGAAACCAAACCAACCCACCCACAACATCGCCGCACCCATGAAAACCATGCCCGGACTGTGCGGTTGGTGCGGGTGACCGGGAAAACCGCGGCGCTTGCCTAACAGGATGGCCAGCACCAGGGCCGACACCCCGGCGGTGGTGTGAACCACGATCCCCCCGGCCAGATCCTTGATGCCCATGGTTTGCAACCATCCGCCACCCCACACCCAGTGGGTCACTGGCGTGTAAACCAGCACCAGCCATAACGCTGAAAACAACATGATCGAGCCGAATTTCATCCGTTCCACCACCGCGCCCACATACAGCGCCGGGGTGATAAGGGCAAAGGTCATCTGAAACATCACAAACAAGGTTTCCGGCACGCGCGTGTTGGGCGCGATGGTGTCGGGGCCGATGCCCTTGAGGAACGCGGCGTCGAGATTGCCGATCCAGCCGCCATCGCCCTTGAACGCCAGGCTATACAAACACGCTACCCACAACAACGACGCCATGCAGGCAATCCCCGCGCATTGAGCCATGACCGAGAGCACGTTGCGACCCCGCACCAAGCCGCCATAAAACATGGCCAATCCCGGCATCGCCATGAAGAGGACCAGTGCCGTGGCGGTGAGGAGCCATGCCGTGTCCCCGGAATCCACCACGGAGCCCACATCCTGGGCTTGGCTCGCCAGGGTTCCCACCAGACTCAGACCCAGCACACAATGGCTGGTTTTTAATAATGGATAACGTTGCATCGCTCGCACGAAGCAAGATCCATTCCAAATTCCGAGTGATTACTCCTTTGGCGGCGGGTACTTTCAGGGCGGCTTGGCTGGGATGAACTGTATACCTGGCAGATAGCAGGAAGCGTTCCACCTTGCGGACGATGTCGCGTCCGCCGGAACCCGCCTTTCCGTCCCTGCGGAAAAATCAGGCTTGAACCCGCTGCGGGAAAACGGAATTCTCCGGCCATGGACCATGAGCCACTCTATCAACAGCGTCTGGCACGCTACGTCACCGCCATGCGCAACGAAAAGCCGGACCGGATCCCGATCCGGCCCTTTGTTGCGGAATTCACCGCGCGCTACGCCGGGTTCACCTGTCAGGATGTGGCTCACGATTACACCCGCGCGTTCGATGCGGCTGCCAAGTGCGCCAAGGATTTCGATTGGGACGCGGTGGTGCCTAACATGGTTTACGTGTGGACCGGGCTGGCGCAGGCGGTCGGTCTGCGCTACTACGGCATTCCCGGCATTCATATTCCGGCCACCACCGGCTTCAACTACATCGAGCCGCAAGAGGAGCAATCGTGGATGCGTGAGGACGAATACGACGCGCTCATCGCCGATCCCACCGGCTTTCTCTACAACGTCTGGCTGCCGCGGGTTTCCACCGAGGTGAGCAAGCTGGGCGAACCCGCCACCTATCGCAACAACTTGTCGTTTGTGAAAGGTGGCATGGCCATGCTGCAATACTTTTACGCCTTCGGCCCGCAAGCCGCCCGCTTGCGCAATGAATCGGGCACCGTATCGGCCATCGCCGGAATTTTCAAGGCCCCGTTTGACATCCTGGCCGACAAATTGCGCGGCTACATCGGCCTGACCATGGATATGGTGACCCAACCGCACAAGGTGCTGGCCGCCTGCGAGGCGCTCATGCCGCACCTGTGTCATGTCGGGCTGACCACGGCGGACGCAGCCAAGCAGGTGCCCATCGGCTTCTGGATGCACCGGGGATGTGTCCCATTGATTTCCCCGAAAACCTTCGACACGCATTATTGGTCGACGCTCAAACCCATCATCGAGGAGTTTTGGAAACACGGCCATCAGACGTTGTTTTATGCCGAGGGGAAATGGAAACACCACTTTGATAGCTTCCGCGAGTTACCCGATCGCAGCATCGTGTTTCACTGCGACCAAGACGATATCTTCGAGGTGCACCGGCGTTTGCACGACAAGTTCGCCCTGAGCGGCGGCGTGCCTAACAGTCTGCTGAGCTTTGGCAAACCGGAAAAGGTGCGCGAGTTCTGCGAGCGGGTGATCCGGGAAGTGGCGGCCGATGGCGGCTACATCATGGACGCCGGAGCCATCATGCAAGACGACACGAGCATCGAGAACCTGCGGGTGCTCACCGATGTTACCCGCGAACTGGGCGCTTATTCCGCCGGCAGCTATCAGGAACCCGCGGCCATGGCGCCATGCGACGTGCCCGCCTCGCAAGCCACACGCGCCGCCCTCGCAGGCATGGCGGGACGCGGCGCGACGGGCACAGCCCCCGGCATCTGCCGCACCTGGGATGAAAAGGCCAAGGATTACCCTGAAATCACCGGCGACAAGGACATGGTGCGCCAGGTCTGGAACGACATCGAAGGACTGGCCAACACCTACATCTGGCAATTATTGTTGAGTTTTTGAGCCCATGCCCTACCCTCCGTCCGCCCCGCAAATTTTTTCTCACCACCCGCCCTTTCCGCGCTATAATCAACCGTTCCCCCCACAGGAACACCTAACCCAACCCCAACCGCCCCAACCCCATCCCATGAAATACAGCCTCCTGCTCGCCATCGGCCTCGCCCTCACGCTGCCGCTCCACGCCGCCTGTCCAAACAAAAGAGCCGCCAACCAGACCAAGGCCAAGCCAAACCCGCAAGAAATCTTCAATCAGAAGGACACGAACCACGATGGCTACCTCTCCAAGGAGGAATTCTCCGCCGGTACCAAAGATGCCACCAAGGCTGCAGAAAATTTCGCCAGGAAAGACAAAGACAGCGACGGCAAACTCTCCCTCGCCGAATTCAACGGCAAGGAGGAGAAGAAGAAATAACTCGGCTTCGCCTGCTGCGGTTTCGCGTAACCTCAGACATCCTGATCCCGGAGGAAATGGAATGATCTCACCCGCGACACTCAGATGGCGACGATGTTCAGAAGCTTGCCTTGGATATAGACGATCTTGCGGATGGTCTTGCCGTCGGTGTGGTCCTTGACCTTGGCGCTGGCAAGCGCCGCAGCGGTGGCCGCCGCTTCGTCTGCATCCTTGGAAATCATCAGGCGCTCGCGCAGTTTGCCATTCACCTGGATGACAAGTTCGACCTCACTGCGCACCAGCGCGGCGGGATCGTAGCCGGGCCATGACGATTCTGATAGATAAGGGGCCTGGCGGTTGAAAACCGCCGCCACACGCTCGTGGATTTCCTCGGAGAGATGCGGCGCGAAGGGGTTGAGCACGGTGAGAAATTGCATGAACTCCGCAACGGGCACCACCTCCGCGTGGGTGAACGCGTTGGTGCAAATCATCATCTGCGAGATGGCCGTGTTGAAGCTCAATTTCTCTATGTCCTCGCCGACTTTCTTGATCGTCTCGTGGACCACGCGCCGCAATTCCGCGTCGCCGCATGGGACCTCCTTTATTTTGTTAGATAACCGCCAGGCGCCGGCCTGGTCCTGCTCGAAGGCGACGCGCCAGACGCGGGCGAGGAAGCGCGACACGCCCTCCACCCCTTTCATTTGCCAGGGTTTCACCTGTTCCAGCGGACCCATGAACATTTCGTAGAGGCGCAGCGCATCCGCGCCGTATTCGCTGACGACATCGTCCGGGTTGACGACGTTGCCGCGGGACTTGGACATCTTCTGGCCGTCCTCACCGAGGATCAAGCCTTGGTTGACGAGCCTTTGGAACGGCTCCGGCGTGCGCACGTGGCCAAGATCAAACAAGACCTTGTGCCAGAAGCGGGCATAGAGCAAATGCAGCACTGCATGCTCGGTGCCGCCGACGTACAGATCGACCATACCGGGTTTTTCATCGGACCAGTAGGCCTCCGCTTCTTTAGAGATGAATCGCTCGGTGTTAGATGGATTACAATAGCGGAGGTAATACCAGCAGGAGCCGGCCCATTGCGGCATGGTGTTGGTTTCTCTAACGGATCCATCGGGAAGCTCCACCCATTCCCGCGCCTTGCTGAGCAACGGCTCGGGCGTGCCACTCGGCTTGTAGTCATCGAGTGGCGGGGCCAGCAGCGGAAGCTCGGCTTCGGCGATGGCTTGGTGACGGCCGTCTTTCCACACGATGGGAAACGGCTCGCCCCAATAACGCTGGCGGGAGAACAGCCAGTCACGGAGTTTGTACTGGATGCGGCGCTGGCCGAGGTGGTTCGCTTCGAGCCAGTCGATCATCGTGGCCTTGGCCTCGGCAGTGGGCAGCCCATCGAGAAACCCGGAGTTGATCGCAATACCGGGGTCGCAGAAAGCATCCTTCAAGAGGGGCACGGGCGGCTCGCCCGTGTCTTCATCTTTCAAGAGGGG
>JBAXPF010000178.1:0-8428 GCA_037132955.1 Verrucomicrobiota bacterium | reverse complement strand
CATTTCCGAAATATCTTTGAAAAGCAACCAACCGGGGGAACCTGAATAGTAACAACAATTGTTACCATTCATCACAAGGCTTTGACCCGCTAGGGGGCTCTCGATCTTGTAAAATGAAGCTCTGCCTGAGCCAGTGAATCCAGCACCCGTATTCATGGTGAAAGTTCCACCCGCAGCTGTGATTTGAGCACCTGTGAGCTTCGCGTAGCCACTTGCGCCGGCGATTGTTACAGTGCCGTAGGCGGTGCCGCCAAGAGAAGGCTCCATTGGGACGTCTCTGTTTGCCCAGCCATTGTTACTCCCGCCAGTGTGCTGAGTATGATAGACGGTGGTGCCCCCATCCGTCGTAAAGTACACACGGCCCAGTGAACTATTGCCGTTGCCTATTGTATTTGCAGTGCCTCGATAGCTTGTAAAAACCACGTTGCCCGTTCCTGGGTTCGCTGTATATCCGATGAGCAGAGCAGAGTTGGCGGTCGGATAGGCATTTCCAATATCAATCTGCGTCTCTGTTCCGCCGTTGGGATTCACAAGAATCCTGCCTGTTCCGGTAATGGTAAAGGTAGAGCCCGGGGTTCCGCTCTGCGATTTGATACCAAACTTCTGAATCGTGGTATAGGCACCCGGCTTGCCGACGATTGTAATGCTGCCTTCGCCTTGAGTTCCATTATTGGCGGAACCTCCACCGAGCGCCCACCCATTGGACGGCACCGCGTTGGTTTCAATGCATTGGGGGAGCAGTTGCTGTGGCACAGCCATGTTGGAAAAGTCGGCCACGAGAGTGCCGCCGGTGACTACCAACGACCCGGAGAAAGTGTTAGACACCGAGCCGTTGAGGGTCAGTGCGCTCGGGCCGGTGACCACCAGATTACCGCCGCCACTGATGACACCACTGTAAGTGCGGGCCACGGGACTGGAGAGAACGAGGGTACCGTCGTTGATGGCGGTATTGCCCGTATAGGTGTTGGCACCGAGCATCCGCAGGGTGCCCGCGCCGGATTTGGTCAGGGCGTTGGTGCCGTTGGCCAGAATCGGTGTGGCGACAGTCAAAACATCACCGGAAACGTTGGTACGGATGACCAGCTCATCGCCACTGGCGATGGGCCTGAGGCCGGCACCACCGCTGATGAACGAGGCATTGGCGCCCGATTTGAGAATGCCATCGAGGGAGAGCGTCGCACCCGGGTACAACCCGAAATTGCTCGCGCCAGGGATGTTGAGGGTATTGACCGAGGCGCTGGTCTGGGCCGTGATCGCACCCGAGATCGAGACATCCTTGGTGGCGTTGTCGATACCGAGTGTTTCGGCGCTGGCAATGGCGGCCAGGGCGTTGGTGTCGGTGCCGTAGGTGACCGCCCGGAAATAGCCGGCGGTGGTGTCGTAGCGGGCATAGCCGGTGCCACCGAAGAAGAGCCCCGGGTTGTCCGATCCGCTATTGTTGAGCGGCGCATTGGTGGTGGTGGTCAGGATAATCTTATTGTCCGTGCCGTAGGTGCCGCCGCTGGACGTCAAATTGCCGGTCCCGCCGGTCCCGCGCAAGCCGAGCGAAGCAAAGGTGAGGAAGCTATTGCCGCCATTGTTTGTGGTTAGCACAGTTCCATCTCCCGCACTAAACGTGAGAGTGCTCAAGTTCTGACTCAGGTTATTTGCCTCATTCACTATAAATGTGCCGGTTCCTGCAAAAGTTAGCGAAGAAGCTGCATCCAAACTCCCCGTGCCTGAGGCACCGGTGCCGATTTGGAGCGTGCCGCCTTTAAAGGTTTGGTTGCCGGCGCTATCAATACCACCAATGGTTGTGATGCCTTTGTAGACTTCCGCCGCAGAAAGTGTCAGCTTGGAGACGCCGTATTTATGCAGTCCATTCGTGTTGCCAGTGCCGCCGTTCACCGCAAGCGCTGTCCCAAGGGTCATATCCCTGGCTGTGCCATTGCCTTGAGTTGGAAGGTCAATCTTGTAGTCCTTGCCAGCGGTGACATTGAAGCGAATGGAAGGATCGCTTATCGCACCACTCCCGCCCACTTGGAGGATACCACCGTCGAACATGACTGTTCCGCCACTGCCCAGGGCGCCAGTACCAGTCGGGCCGAGGGTGCCGCCGACAATCCGCAGAACACCCGCTTTGAGTGTCGTCTGAGAGGTGTAGGTATTGGTTGCATTAATCGTCATCACCGAGGTGAGACTGTCTTGAATGACGCCCAGCACATTGGGTCCAATGACGCTCGTGATTTCCACATCCCCGCTTCCGGTGCCGCTATTGGTCACCGTGCCGGCGTTGTTCAAGCCTCCGTCAACGCGAATTCCGGCCCAGAGGTGCGAATTATTTTGCAGGGTCACATTCTTTGCCGCCGTGCCGACACCGCCCGAAAGCCATAGGGCAATCGAAGAAGATGCATTTTGGAAAGTGACATCCGATGCAAGGGTGAGCGCCTGAGAAATCTGGAGCCGGTTCACAGTTCCGCCGGATGCCGAGGAAGAAACATAGATGCCGGCATCGGTGCCTGAGCCGCCACCGAGGGTGAGGGAGGTCGCGCCACTGAGGGTGATATTCGTTGCAGTAGCGAGGGGATCGTCGAAGGTAATCTTGTTGGCCAACAAGGTGCCGGTGAGCGTGATATTGCTCAATAGGGTGTTGATGCCCGCGGAGAAGAAGAGGTTGTCGTTGGCAGTGGTGGCAGAAATGCCGCCGCCCGAACCGCCGCCGGTCGAATCGGTGTACCAGAAGGCGCTGGTGCCCCAGATGCCGGAGGTGGCGCCCGCATTGGCAAGCGTGTCGTTGGTATCCCAATAGAGATCGGTGGCGCGCGTGGTCTGCGCGGCGAGCAGGGAGACGATGGCGATGGCAAACAGGCGGGAGCCGGTGCGGACGAGACGGAATGCGGATTTGGGTTTCATGGGGGGTTGAGGTGAGAGTCGGAAGATCTAAAGGTCAGAGGGGGGAAGGTCGCGATGCACGGCGTAGCATAGGTAAGCAAGAACCCGGCTAGGCTGCGCCTCGCAGGGATAAATCCGATGCTGGGTATTCTGGGGGTTTTCCACGGCTATGCCGGGAGAGGGGTGGGTTATTGCTGGGTTTGCAACACTGCGGAATGCAAGCAGACGCGCGAATAAAAGCGTCCTTTTTCCGGGCGTCAATTCTTATTTCTGAGTAAGTTATTTTTTTTATTGCGGCTGCATTGGCAAGGATTTCAACATCCAACATCCAACATGGCCATGCTTCGCGGTGCCCTGCCAGCTAGGGCTGCGCCGGTTTTTCCCATGCGCGCCAGCGCTCGCTCCGCGTTCAATGCCCAAGGATCAGGGGAAGAGCCGCCACGGCCAACGTGGCTGTCCCGTCTTCCTCCACGCAGGCATGGAACGGGACTGGCCAAGTCCCGTCTTCAAGAGTGTCATCAAGAGGGGCACGGGCAGCTTGCCCGTGTGCCAATGAAGAGATCACGGGCGGCCCGGTTCGGTCCGCCGACAGATCCGCTCGCCCGGACTGACAACTGGAAGCCGTGGCTTACAACCCCACGAAAAAGCGATTTTTCGCTTGCTTTCGGCGTGGCCGGGTGAACACTCAGCGGCCACGGCGGCCACCATGGTGGGGCGGCCGTGGCACTAACATAAAAAGTACAACAGCATGGCTATCATTGATTTTGGTGGAACGAAGGAAGAGGTCATCACGCGCAAGGAGTTTTCGATGTCGCGGGCACGCAAGGTGCTCAAGAACGAAACGATAGCCATCATCGGCTACGGCGTGCAGGGCCCGGCCCAGGCGCTCAATCTGCGCGACAACGGCTTCAAGGTCATCATCGGCCAGGCCAAGAAATTCAAGAAAGACTGGGACCGCGCCTGCAAGGACGGTTGGGTTCCCGGCAAAACCTTGTTCGATATCGAGGAGGCCGTGGAAAAGGGCACTGTCATTCAAATGTTGGTCTCGGACGCCGCCCAGCGCGCAATCTGGCCGAGCGTCAAGCGCCACCTCAAGGCCGGCGACGCGCTGTATTTCTCGCATGGTTTCTCCATTGCCTACAAGGATCTAACGAAAGTGGTGCCGGCGGCGGACGTGGACGTCATCATGGTGGCGCCGAAAGGCTCCGGCACCTCGGTGCGGCGCAATTTCCTATCGGGTGCGGGCATCAACTCGAGTTACGCGGTGTTTCAGGACGCCACCGGCCGTGCCACGGAGCGCTGCCTGGCGCTGGGCATCGGGATCGGCTCGGGCTATCTGTTTGCTACGACCTTCCAACACGAGGTGTTCAGCGACCTGACCGGCGAACGCGGCGTGTTGATGGGCGCGTTAGCCGGCATCATGGAAGCGCAATACGATGTGTTGCGTGGCGCAGGCCATTCGCCCAGCGAGGCCTTCAATGAAACCGTCGAGGAACTCACCCAGAGCCTGATCCGCCTGGTGGACGAAAACGGCATGGATTGGATGTATGCCAATTGCTCCGCCACCGCGCAACGCGGCGCGTTGGATTGGAAACCGAAATTCAAGAAAGCGGTGCTGCCGGTCTTCAAGGATCTCTATCAGAGGGTCAAGAACGGCAAGGAATGCTCCCGCGTGTTGTCGTCCTGCGGCAAGCCGGACTATCAGGTCCAGCTCACCAAGGAACTCGACCAGATCGGCAATTCCGAGATGTGGCAGGCGGGTAAAGCCGTGCGTGCACTGCGGCCCAAGGAAATCGCCAAGGTGATTTCCAAAAAAACCTTGGGCGTTGGCGGACGCAAGTCGAATTAGCAGGCCCCTGCGGGGGCTGTGAACGGTCCCCCTCGCCATCCGTTCCCTCATCCAACCGGGCGCTGTGATAGATCATCCAGCGTCCGGTTTCTTGTTAGGGCACCCTGACCCGATGACCCGCTCTGCATTTTTTCACTCTTGGTGCTTGGCAATCCGCGCGTATCCTGCACAAAGGATGCATGTTCAGCGCCAGCCAACTTACCCCGGAACAAAAGCAAGCCCTCGTCCAATGGGCCAGCGAGGGGGCCACGATGCCCGACTTGCAACGCCGCCTCAAAGAGGAATTCGACCTCGGCATCACCTACATGGACACCCGATTGTTAGTGCTCGACCTCGGACTGGAACTCCAAGAGGCACCCAAACCGGTTGAAATCAAAGTGGACGCGGCCCCGCCCCCCGTGGCAACCGGCAGCGTGAGCGTCACCATGGACCACCTGGCGCTTCCCGGCACCATGGTCAGCGGCAAGGTCAGCTTCAGCGATGGCGAAACCGGCGTGTGGGTCATCGATCAATCCGGCAGACCCGGCCTCGACCCTGATACGGCGGGCTATCGCCCGACCCAGGAGGACCTAGCCGAGTTCCAGACCCAATTGCGGGCCTTGATCCAAGGCAGCGGGCTGTAATGGCCGACCCCACGCGTGCAGGAGGAAAACCGTCGCCAATCATCCACACATTCCCGGGTCCGGGCAAAACTCATCCCTTGCGCAGTGGGCCGGGTTGGTTTTTACTCCGCCCGCATGCACGAGGAAATCACCCTGACACGGGAAGTGTCCGCCATTCAGATCCCCAGCGGTGACGCTGTCATCCTGCCGCTAGGCACGCGGGTCTATATCACCCAACGCCTCGGCGGCACCTTCACCGTGGCCACTTCGCAAGGCTTGGCACGCATTCCCTCCACCGATGCCGACGCGCTCGGCATCGACCTCGACGCGGACAAACGGAAACCGGAAAAAGTCGTCCGCCTCGTGGACGCGCCCTTGGAAGACCAGGTGTGGGAGCAACTCAAAGGCGTGTATGACCCGGAAATCCCCGTCGATATCGTCAATCTCGGCCTGGTTTACGACTGCCTGCTGGAGGAAATCGACGGCAAAACCACGGCCTCTATCAAGATGACGCTGACCGCCCCCGGTTGCGGCATGGGGCCGGTGATTGCCGCCGACGCACAAGCCCGAGTCATGATGCTTGATGGCATCGACAACGCCCGGGTGGAACTCGTCTGGGATCCGGCTTGGAATCAGGAAATGATTTCCGAAGAAGGCCGAATGAAACTCGGGATGATATAGGCCAAGCTTATTTGGGCCACGTCTGATCGATGAATGCGAGGATGCTGGGGATCGCCTGATCCAAGACTTGGGCGACCTCTTCATAGGCCGCACGGCCCATCCCAATGGGGTCAGGCACATCCATCCCGACCCCTTGGCCGGGGATGTCCGCAAAATCACAAACCAAGTGGAATTTTTCCGCATGCTCCGGGAAACGGCTTTCCAAGATGCTCAGGTGGCTGTGGGTCATGGCAAACACATGGGTGGCCTCATCTAACAATCCAGCCGTGACCGGACGACTCGCGAAATCCTCCAGCTGAATCCCACGTTTCTTGAGCACAGCCGTGGTATCCCGGCTGGGCCGGTCGCCGCGCGAAGCGGCCACCCCGGCGGAACCCACCGTGTAATCGCCCCGCTGCGCCAGCGCCTTGCGGAACAACCCCTCCGCCAGCGGGCTGCGGCAGGTGTTTCCGGTGCAAACAAAGAGCACGTGCTTCGGCGCTGACATCGCGGCGAGGTATGACATCCCGGAGCGCCTCCGTCAAACCGCAATCCACCTGCCGTCAACCTCAGCGTTATTGGCTAGCGGCGGCGACTGGAGCACCACTCGGCGATGGTTTTGAGAAAGGGGCCGATGTAGCGCTGGAGTTTGGCCACGCCAATGCCCGGCACCTGCATGGCCTCGTCCGGGGTGGCCGGTCGATAGCGGGCGAGCGCCTCGAGGGTCTTGTTGCTGAAGACCACGTAGAGCGGCAATTTCTCGCGGTGGGCGATCCGGGCGCGGAGGTCGCGCAACTGGGCGTAGAGCCCCTCGTCAAACCCGTGGTCCTGCAATTTGACCTCCTGGCGCAGGGTGCCGGCTTCCGGCCAGACCAAGGTGTAAGTGGCCTCGCCGCGCATCACGGCATCGCCGAGGGGTGTTAGGGTCAGCAACGGATACTCCCCGCTCACATTCAGCAGCAATCCGGCATCCGTGAGCGAACGCATCAGGGCATTGAGATAGCCCACGCCTTTGTGCTTGAGGATGCCATAGGTACTCAGGCGCTCGAGTCCGACGTTGAGGATTTCCTGGGAGCGGCTGCCGCAGAGCATTTGGACGATACGGCCGCGGCCGTAGCGACCTTCCCAGCCCTGGGCCGTGCGGCGGGACATGCGGGCCACGCCGCTGAGCGCTTGGCGCACCAAGGTGTCCTCTTCCGTGGTCGGGGCGCGCAACTCCCCGGAGCCCTCGTCGCGGCAAACATCACAGCACCCGCAACTCCCCTCGCCCGCTTCGCCGAAATAACTCAAAATCCAGCGCTGGCGACAAGTCCGCGCGTAACACATCGCCACCATCGCCTTGAGCTTTTCCCGGTCCCGCCTATCCTTCTCCTCGATGGCGGCCTCGTCAAGGGTGAGCTGGCGCACCGCCACATCCGGCTTGAGCAGACGCGTGCCGCGCATCCTGCGGCCGGGCACATCGAAGCGCTCGATGTAACCGACCCGTGCCAGCACCGACAACGCGCTGCCCACGGCCATCGAATTTTTCACTGCGGCATAGGCCGCGATTTCCTCCAAGGTCTTGTGCACCTCGAAGTCCTTGTCCGCCTCGTTCAGCAGATATTGATAGATCGAGCGGATGACGGCCGCCGTGGGGTTGGCTCCCTCAATGAAAAACTCCTGGGTGCGGGTGTCCGCATAATTGAACAGCAATTCGCACACCGCCGTCTCGCCATCGCGCCCGGCGCGCCCGGCTTCCTGATAGTAGGCCTCCACGCTGCCGGGCACCTCGTAGTGAATGACAAAGCGCACATCCGCGCGATCAATGCCCATACCAAAGGCATTGGTGGCCACCGCCACATCCGCCTGGCGCTTGATGAACACCTCCTGGGCGCGCCCACGTTCCTGATCGCTCATGCCGCCATGATAGGCCACGCACTTGAACCCCCAACTGGCGAGCGTTTCGGACACCGCCTCCACTTTCTTGCGCGTGGCACAATAGACAATGCCGGTCCGATGGGCCACCACCACCGCTTTCATGCGCTCGTCCTTCTGCGCCGCATTGTCCACGGCGGTGATGGTCAGCGCGAGGTTGGGGCGGGAAAAACCGCTGACCTGCTCGAACGGGTCGCGCAAGCCGAGCACACTGGTGATATCTTCTCTAACAATCGGGGTGGCCGTGGCGGTGAACGCGACGCACTGCGGGTGCCCGAGTTTTTCCAAGGCCTTGCCCAGGCGCAAATAGTCGGGGCGGAAATCATGTCCCCACTGGCTCAGGCAGTGCGCCTCGTCCACCGCAAACAACGAGACCTCCACCCCGGCCAGGGCGCTGAGGAAACTCTCCGCCCGAAACCGTTCCGGGGCCACATAGACCAGCTTGTAGGCACCGTTGCGCATTCCATCCAAGCGCTCCTTTTGCTCCGGCCAGGACAGCGTGGAATTGCTCAACGTCGCCTCAATCCCGCGT